>JBILLV010000247.1:0-13686 GCA_044375895.1 Polyangiales bacterium | reverse complement strand
TCGCGTGGCTCCGCGACGCGTTCGTGCAGGCCGACGGCACCACCTCAGGCTGGGACGATTTTGTCCGCGTGGCCCTGCGCCCGATGGGCGGCTGGATGGCGCCCGAAGACCTCCGCGGCGAGCTTCAGAGCGCCCCTCTCGGGCGCCTGGTGACCACCGGCGGCGCGGGGAGCTTCGACGGCATCGACGACGCGCTCATGCGGCGGGTGGGGGCGCACCTCGGGTGCCACACCTGCACGGACGTCGCGCGGCAGGTCGACCCCTTCCGCAACATCTCGTGGATCGCCGACCACCAGCCGCCGACGGCCCTCGTGGCGCGCGGGCTGATGGAGCTCCCACAGCTCGTCTACCCCCACTGCTGGAAGTGCAGCGACGCGCAGGCGCAGGCCATCCGACGCGTCACGACGCACTTCAACAAGTGCTTCGGGAAGGACTACCCCGACACCTTCCGAGACATCATCGAGAAGGGCGGGCACGACGACCTGTGACGGTGTTGTCAACGCTCCCTGAGCGACGAAGCGGGCGGCTTCGGGCCGCGCGACGTCCCGACGGGCCGCACGACGTCCCGACGGGCCGCGCAGCCCGTAGCCCCGCGTCGCTACGGCCCCGACGACTCGAAGGAGAGCCGCAGGACGGTCGTCTGCGGGACCCCGGTCGAGGTCGATGACACCTCGCCCGAGACCGTGGTCGCGATACGACCGTTGGGTTGCTGGGTGAAGGTCACCGCGCTGGGCATGAAAGTCCTGGACACATAGCTGACCCGGACGGTGCCCGGGCCCACGAACTTCGAGCGCCCGAATTGCGCCGTGCAGGTCTGGTTGGCGTCGGGGGTCAGCGCGGTGCCGCTGGCCGTCACCCGCACGGAACAGGTGTCGTTGTACGCGATCCGCGTGACCACTCCGTCGGTGCGGTACACCGTCACGAACACGCCCCCCAGCAGCAGCGTCTGGTCGCGGACGCCGTTGGTCGTCGCGACGCTCGAGAGGTTCCCCTGGTAGCGTTGGGGAACCTCCTCAGGGCTGCAGGCGAATCCCGCGCAACCGAACGTGAGGGCTAGGAACATCAGGGGTCTCGCCGTGGTCTTTCCTCGTGGGGTTCGAGTACCACCCCGGCCAGAGGCCCGGAAGAGCGAGCGGATTCAGCATCTGACGCTCTCCCTCGTCGAGACCCTCTCCCCGCCCCCCGACCGACGCCGCGCACGTTGGGTCGCCATCGCGGCGGCGCGCGCCGCGTGCGGGTTGCTGGCGGTGGGGCGGTCCCTGGGGCGCGACGCTGGGACGACGTCGGCGGCGAAGGAGTTGCGCAACGCGGGCGGACGTCTGCCATCCCCGTTGCGCGGGTTGTGCAGGAGCTGCGCGACCGACGCCACCGAAGCCCCGCTCGAGGCGCTCCAGCGGCTGGCACGCGCGCTGCTCTAGGAGAAGTCACCGGCAACAACGCCGCCAGCAAGGATCAACCGCCATGAAGACCACGACCACCACGACGACCACCGCCCCCGCCCGCACCACCCTGAAGGTCCGCACCGCCGTCCGCGCGGGCTACTCGCTCGGGGCCACCCAGATCGGCAACGTCGTCGGCGCCCGACCGCGCTCCTTCGGCGACGTCATCATCAGCGGCGACATCTGACCACCCGCGGTCAACCCCGCGACGGGAGCACGTAGCCCGCGAGCGGCAGTCCGATCGCCGTCACCCACACGCTGCACGCCCGAGTAGCCCGTGGCCCCCGGAGCGGTGAGCGTCCATGCGCCACCTGCACGAGCGGGTGGGCATCGTCGCCGTCGCCGATCACTCGGAGACGAAGACGGGGTTGCGGTTCGTGTCGTCGGTCCTCTCCTTGTCGTTGCTCATGGACGCCCCTCCATGGGCCACTGGGCTCCGGCGGTATCCCCCCACCGCGCGGAGCCCTCTACCTTTCCGCGTCGCGCCAGCAGGGCCATCCCCGCGGCGCGCTCGAAGCACCTCTTCGTCGTGTGCTGCCCCAGCCGCGTGCGGAGCGTCCATCCTACGATGACGTGCTCTGGGTTCGACGAGCGACTGGAGCGCGGCGACGTGTGACGGACGGACGCTGACGACGACGCAGGAAGAAAGGCTCGCCTCGCTCGCCACCATCGCCCCCGTTGGCAACGAGGCGCCACGTGCCGCGCCAGAATTGGAACACCTGTGACACCTGGAGCCGGCTCTGCCGCGTGTCGACGATCTTGACGAGGCGCGGCGTTGATTGCTTTATCGCCGCCCACTCCGCGTCCCTGGAGCACCAGCTGGTGCGACGAGGCGCGATCGATACAGCGTCGGATGACGTCACTCCGTCGCCGACCCCTGGAGGCTCCGTGATGAAGAAGACCGTTGGATGCGCCGCCTTCGCAGCACTCTGCGCCCTCTCCCTGTTCGCGTGCGGCTCCAGCTACGAGAGCTGGCGGGCGAACGTCCGCACGCGGGCCGCATTCGACATGAGCTGCCCGGAGCCCCAGGTGCAGGTGGTGACGCTCCGCGAGAACTGGAACGCGGGCGGGTCCTACGGCGCGACGGGCTGCGGTCGGCAGGCGTCGTACATCTACACCCAAGGGCAAGTGATCCTGAACTCCCCCGTCTCCGCTCAGCCCGGCGCGGCTGCTCCTGCGCCCGCTGCTCCTGCGCCCGCTGCTCCCGCGTCCGCTGCGCCGTAGGAGTCGCACGCGCCCCAGTCCTCCAGCCGCACGACGGCCCCATCCTTCGCCCCCTTGTCGATCACGAACGCGAACCTGTCGCCGTTCGACAGCTCGACCCAGCGGGCCAACCGTGACCCCCAAGACAGCGTACGACGGCTCTACCCGGACGCAGGGGGCGCGCCTCTGTGCTGGGCTCGCGAAGCTGCATGTGGGTGCAGACGGGGAGGGCGAGCATCACGGGAGCAAAACTCCGCGTAAAACTCCCGAGCCCCCAGCGAATCCACCAACCCCCGAGAAACACCGACAGGAAATAGAGTCGGGGCGAGAGGATTTGAACCTCCGACTCCCTGGTCCCGAACCAGGTGCGCTACCAGGCTGCGCTACGCCCCGAGAAGGACGCGTTATCTATCCCGCTCCTCCAACCCTGTCAAGGAAATCTTCGCCCCCTCTCCGCCGTCCCCTCGGCCCCCCTTCGCTCGCTCCGTCTCGGCTATCGTGCGGCCGTGTCGCGCCCATCGCTCGCCTTCACGACGCTTCTGCTCGCGTGCAGCGCCGACCCCTCCCCCGCGGCGCCCGCCACGGTCGCGATGGATTTCCGCCCCGACGCGCCCTTCTTCGCCGCCCCCTTCCCCAGCGAGCACCGCCGCACGGCCACGGGCTACCGCCTCGACGACTTCCCCGCCGCCGCCCCCTCCCCCTACCTCCAGGGCATCCTCACGCTCGCCCAGGACCCCGACGGCTTCGCCACCACGGGCGGCATCTTCCTCACCACCACGGCCGCGCTCGACCCCGCCTCGCTGCCCGATCTCCCGGCCAGCGTCACAACCTCCGCGAGCGTCTTCCTCACCCCCGTGGACGGCCCCAGCGCAGGCACCGCGCGCGTCCCCATCCGCGTCACCTTCCGCGCCGACGACGCCCCCTCGCGCACGCCCCACCTGCTCGCCGCCGTACCGCTCCAGGGCGCCGCCCTCGACCCGTCCCGCACGTACGCGCTCGTCGTCACGCCGCGCGTCCGCACCGCCGCGGGCGCCCCCCTCGCCCCGTCCCCCGCGCTCGCTGCCTTCCGCGCGAACGCTCCCCTCCCGGGCCTCGCGGACGCTGCCGCGACGCGCTACCGCGACGCCCTCCGCGCGCTCGACACCGCGGGCGTGCGCGACATCGTGGGGCTCGCCGTCTTCCGCACGGGTGCGCCCACCGCGTCCTTCGAGCGCCGCGTCGCCCTCGCCCGCGCCGCCGCCCCCATCCGTGTCACCGCCGCGCCGATGCCGCGCGAGACCTTCCCCGACTTCTGCGTCTACGAAGCCGCCATCGACCTCCCCTCGTGGCAGGAAGGAACGCCTCCCTACGCCACGGACGGGGGCCGCTGGGGCGCCGCCGACGCCGCGCCGCACCGCGAGCCCTCGCGGCTCTTCGTGACGCTCCCGCGGCGCGTGATGCCCGCGGCGGGCTTCCCGTTGGTGGTGTTCATCCGCACGGGCGGCGGCGGTGATCGACCGCTCGTCGACCGCGGCGTGCGCGGGCGCGACGGGATGGTGCTCGTCCCGGGGACCGGTCCGGCGCGGGAGTTTGCGCGGGAGGGCTTCGCCGGCGCGAGCTGGGACGGACCCCACGGCGGCGTGCGCAACGTCTCCCGCGGCGACGAGCAGTTTCTGATGTTCAACGTCTCGAACCTCGGGGCGCTGCGCGACAACGTCCGCCAGAGCGCACTCGAAGCGATTCTCCTCCTCGACGCGCTGCGCGACCTGCGCATCGACACCAGCGCCTGCGCGGGCCTCACCGCGCCCGACCACAGCGCCCGCCTCGACCCCTCCCTCACGGCCCTCATGGGGCACTCCATGGGCGCCTCCATCGCGCCGCTCGCCGTCGCGTTCGAGCCCCGCTACCGCGCGCTGCTCCTCTCAGGCGCCGGCGCGAGCTGGATCGAGAACGTCGTCCACAAGCAGCGCCCCATCGCCATCCGCCCCTTCGCCGAAGCCCTGCTGCGGTACAACACCGTCGGCGCGCGCCTCGCGGTCGACGACCCCGCCCTCACGATGCTCCAGTGGGCCTTGGAGAGCGCCGACGTCGCCCCCTTCGCCGCCCGCGCGTCCGCCCAACGCCACGTGCTCATGACGCAGGGGATCGTCGACCGCTACATCCTCCCGCCCATCGCCAACGCCGCGAGCCTCTCGCTCGGCCTCGACCTCGCGGGCCCTCCCCTCGACGGCGCCGATGCCCGGCTCAGCGCCTTCGATCCGCTCGCGGGGCTGCTGCCGTTGCGCGGACTCAGCGCCCGCCTCGGAGCGGTCGCCCTGAACCGCGAAGGGTTCACCCGCGTGGTGCGTCAGTACCGCGAGGACGGCGTCGAAGATGGCCACGAGGTGGCCTTCCAGACCGACGCTCCCAAGCGCGACTACCGCTGTTTTCTCCGCGGCCTCGCGCGTGGTGCGCCCGCGATCCCTGCCGCCGATGCCAGCGACTGCGCCCCGTAGACCGGTCGCAAGACGCTCAGACCTCGTCGGCCTCGGCGCGCTCCACCCGTTGGGCCATCGCCTCGTCGAGCCGCTGCTCCAGCACGGCCCCCAGCGCCTGTTGCAGCGAGGCGTTGGCGCACGCGTCGGCGGCCACCCGCACGCGCGTCCGCATGTCGTCTCCCGCGTCGGCGAGCGCCAGCGCGGCGCCGAGTCGTTGGGTCGGCAAGGCCACCGGGGACTCCACCAGCTCGACGAGGGCCTCGCGCCCGAAGGCGGCGTCGCGAAACACCCCCGCCCCGCCCACCTCGGCCGCCACCGCGTCACGCCACGTCGCGATGTCGCGGCCGCCGCGCTCCAGGCTCCCGCGCTCGCACATCGACTGGAGTCGCCACGTCTCCATGCGCGCGCCGATGGCGAGGAGGCCTCGCTGTGGCGCGTCTTCGTACGGTGGCGCGGCGAAGAAGCTGAAGATCTCGCCGAGGGATGTCCCCAGCACGAGCCCGGCGGCGCCGGCTTGCACGTCCGTGACGGCGGCGTAGGGGACGAAGCGCCGGAAGGGTCCCGTGCGCACGACGACCCCATCGGCGCCCACCTGCAGCCAGCGCGGGAGGGTCGTCCAACCCACGAGGGTGGTCATCACGACGACCGCCGCGGCGAACACGAGGCCGCCCACCTGCTCCGAAACGTCACCGCCGAACAACCCGAAGAGCGCCCCCGCGGTCAGGCTCACGAGGAAGATACCCATCATCCAGCGGAGGGCGAAGACCACGGCCTGATGGGCCGTCGTGACGAAGCGAATCTCCTCCACGCTGGGGTACTTCGGTAGCCCCGCCTCGCGGACAAAGCGCTTCCCTTCGTCCGCTGAAGCGATCGCCAGGCGCACGAGGTCGCCGCCCCTCAGGTGGAGCTCGAGCTGCGCGCCCTCCACCCCCTGGAGCACCACCGCCCGCTCCAACGACGTCCGCGGGATCTCCAACGTCCGCCGACCGAACTGCACGCGAACGCCCGCCGCCCCGACCTCGAGCGCGCCGCTCCGCCAGGCGGGCGACCGGAGCAACTGGGCCACGACCGCCGACACCAGGGCGACGCTGGCGCACACCACGAACATCGGGACGAACCACGACGGCGCCTCGAACGCCACCAGCAACGGGAGCCCCAGCGACGCTGGGATCATCACGGTGGCGAGCACGTGCCACCGCGCCGCCGCGCGCATGCGGAAGACCGCGATCCTCGGGGACTGGAGCGTAACGGCGGGGGTGTCCAACGGGGCCTCCTGCGGGCGCACGACGATACGTCATTGACAGGGCGGCGGCGCATGGCGGATTCCCTCTCCCGCCATGGCAACCAAGACCGCCTGGGGCGGCCGATTTCAAGAGCCCACCGACGCCCACGCTGCCCGCTTTCTGGAGAGCGTCAGCTTCGACCAGCGCCTCGCCGACGAGGACATCGCGGGCTCCCTCGCCCACGCCGAGATGCTCCAGTCCATCGGGGTGCTCACCGCCGACGAGCTCACCGCCATCCAGCGGGGCCTCGGGAAGATTCGCGCCGAGGTGCGCGCGGGCACCTTCGAATGGGACGCGGCGAAGGAGGACGTTCACATGAACGTCGAGTCGACCCTGACGGCGCGCGAGGGCGACGTCGGCGCGCGGCTCCACACCGGTCGCTCGCGCAACGACCAGGTGGCCACCGACATGCGCCTGTGGGCCCGCGACGCCTGCACCCGCGTCGGCCGCGCCCTCGACCGCCTCGCCCTCACGCTCGTCACGCGGGCCGACGACGAGATCGACACGCTCCTGCCGGCCTACACCCACACGCAGCGGGCGCAGCCCAACCGCCTCGCCCACCACCTCCTCGCGTGGGTCGAGATGCTCGAGCGCGACAAGGGCCGCCTCGACGACTGCGCCCACCGGATGAACGAGTGCCCCCTCGGCGCCGGCGCGGTGTGCGGCACCACCTTCCCGCTCGATCGTGCGCTCACCGCGGGGCTCCTCGGCTTCGACCGGCCGGCGCGCAACAGCCTCGACGCCACGGCCGATCGGGACTTCCTCCTCGAGCTGCTCGCGGCCCTCTCCATCGCGTCGGTTCACCTCTCGCGTATCGCGGAGGAGATGGTGTGGTGGTCGACGCAGGAGTTCGGCTTCGTCGAGATGGCCGACGCCCACGCCACCGGCTCGTCGATGATGCCGCAGAAGAAGAACCCCGACGTCGCCGAGGTGGTCCGCGGGAAGTCGGGCCGCGTCATCGGCGACCTCGTCTCGCTCCTCGTCGTGATGAAGGGCCTCCCGCTGGGGTACAACCGCGACCTCCAGGAGGACAAGGAGCCCGTCTTCGACGCCGTCGACACCGTGCGCGACTCGGCCGACGTGCTCGCCGACGCGATGGGGGCGCTGAAGTTTCGCCGCGAGCGGATGCGCGAGGCCCTCGGCGCGGGCTACGTCAACGCCACCGAGGTGGCCGACTACCTCGCCGCCCGCGGGGTCCCCTTCCGCCACGCCCACGAGGTGGCGGGGCGGCTCGTGGCCCGCGCGATCGAGCGGGGCGTCGAGCTCGGGCAGCTCCCGCTCGCGGTGTTTCAAGAAGAGAACGCCCTCTTCGCGGACGACGTGTTCGTCGCCCTCGACCCGGTGACGGCCATCGAGCGCCGTGACATCCCCGGCGCCCCGGCACGCCGCCGCGTCGAGGCCGCCCTGCGCGACGCGCGCGACCGCCTCGAGGGCCGCGGCGCCTCGCTCCAGCGACCGTAAGCTACCGAACTACCGACGCCGCGCGACCAGCACGCCCTCACGAATCGGCACACACGCCGTGTCGAACGCGGGGTCGTTCGCGGCCGAACGATTGAAGCGGTCGACGCCGTCGCGGTCGGGGTTGCCGGGCTGGTCGATCCACCAGCTCATGCTGCCGAGCGCGTTGTCGGCGAGGTAGAGACCGCCCGGCGCGATGTACCCGCGGAGGGCCTCCCAGTACGCGGGGTACTCGGTCTTCACGGCGTCGACGAAGGCCACGTCGAGCGTGCCGGGCTCCACGTCGCGGAGGATGCCCGGGAGCACGTCGAGCGCCGCGCCGCACACCACCTCCACGCGGTCGCCGACGCCCGCCCGGTCGAACCACCTGCGCGCAAACTCCGCCCGCGCGGGGTCGATCTCCACCGTGGTGAGCTTGCCGCCGGGCGCGAGGGCGCGGGCCAGCCAGATGCCCGAGTACCCGCCCAGCGTGCCGAGCTCGAGGATGCGCTTCGCGCGGGTCGTGCGAACGAGCACGTCGAGGAAGCGGCCGACGTCCGACGACACGGCGATCTCGGGGAGCCCTTCGGCCGTCGCCGCCTCGCGCAGCGCGCGGAGCACGTCGTCGTCGCGGCCGAACACGTCCTGGAGGTAGGCGCCCGTGCGCTGCCAGCGGTCATCGTCCATCAGGGTCATCAGCGGTTTCCTTGGGTGCGGGGGATCACGACATAGAGCTCGCGGGTGCCGAGCAGCGCGCCGTCGCCGAGCGCGTCGACCGCGAGGTGGAAGGTGGTCATCCGGTCGCTCCCTTCGAAGACGTTCTCGTTGCGGAGGGAGAGGGTGTAGCGGACGCGGGTGCCCGGGACCACGCGGTAGAATCCGTTCATGTCGGTGCGGGCGACGGCGAGGGCCATGGGGACGCCCGGCGGCGGCGACCAGCACTGTTCATTGACTGTCCCTACCTGACACGAGGGCAATCGCGCGCGCAGAAAGCGCCCGGCGTCGAGCGTCGTGGGGTTCATCGGGTCGACGCGGAGCCTGAGGGTCACGTCGAAGGGGACATCGTTGGCCAGCGTCTGGACCGCGCGGTTCAGCACGTCGGTCGCCGTCGAGCTCGTGGCGGGGTCGCCGAGGTCGAACACCAGCGGGCGCCCCGTGCGGTCGATGGACCCCGACGCGCGCGCCACGGAGAGCAGGTCGAAGCAGGGCTCGCCGGGGGTGCGCATCGCGCGGGAGGTCTCGCAGCGCGCGAGGGGGTTGAGGTTGAGCCCCACCACGCGCGCGGCCCCGTTGCGGAAGGCGTTCGCGACGTCGGCGAAGGTGTGGGGGACGGGCGCGATGCGCGCGTACGGCGACCACGGGAGCATGCCCCCGTCATCGGGCGCGCCGAGGTGGAAATCCGTGGCCGTCGCGAGCACCACCACCGGCAGCGCCTGCCTACGGAAGCATGGCCCCCCGCGCGTCCCCTCGGCGCAGCGGCGCGGCGCGACCCAGCACGGCGCGCTGCCGGGGAGCGACGCGCACGACACCGTCGCGTCGCCGTCGAAGAGCCCGTCACCCGTGAGCGTCTGGTAGAGCGCCTCCAGCTGCGACCCGGGGACGTCGCCGCCCCCGCGGCTTCGAAACGCCTGCGCCGCGGCCTGGACGCCCGCCGCGCCGGAGAGCGCCCGCATCGCCACGCCCCACTCCGCGCGGCACCCGTCCGTGCCCGGAGGGCCATTGCACAGCGGCCAGAACGGGCGCGCTTCGGCGTCGCCGTAGACGGTCCCCGCGGGCGACACGGCTTCGAAGTCCTCGAAGCGCCCGACGCCGATCCAAGGGTCACCGAAGGCGTCACGGAGCCGCTCGACGACGCTCGCCCGCGGGGCCGCGAGCGCCGCCGTGAGCGCCGCGCGTCCGGGCGCCGCGCGCGTCGTCGTGTCGAGCAGGAAGAACACGTCCACCGCCCGCAGCGTCGCCGAGAACTCCACCTCGCGCCGCACCTCCTGGCCGCCGTAAGGGAGCGCGACCCACACCTCTTCGGCGGACGGTCGCCGCGTCGGGTCGAGCGCGCAACGGGCCATGCCGTGCACGCGGCACCAGGCCACCTCGACGCTGTCGAGCACGCCGTCGCTGTCCGTGTCGGGGTTGCACGGCTCCGTCCCTGCGAGGCTCTCCTCGCCGTCGCCGAGGCCGTCGTTGTCGGAGTCGACGTCGAGGAAGTCGGGGACGCCATCGAGCACCGCCCGGCCGAGGGCGAGCGTGCGGGCGTCGATCTCGCGAGGGCACTCGACGGGGGGTGTCGTGAGGTTGGCGTCGCCCGCCTCACGCGCGTCGTGGGTGGCCGTGCTGAGCTCGGGGGAGTCGCCGTCGGCGTCGAGGTCGCGGAAGTTGGCCGTCCCGTCGCCGTCGCTGTCCGCCGCGGTCTCGTGGAGGTCGGCGATGGTGTCACCATCGCTGTCGGTGTCGCGGTAGTCGGGGAGGCCGTCGGCGTCGGTGTCCGTCGGGCGCTGCTCCCCGCCCGGGCGAATCTCCTGGGGGTTGGGGATGCGGTCGTTGTCGATGTCGGTGTCGAAGGGGTCGGGCGCCCCGTCGCGGTCGGTGTCGAAGGGGTGGCAGGTCCACACGGTCACCACGGAGGGGCGGACGCCGGGGGTGCTCCCCTGGAGGCAATCGAGCGCGGGGGCCATGCTGCCGGGCGGGCGCTGCGACTCCGAAGGGGCGGCCTGGATCGAGTCGGGGATCGTGTCGCCGTTGGAGTCGATGTCCTGAAAGTCGGGCGTGCCGTCGCCGTCGGTGTCGCGCGGCGCCTCGACGCAGGCGTGGCGCGCGCCCGCGGCGGCTTCGATGTCGTCGGGGATGCCGTCGTCGTCGGAGTCAGGGTCGCGCGCGTCGGGCGTGTCGTCGTGGTCGGTGTCGTCCGTCCCCTCGAAGCGCGACGAGATGCCGTCGCGGTCGGGGTCGTCGCGCTCGTCGCACGGCACGAAGGGCACGTCGGGCGCGACGTCGCCCCCAGCGGGCGCGTCGACGGCGCCGTCGGGTGGGTGGGGAGGGTCTTGCGAGCAGGCGAGCGCGAAAAGACCGAGCGGGATCAAGGATCGCCACACCGGAAGCATGGCGGGAGCATCGCACGGCGCGGCGCCCGAGGGGAACCCGCGCGGCGCGAAGCTTCAGGGCTGGCGGGCGGGGGTGAAGCGCTCGCGGCCCGTGGCGTGGGCGACGACCTCCTCGGGGTTGAGGTACATCGGGAGCGCGCGGTTGCCGAGCCACAGCGCGGCCTGGTCGCTGAAGTGGGGCGAGTTGTTGAGGCCCGACTGGCCGCCCGGGATGACGTTGCGCCCCGTCGGGTTGCCGTCGCGACGGAGGGAGACGACCATGCGGTAGGTGGGTCCCGAGCCGAAGGTGAAGCGCTCGCCCGAGAGCCCGGAGTTGGCCGCGTCGACCACCCACTGATCGCCGCCGCGGGGGAAGCCCGGGAGCGTCGCGCGGGGGTCGCCCGCGGGCAGCATCGGCATCAGCGGCAGGCGCATCGGGGTGATGGAGAAGCCCATGGTGACGGGCGCGAAGGTCGGGTTGTCGCCCAGAAACTCCGACAGGATCGAGTCGAAGCGCACGTGGTGGCGGAGGCCCCAGACGTAGGCGTTCATGTCGCGGGTGCCGAAGCCGCCGTCGCCCGGTCCCGTCGGGGCGGCCCGCAGCCCGGCGAGGGCCGCGTCGAGGGCGGTGAGCGCCACCTCGCGGCTGGTCTCCACCGGGTCGGTGCCGAGGACGTCGAAGTAGGCGGACTCCTCGGTGGCGGGGTTCCACGACGCGAGGCGGGTGCTGTTGGCGGCGCCGCGGCCGTCGATCATGAGGGTGAGCGTGCGGATGCGGGCCGCGCTGCCGCCGCCGGCCCACGCGTCGGCGGGGAAGCGCTCGTCGTCGAACACCCCGCGGACGAAGCGCCCCATCCAGGCGTTGAAGAGCGTGGTGGCGACGGCGTGCTCGCGCTCCCCGGTCTGCACCTGGTGGTAGAAGGTCTCGACGCCCGACGGGGTCGGGAAGCCCCCCGTCTGCCACGCGCGCAGACGTCGGGCCACCTCGTCGTAGTCGGCGCTCGCGGCGGTGTAGCGGGCGGCGAGGCGGGCGGCGGCCGAGCCCGCGGCGGGCATCGCCATCGACGCGGCGCGCGCCTGGTCGATCGCGTCGAGCAGCACGGACGTAAACTGCGTCCCGAGCGGCGACTTCGCGTCGGCCTGCATGCGCGCCATCGCCTCCTCGTCGAGGTTGCGCGCCGTCACCCCCTCGCGGAGCAGCTCGTCGAGGCGACGCGCGCGGTACCCGTCGCCCCACGGCCCGCCGATGTAGTGGGGATCGTTCGTGAGCGAACCATCCCCCGTGATGTCCCCGGGCTCGTTGTTGGCCGTCATCACGTATCCGCGGGCGGGGTCGAGCGCGGCGGGGGTCGCCTCGAAGGGCACCACGCAACGGTACGGGTCCGTACGACCGGGCTCCTCGTCGACGATGGTGTCGCGGCTCGGGATGGTGAAGCCCCCGAAGCGCGTCCCGTCGAGGAGCTCGCGCGGATCGGCCCCGACGGCCCACGTCCGGTCGGCGTTGCGCGGGAGGTACCCCCGGCACGGCACGGCCTGATAGCCCGAGTAGTACACCGACCCAGCGGAGTCGGCGGCCACCTGGTTGAGCGAGAAGGCCACGAGCCCCTTCGTCGCCTCGCGGTAGGCGCGCACGTCGGTGGCGACGCCGAAGCGGGCGAAGGACTCGAAGATGTTGCTCCGGTCGAGGCCCACGTAGTCGAAGCTCACGGCGGTGATGACGCCGTCGCCGTCGGTGTCGCGCGGCACGTACCAGTCGCCGAGGAGGTTGATGCGCCCCTCGCCCGGCCCGAGCGCCTCGTCCTCGCGCACGCGGCGGCCTTCGACGGCGGTGATCCAGCGGCCGTCGAAGGTGGTGAAGCGGGGGGTGGTGAGCGTGCGGCCGCGGCTCATGAGGGCGGGGATGTTGGCCACCTCGACGCGCTCGTCGATGCGAACGAGCGGGCGGCGCGCCCCCATGAAGCGGCTGGTGTCGGGGAGGCCGGAGGCGTCGAGGGTGATCTCCTCGCGGTACCAGTCGGTGATGTCGCCGCCGAGCTGGGTGAAGCCCCAGGCGACGCGCCCGTTGGTGCCCATCGCCACGTAGGGGAGCAGCGGGAGCGCGACGCCCACCTGGCGGATGTCGCCGTTGCCGAGGAGCTTCGTGTCGAGGCCGATCTGGTAGAAGAGCGTCGGGATGGTGAGCGGGAGGTGCCCGTCGGCCGCGAGGAGGGCGGCGCCGTCGCGCGTGTGGCGGCCCATCACGGCCCACGCGTTGGAGCCGAAGCCCTCGACGCGGTGGAGGCGCATCTCGATGCCTTCGAGCTTCGCCGCGAGCTCCTCGAGCATCGCCGAGGGGACGCGCAGGGAGGGCGGCGCGGCGGGCCGGGTGAGGTTGCGCTGGCGACGCGGCGCGGGCTGCTCCGCGCGGGGCGGCGAAGGGATGCGGTCGAGGCCCATGGGCATCGCTGCGCCGGTCTCCAGGCCCCAGCCGTTGGCGGAGCGGGCGGCGGCGGGCGGGGCGACGCGTTCGAAGATGTCGGGGCGCACGCCCGCGCGGCGCAGGTCGGCGAGGGCCTGACCGGTGAACATCCCCGGCAGCGCGGGGCCCGCCCGACCGCGGCCGACGTCCTCGGTCTCGTAGCCGCTCTGGTAGAGGAAGGTGGCGCCCATCGCGACGACGTCGCGGCGCGCGAAGGGCTCCATCATGTCGACGGGGCGGCGGCCGAAGAGGAGGGCGGCGAGGCGGAGCTCGCTGGGCGGTTCGAGCAGGCCCGCGCGCACCTTCTCGATGTACGCGTTGATGCCCGCGGCGAAG
>JBILLV010000034.1:0-46349 GCA_044375895.1 Polyangiales bacterium | reverse complement strand
CTCCGCTCCCACTCCTCCACAACCGACCCGCTCGCGTGGTGGCGCTCCTGGCCGAGCACGTACAGCCGTACGACGTCGCTCTCGGTCTCGCGCAGCGTGAAGGCCCCGTAGCCGTCCTACCACGCGAAGCCCTCGCGCTTGAACACGCGGTGCACGAAGCGCGTGCTCGGCGCCTTCAACTCCCGCGCGAGACGCGCCACCGCGACGTCGGGGTGCAGCCGCACAAGGAGGTGGACATGGTCGGCGACGCCCCCCACCGCGAGCGCGAGGCACCCGAACTCCTGGCAGCGTACGCTGAGGTAGCTGTGGAGCCGCACCTTCAACGCATCGTCGATCATCGGCTCGCGGAGCTTCGTGCTCCAGACGAGATGGACCAGCAGTTTCGTGTACGAGGCCATCGCAAGATTCTCTCACGGCGCGACCATTGCCAGAGGGGGTAGGCGCTCGACGACGGCGGGGGCGGAGGTGGTGCGAGGCATCACGGCAGGGGGTGGGCGGCGCCCTGCGAACCCCGCCGTTCGCCGAGCCTCACGGCGGGTTACTCAACAGCGTGCTGGAGAGCGTAGGGTGCTCACTGCGGGCGACGGGCGACGGGCGACGGGCGACGGGCGACGGGCCACGGGCCACCGGGGCGGCGGGTGGCTGCGCGCAGACGACGGTCCTCCCTGCGCTCGTGGCTCCCGCCGCGCCTGATCTGCGATAGGGTCCCGGCTCGCCCCCACCCCGCGGATGTCCCTTCGTCGCTCCCTCACCCTCTGGATCGCCCTCACCGTCGCGGTCCGCGCCGCGTGGCTCGCGCACGTCCGGCCCGTCATCGCCTGGGACGGGATCATCTACGCCCGCACCGCCCTCCGCATCTCCCGCGGCCTCGGCTTCATCGACACCTGGAACAACCGCCCCCCCTACAAGCCCACGGCCTTCTACCCCGTCGGCTACCCCGCCCTCCTCGGCCTCGGCCACGCCCTCGGCGGCCCGTCCCCGTGGGTCGCGGGCGTGCTCAACGTGCTCGCCGCCGTCGTCGCCACCGCCTGCATCGTCGCCCTCTCTCGCCGCGCCTTCGGACCCGGTCGCGAGCACCTCCCCGCGGCCCTCTACGCCCTCTCGCCGGGCGCCGCGATGTACGCCTCCACCTTCATGACGGAGACCGTCTCCGGCGCCCTCGTCACCCTCACCGTGCTCACCGCCGCGCGCCACGCCGAGGGGGGGAGACGGCGCGACGCGGTGTTCACCGGGCTGCTCCTCGGCGTGAGCGGGCTCGTGCGGCCGCAGGTGCTGGTGCTCGCGCCGCTGGTGGCGCTCCTCGCGTCGCCGTCGCCCGCGTGGCGGACGCGCGCGCGCACCGTGGCCCTCATCGGCGTGATGGCGTGCGCGGTGGTGCTCCCGTGGACGGCGCGCAACTGCGCGAGGCTCGACGGCTGCGCGCTCGTGTCGGTCAACGGCGGGTCGAACCTCTGGATCGGCACCGACCCCACCGCCGAGGGCAACTACCGCGACCTGCGCTTCGGCGAGGGCTGCGACCGCACGCCCGGCGAGGTCTCCAAAGACCGCTGCTATGGCCGCGAGGCGCGCGAACGCATCGCCGCCGACCCCGTGGGGTGGCTCGCGCTCGCGCCCATGAAGGTGCAGGCTCTGCTCGACTACGAGGCCGCCCCGGTGGTGTACCTCCGCTTCGCCGACGCCATCCCCGCGCGCCTCGCCGAGCCGCTCATCAAGTGGATCACCGCGTGGCACCGCGTGGTGCTGGCGCTCGCGCTCCTCGCCCTCGCCACCACCCGCACGTGGAGCCACACGCTGCGCCTCTGCGTCGCCACCGTCGCGGGGACGGTCGCGGTGCACTGCGTGTTCTTCGGCGGCGACCGGTACCACTTCGTCTTCACGCCGCTGCTGTGCGTCATCGCCGGGGGCGTCCTCGCGGCGCGCGGCCGTGGTTGACCTGCGCGCCCCGCGCGTCACCGCCGCCGTCACCGCCGTCGCCTTCGCGGCCCGGATGGCGTGGGGCCTCGCCGTCCGCGCGCCCTACGCGTGGGACGCGGAACTCTACGAGCGTGGCGCGCAGGCGCTCGCGGGGGGCATGGGGTTCTCGTGCTTCTTGTTTGGTCCGCAGGCCGACCCGCGGGTGCCGACGGCGTACTATCCCGTGGGGTACCCCGCGTACCTGGCGGTGTTCTATGCGCTGCTCGGCGTGGCGCCGTGGGTGGTGGCGCTCGCGGGCTCGATCGCCGGCGCGGGGGCGGTGGCGCTCACGCATCGCCTGGCGCTCCGCGTGGCCTCTCCGCGAGGGGCGCTGGTGGCGGCAGGGGCGCTTGCGGTGATGCCGGGGCCAGTGATGTTCGCGAGCGTCCCGATGACCGAGACGCTGTGGTCGACGCTGCTCGCCCTCGCGGTGTACGCCTTCGCGCGCGGTGAAGGGGCGGTGTCGCGGCGCGCCCTGGGGCTCGGCGCGGTGGCCCTCGCGGCGGCGACGTACGTGCGTCCGCAGGCGCTGCTTCTGGCCGTCGCGCTGCCGCTCGCGACCGCGGGGACGTGGCGGGCGCGGGTGGGGCGATGCCTCGCGGTGACGGCCCTCGCGCTCGCGCTGGTGGCGCCGTGGACGCTGCGCAACTGCCGCGCGATCGACGGCTGCGTGCTGGTGAGCGCCAACGGGGGATCGAACCTCGCCATCGGCGCCGTGGCCCGCGCGGACGGGGGCTACCTGGCGCTGACGGCCGACGACGGCTGCCGCGGCGTGCGCGGTGAGGCGGCGCGCGATCGGTGCTGGCGGCGCGTGGCGTGGGCGAGCGTGCGGCGCGATCCCGCGCGGTGGGCGCGCCTCGGCGCGGAGAAGCTGGAGCGGACGTTTCACCGAGAGACCTTCCCCGTGGACTACCTCGCCGTCGCGCGCCCCGCGCTGGTGAGCGACGCGCGGCGGCGGTGGGGGCACGCGCTGCTCTCGCGCACGTGGCAGCTCGCGCTGGTATTGGGCGCGCTGGGGGCGGCGCGGCGGTGGCGGACGATGACCGCGGCGGGGCGGCTGTCGGCGGTGACGCTCGGGGTGCTGGGGGCGACGCACGTGGTGTTCTTCGGGGGCGACCGGTACCACCTGCCGATGACGCCGCTGGTGCTGGTGCTCGCGAGCGCGCTGGCGGGGGGCGGTGGGGCGCTCCCCGGCGCGCGGACCCAAAGGCCCTAAGGCGCGCCGACCCGCACTGGGATTCGGAGTAGCGCTTCGGAGCGACGGGAAGCTACGCCCGATCGCTTCCGCGATACGGTCCGTCGTCCGTCGCCACGACGTTCGGGGCGCCCCCAACGAGGGGCGACGAGAAGCCACGCCCGATCGCTTCCGCGATACGGTCCGTCGTCCGTCGCTGGGAGCCGTCCGGGCGCTTTCGAACGAAGCGATCGGGCGTAGCTTCCCGTCGCTCCGACGCGCTACTCCGAATCCCAGGTCCCGCACCGGAAGCTTGCGGTCGCCGCGCCATTGGGGGTAACGATCGGGTTCGGCGTTCGGAACGCCGTGCCGAGGGCGGACGCGATGCCTACCACAGCCCAGGAAGCGACGAGCCCGCTCGACACCTCGCGCCTCGACGGGGCGCAGATCGCCGCGCTGCGGGAGGTGCTCCTCGCGGCCTTCACCAAGGCGCTCCATTTCGATCAGCTCACGCGCGTCAGGCTCGGCACCCCCCTCGCGGAGATCGTCTCGGAGGACGCCAACCTTCGCGACGTCGCCTACACGCTCATCCTCTGGGCGGCCTCGCAGGGGCGGCTCCGCGACCTGGTCGTGGGCGCGTTGGACGAGCGCCCCGCGCACGCGGCCCTCCGCGCCCTCGCCACCGCGTGGGGCGTCCCGGCGCCGCAGACCCAGGCGCCCCCGCAGACCACTTCGCTCCCGCCGCGCGTGATGGATGGCGCCATCGATCCGCCCGGCGGCCCCTACAACCCGCAGTGGTACGTGGCCCGGCCCGAGCCCGAGGAGTGGATCGAGTCGCACCTGCGCACGGGCGTCCCCGTGGTGCTCCAGGCGCCGCGGTACATGGGGCGGTCGTGGCTGATGGCGCGGGCGCTCGAGCGGCTGCGCGCCACGACGCCCGACGCGGTGCTGTACGAGATCAACCTCGGGCGCGTCGACCACACGGACTTCGAACGGCTCGCGCGGCAGCTCGCGGGCAAGTTTGTTCCGCGGTCGCCGGAGATGAAGGCGCGCATCGAGGAGATCTGGTCGGACGACATGGCCACGGTCGAAGACCGCCTCTCCCAGGTGGTGGAGGAGCTCGTCCTCGTCGACCGCAAGGCGCCCATCGCGTTTGTGTACGACGTGCCCGACGCCTTCCTCCAGGGGCCGTGCTGGGGGCCCTTCATCCAGCTCCACCGCACGTGGATGCAGGAGCTCAGCCCGCGGTGGCGCACGCTGCGGCTGGTGTTCTCGTGGTCGAGCCACCCGCGGGCGCTCGGCTTCGACACCACGTCGCAGCTCAACCGCGAGGTGTTGAAGGTGGGCGACATGACCCCCGACGAGGTGGCGGCCCTCGCGGGGCTCCACGGGGTGGCGTGGGACATGGCCTCGGCCGCGCGGGTGGCGAAGCTCTGCGGGGGCCATCCCTTCCTGGTGCGTCAGTGCCTCCACGCGCTCGCCGAGGGGGAGAGCCTCGACGCGCTGGAGGCGCGGGCGCTGGTCGACGGCGGGGTGTTCCGCTCGCCAGTGCTCGACGACGCCGCGGGGCTGCTGCGGCAGAACCCCGCGATGCTCGCCGCCGTGCGGGCCGTGGTCGACGGCGCGGGGGGCGCGCTCGACGTGAAGGTGGCGGGCGCGCTGGAGTCGGTGGGCGTGCTCGCCCACGACGGCGCGCGCTGGCGCCTGCGCTACGGCCTCTACGCCGCGCTCCCGCGCCTCGCGCTGGCGCCATGAGCGACGAGGGGGAGGCGCCGCGGTCGTATCAGCCCGGCGGGGCCCTCCGCGACGAGCGGGCCTTCTACATCGAGCGGGCGGTGGATCGCTCGCTCTACGAGCGGCTGCGCGCGGGCGGCGACGCGTGCGTGGTGAGCGCGCGCCAGGTGGGCAAGACGAGCCTCGTGCAGCGGCTCGAGCGGCGGCTGGTGGAGGCCGGGGCGCTCTGCGTGTACGACGACCTCGACGCGATCGGGACGGCCCGCGACGAGGCCCAGTGGCTCTACACCCTGGCGAAGCGGCTCGCGCGGCGGGCGCGCGTCAACGACCCCTCGCTGCCGCCCTTCGACCCCGCGGCGGCCATCCGCGCGGAGGGCGACATCACCCCGTGGGAGCGCTTCCGCGTCGCGTTCGAACAAGGTCTGCTGCTCGGGCACACGCGGCGGGTGGTGATCATCCTCGACGAGATCGGCGCGACGCTGCGGCTCGACAAGGCCGTGCGCGAGGCGCTGTTCTCCTTCCTGCGGGCGATGCGGGCCGACCCGGGGGCGGCGCGGCGGGTGTCGGTGTGCCTCGTCGGGGTGGTGCGACCGTCGGAGGTGGTCGACTCGCTCTCCGAGGGCTTCTTCGCCACGGCGACGGAGGTTCGCGTCGACGACTTCACGCGCGCGGAGTGTGAGGGCTTCGCGCCGGGCCTCGTGGGCATCACCGACGACCCCGGCGCGCTTCTCGATGCCGTGTATGCGTGGACGGGGGGACACCCTGCCTTCACGCAGAAGGTGCTGCACCACGCGGTGCTGGAGGGGGCGAGCGCCGAGCCCTTCGACGTGCGGGTCGAGCGCATCGTGCGGAAGGAGATCCTCGGCGAGAGCGGCGCGGAGGACCCGGTGCTCACCGACGCGCGCAACCGCTTCCAGCCGCGGCCCGGTGAGCTCTGGGCGACGCTGGAGACGTGGACGGCCGTGCGCCCCAGGGCCCTCACGCTCTACCGCCAGGTGGCGGTCGCGCGGGAGGAGGCGAAGGAGGCCAACGAGCACGCGCGCCGCGGCGAGCTGAAGGGCGGGGCGTCACTGCAAGGGGGCAACGTGCCCGAGGTGGAGGCCGGCAGCGACTCGGTGCGCGACCGGGTGGTGCAGGCGCTGCGGGTGACGGGGCTCGTCTCCGAGCGGTACGAGCGCGACCGGGTGTTTCTCCGCCGACGCAACCGGATCTTCGCGACGGTGTTCGACAGCGGCTGGGTCGACTCGCTGCTCGCCGATCGGCCGTACACCGCGGACGTGAAGAGCTGGGAGGAGACCGGCCGCAGCCCCGACCGGGTGCTGCGCGGCGCCGACCTGCGCGAGGCGCTGCTCTGGCGCGAGGGGCGGAGCGATCTGAGCGACGGCGAGCGGGCGCTGTTCGACGCGTCCGTGCGCATCGACAACGAGGAGAACGCGCGCGACCTCGAGCTGCTGCGTGCGAAGCAGAACCGCACGCTGTTCCGCGTGTCGGCGGTCTTCACGCTGGTGTCGATCGTCGGGGTGCTGGTCACCGCGCTCGCCTTCCGCAAGGCCCGCCTGGCCGAGCAGGACGCGCGGCGGGAGAAGTCCAGGGTCGACGCGCAGATGCGGCAGACCGGCGAGGCCCTCGCGCGCGAACGGCTCGCCACGCTGCGCTCGAACGCGCGGGAGGCCGTGGCCATCGCCGCGACGCCGGGGGGCGGCGAGCGCGCCTACGCCCTCGCGGTGCTCGCGGCCGCGGCGCGCGAAGCCCAGCGCGACCCGGAGACCCGGCAGCGCATCATCGAGCAGATTGCGCTCGTCCCCTCGCGGCGTCACCCGCTGTTGCGGACGGCGCGGGCGCACGAGGGCGGCGGCGCGGCGGTGGCGTTCTCGCCCGACGGCGCGCGGGTGTTGAGCGCCGGCAACGACCGCGCGGCGCGGGTATGGGACGCTCGCTCCGGGGCGCGCCTCGCCGACCTCACGGGGCACCAGCGGGAGGTGCGGGAGGCGAGCTTCTCCGCCGACGGCGGGCGCGTGGTGACGGCGGGCTGGGACTTCCGCGCGCGCCTCTGGGACGGGCACACGGGCGCGCTGGTGCGCGAGCTGCGCGACGCGGGGGCGCTGACGGCGTCGTTCGCGGGCGACGGAGCGCGGGTGGTGACGGCGGGCGCGCGGGCGGCCGAGGTGTGGGACGGACGAACCGGGGCGCCGATCGCGACGCTCGCGGAGACGGAGAGCGCGCCGGAGGCGACCCTCACAGCCGCGGCGATCTCGACCGATGGGCAGCGCGTGGTGACGGGGCTCTCGCAAGGTGCGGTGCGCTTGTGGGACGTCGCCTCCCGTGTCGCGACGAGCGACCCGGGGCCGACGCCCGTGGCCGGTCGCGACGTGGCCGTGACCACGCTGGCCTTCTCGCGCGACGGCGAGCGGGTGATCGGCGGGTGGACCAACGGGCTCGTCATGGTGTGGGACGCGCGCGCCCAGCGGCGTTTGCGGTCGCTGCGGGGGCACGCGGGGCGGGTGACGGCGGCGTCGTTTTCGCCCGACGGATCGCTGTGCCTCACCGCGGGAGAGGATCGCACCGCGCGCGTGTGGAGCGTTCGAACGGGCGCGCAGCTCCAGGTGCTGCGGGGCCACACCGACCACGTGCTGGCGGCGGCGTTCTCACCGGACGGGCGGCGCGCGATCACGGCGGGCGATCGGGCGGCCATCGTGTGGGACGTGCGCAGCGGCGCGCAGGTGCAGACGCTCCAGGGGCACGTGAAGAAGGTGACCGCCGCGGTCTTCTCGCCCGACGGCGAGCGCGCGGCGACGACGGGCCTCGATGGCACCGTGCGGGTGTGGGACGTGCGTGGCGGCACGGGCGTCTCGACGCTGCAGGCGCACACCGGGGCGGTGCTCGGCGCGGCCTTCTCGCCCGACGGCGCGCGGGTGGTGACGGCGTCGTCGGACTTCACCGCGCGGGTGTGGGACGCGTCGGCGGGGCTCCTCGACGTGACGCTCGCGGGGCACACGCAGCCCGCGGTGGCCGCGGCCTTCTCGCGCGACGGGCGTTGGGTGGTGACGGCCAGTGATGATGGGAGCGCGCGGACGTGGGACGCGGCCAGCGGCGCGGCCGGGGCGGTGCTGCAAGCGCAGGGGGTGACGGCGCACCGGGTGACGTTCTCGGCGGACGGGGCGCACGTCGTGGTGGCCAGCGTCGATGATGGCGCGGCGGTGTGGCGGGTGGAGGGCTGGGCGAGCGACCGCGCGGTGGCGCTGCACTGCGATGTCACCGACGCGGCCTTCTCGCCCGATCTCCGGCACGTCGCCCTCGCCGCCGCGGACAACACCGCCGCCCTCTGGAACGTGCACTCCGGCGAGCTCACGCGTCTGGAGGGGCACGTCGGACCGCTCGCGTCGGTGGCCTTCTCGGGTGACGGGTCGAGCCTGGTCACCGCGAGCCTCGACGGCACCGCGCGCGTCTGGTCGACCGGTGAGCCGCGCCGCGTCGTGGTGCTGAGCGGGCACACCGGGGCGGTGAACGGCGCCGCCCTCTCGCCCGATGGGCGGCGCGTCGTGACAGCAGGCGCTGACGGGACGGCGCGGCTGTGGAACGCCGCGGGCGGCGGGGCGCTCCACGTGCTCGCGGGGCACACCGATCCGCTGGTGGACGTCGGCTTCTACCATGACGGCGAGCGCGTGGTGACGGCGAGCGAGGACGGGTCGGCGCGCGTCTGGGACGCCCGCGACGGGACGCTTCTGGCGGCGCTGGAGGGCCACGCCAACGCGCTCACCGCCGTGGCCGTCTCGCCCGACGACCGCCTCGTGGTCACCACCAGCCGCGACGGGACGGCCCGCGTCTGGAACGTCGAGGTCACCCGCGACCCGCTGGGGTACTTCTGCCGCGAGCTGGCGTGGATGAGCCCGCGCGCCGGCGCGGCCACCGAGGCGCTCGAGGCCCCGGAGGTGCTGGAGGCGCGCGGTCTCTGCCACGTGCGACGACCTCGGCCGTGAGCGGGGGGCCCAGGTCGTTCTTTTCTTCCCTTCCCGGGCGCTCTCGGTTAGCTCCCGGCGCATGGGATCGATCCTCGCCTTCGTCAAGCAGATCTTCAGCCTCGCCACCATCGAGGGCCTGACCCGCTTCACCGATCAGCACGGCACCTTGATCTACTGGGTGCTCATCGCGATCGTGTTCGCGGAGACGGGCTTCGTGGTGACGCCGCTCCTCCCGGGCGACTCACTTCTCTTCACCGCCGGCTTCGTGGCCAACGCCACGGGCAAGATCGACCTGCTGACCCTCGGCGGGGGCCTGATCGTCGCGGCGATCCTCGGCGACACGGTGAACTACCACGTCGGCAAGGCCATCGGCCCGCGCGTGATGAAGGACGAGAACTCGAAGATCTTCAAGAAGCAGTACCTCGACAAGACCCACGAGTATTTCGAGAAGTACGGCGGCAAGACGATCATCCTCGCGCGCTTCGTCCCCATCGTGCGCACCTTCGCGCCCTTCGTCGCGGGCGCGGGGGCGATGAGCTACGGGAAGTTCATCACCTTCAACGTCATCGGCGCGGTGGCGTGGGTGACGACGATGATGGGGGCGGGCGTGGCGCTCGGCGGCCTGGAGGTCGTGCGCAAGCACTTCGAGAAGGTCGTGATCCTCATCGTGCTCGTCTCGGTGCTGCCGATGGCGCTGGAGTTCTGGAAGCACCGGCAGGCGGCGAAGCAGGCGAAGGCCGAGTAGCCCTGCACTCTCGCGGCGGAGGGTGGTACAAGCGCTCACCGCCATGCGTACGACGCTCCCCTTCGCGCTCTCCCTCGCCCTCGCCGCCTGCGGCGGAGCCGCCACCACCCCTCCCGACAGCGCAGTCACCCCGGACGCGGCGGTCACGCCCGACAGCGCCGTCACGCCCGACACGGCAGTCACGCCCGACGCGGAGCCGCCGCCCGACGCGCCCGCGGAGCCCGATGTGCCCGCGGCGGTGGCCGAGCTCATTCGCATGCGGCCGTACATGCACCGCGTCCCGTCGACCTACAGCGCGTCGCGCGCGTGGCCGCTGGTGGTGGTGCTGCACGGCTACGGCGCGGCGGGGAGCCCCCAGGCGCTGTACCTCGGGCTCAGCACGGCCTCCGAGCGGCGCGGCTTTCTCCTCGCGACGCCCGACGGCACGATGGACGCGAGCGGCCGCCGCTTCTGGAACGCCACCAACGCCTGCTGCAACTTCGCCGCGTCACCGGTCGACGACGTGGCCTACGTCACGGCGGTCATCGATGACATGTCCGCGCGCTACCGGGTCGACCCGGCGCGCGTGTACCTCATCGGGCACTCCAACGGCGGCTTCATGTCGCACCGGATGGCCTGCGAGCGGGCCGATCGCATCGCGGGGATCGTGAGCCTCGCAGGGGCGACGTGGGTCGACTCGATGCGCTGCGCCCCGACGCGCCCGGTGTCGGTTCTTCAGGTGCACGGCGTCAACGACCCGACGATTCGGTACACGGGCGGCTCGGTGTCGGGGGGCCTCCCGGCGTATCCCTCGGCGCGCGACACGGTGGCGTCGTGGGCGCGGCTCAACCGCTGCGCGACGATGTTCACGGAGACTGACATGCGCGCGGACTACGTCAGCGAGGCGCCGGGGGCGGAGACGCGCGTCGGGCGCCACGAGGGCTGCATGGGCGGCGCCGCGGAGCTGTGGACGATGGACGCCACGGGGCACATCCCGGGCCTCACGCCCAACTGGGCCGACGCCGTGTTCGACTGGCTCCAGGCGCACGCCCGTTAGTCACCGCGCGACGCGGCGGAAGCGCGCAAGATCGGCCGCTCCGACCTCGCCCGAGAGCCCGAGCGCCAGCACGTAGAGCACCCCCGCGGCGGCCGCAGCGAGGAGCGTGCCGACCTTGCCGTGCAGCGGGAGCGCCCCGGCGGCGAGGGCCGCGACGATCGACGAGCCCGCCACCCGCGCGGCCGTCTTCGCGTGGAGGAAGGTGCCGAACTCCTTCGCCATGAACCACGCCGCCGCGCCGAGCCCGACCCACTGCCCCACGGCCGTCCCGAACGACACGCCGACGAGCGGGTCGGGCGCGAGGGTGATGCCCGCCACGTCGCCGGCGCTCACGGCGATGAGCGTGAAGGCCATGAGCGCGGTGGCCGCGCGCGTGCGGCCGGCGGCGAGGATGATGGTGGTGCTGATGACCAGCAGCGCGAAGGCTCCCTGGCCCAGCGCGAGGTTGCGCAGCGCGACGGCGCCGGTCTCGTAGGAGGACTGGTAGGCGAGGCCGAGGACGCCGCGCGAGAGCCCCGCGAGGACGGCGAGCATCGCGCCGAGACAGAGCGCGCTGAAGCGGATCGCGCCGCTCACGAAGCGCTCGGTGGTGGCGCGGTCGCCCTCCAGCGTGGCGCGGCTGACGACGGGGAAGAGCACGAAGGTGACCGCCAGCAGGAGCTGGTAGGGCATGAAGGCGAAGTTCTGCGCGGCCTTGTAGACGCCGAGGAGGGCGTTGACGGATGCCACCGGGTGGCCCGCCCGCGCGGCCAGGGCCTTGAAGAGCAGCGTGTCGCCCTGGAGCACGAGGTTGAGCGCGAGCTGGTACGCGAGCACCGGCGCGAAGTAGCGCCCGTAGCGCCGCGCGAACTCCGCGAACGCGTCGGGCATCGGCTCGACGCCCGGGTCGCGGGGCTCGCCGCGCAGGTCGGGGAGCGTGAGCACGAGCGCGAGGACGGTGATCACCGCGCTCGCCACGGCGAAGCCCGCGATCGACCCGAAGACCCCGAAGCCCTTGTACGCGAGCACCACGATGAGCCCGGTGCGCAGGGTGGAGAAGGTGATGTCGAGCGCCGCCTGCATCCCGTAGCGCCGCCGCCCGTTGAAGGCGCCGACGAGGGCCGCGTAGACGCTGTAGTCCGCCACCACCACGGCGGCGACGCGGAGCAGCCGCGGCACCTGCGGGTCGCGCAGGAGCGTCGCGCCGAACACCTCTGCGCCCGCGAAGAGCGTGAGCCCGAGGGTCGCGCCGAGGGCGGCGTGGAGGAGCAGCGCGCGGCGCAGCGCCCGGTCGCCCCCCTGGATGACCGCGCGCGACATCGCCTGGATGCTCCCGGAGACCACCACGTTGTTGACGATGGAGATGGAGCTGAGCACCACGCCGTAGAGCCCGTAGCCCTCCTGGCCGAGGAGGCGCGTGAGGACGAGCGGCTGGAGGAAGCCCGTGGCCATGAACCACAGCTTCGCGAAGGTGATGAGCGCCGCGCCGCGCGCGGACTCACGGACGACGGCGTCGGCGGGGCGGGTGGGGGCGTTGCTCACGGGTGCGGGCGTCTCTACACCAGCGCGCCGCGCGGGGGGTAGTTCGCCGCGAAGGCTTTCAGCGCACGCAGACCGCGATGGTGGCGCCGTACACGATGGGGGGCGGCGTGATGACGCGGAGCCCGACCGCGCCGAATCCAGGCGGACACGCGCAGCCGCTCGCGAGGGGGTTGGGCACGAGGCACGCGCCGTCGTCGCGACGCTGCCACGCGCCGCCGAAGCCCGCGCCCGAGAGGCCGCGCATGCAGAACACCATCTGCGCGGCGTGCAGCCCGCCGCAGCCGGGGCCGTCGGAGTAGAGGTTCATCGGCGCGGTGGGGAAGGTGCCGCCGGGGCAGGAGCAGCCGCCGGTGTACGGGTTGGGGATGCACACCGGCACGCCGCTGCACGAGACCGTTTCGTAGGCGCCCCCGTAGGTGCTCACCGCGCCGGGACGTCCGCAGAGGTAGGTGGTGGCACCGGTGAACGCGCCCGCCGGGCAGTCGATGACGCGACGGTAGGCGGTGGCGGTGGTGCCAGGACCGCAGCCGTAGGTCGCGGTGTAGGGGTTGGGCGTGTTGACGGCGGCGCAGGCGGGGTGGTCGGCGGCGGAGAGGAGGCCGCCGAAGCTCACGCACTCGGTGCCGCGGCAGAAGCCCGTCGGGCACTGGCTGTTGCATGCGCCGCAGTGCGTGGGGTTGTTGACCAGCGACACCTCGCAGCCGTCGAGGTAGGCCCCGTTGCAGTCGGCGCGGCCTGACGGACACGCCGCGACACGACAGTTGCCCGCGACGCACGCGCTGGTGGCGTTGGGCGCGTTGCAGGCGCGTCCGCAGGCGCCGCAGTGAGCGAGGCTCGTCGCGAGGCTGACCTCGCAGCCGTTGGTGACGACGCCGTCGCAGTCCGCGAAGCCTGGGTTGCACGCGGCGATGCGGCAGGTTCGCGCGGCGCACGACGGGGTGGCGTTGGGGATGACGCAGGCGCGCCCGCAGGCGCCGCAACTGGTGACGAGGTCGAGGTTGGTCTCGCAGGTGTTGTCGCCGTTGCAGTCGGCCGTTCCCGCGGCGCAGCTCTGGCAACGGCCGCCGGCGCACACCTGGCCCGCGCCGCAGGGGGCGCGGCAGGCGCCGCAGTGCATGAGGTTCTGGAGGGTGTCGGTCTCGCAGCCGTTCCTAGGGTCGCCGTCGCAGTCACCGCGCCCTGACATGCAGACGCCCTCGTCGCAGCGCCCGCCCACGCAGTTGGAGACGGTGAAGGGGCGGACGCAGGAGGTGGCGCACGCGCCGCAGCGGTCGACGCGGGTGTTGAGGTCGGTCTCGCAGCCGTTGACGGTGTTGCCGTCGCAGTCGCCGAAGCCCGCTTCGCAGCGGCTCAGCGCGCACGTGCCCCCGCGACACTCGGCCACGCCGTTGGGGAAGCCGCAGGCGAAGCCACAGGACCCGCAGTTCGCGACGTCGAGGCGGAGGTCGGCCTCGCAGCCGTCGTCGGCGACGCCGTTGCAGTCGGCCCGGCGCGAGCCGCAGCCCGTGATGACGCAGCGACCCCCGATGCACGCAGCGGACGCGTCCGGCGGGGCGCAACGGCTGCCGCACACGCCGCAGTGATCGAGGCTCGTCGCGAGGTTGACGCACACGTCGCCGCAGCGCTGCTGGCCCGCTGGACACGCCGGGGGCAGGTCGACGACCGGCACGTCGAGCGGGCCGACGTCGGGTTCGGGGAGGTCGGGTGGGGCGTCGAGGGTGGGCTCCGCGGTGGCGTCCGCGCCGACGTCGGGGGAGACGTCGATGGTGCTGTCAGGAGCGACGTCGGGCGAGGGGACGTCGGGCGAGGGGACGTCGGGCGAGGGGACGTCGGGCGAGGGGACGTCGGGCGAGGGGACGTCGGGGAACGGGGCGTCGATGGTGACGTCAGGCGGCGGTGCGTCGGGGGCGACGTCCCTCGAGGCGTCGCGCGCGGCGTCGTGGGCGAGACGAAAGTCGCCGAAGGGGGTCAGCGCGCTGCACGCGACGAGTTGCGCCAGGGCGATGGCGAGGGTGAGGGCGCGTGTCCCGCTCCACATGATGGCCGACTCTACCCCAGCGTTGTCGAATCCAGGCGCGGCCTTCAGCGTGAGACGTAGCCGGCGCGCTCCAGGAGTGTCTGACCGGCGGGACTCAGCGCGAGCTGGGTGAGGCGCTCGTCGGGGCCGGTCGGTGCGCCGCGGGTGTAGAGCACCACGGGGCGGGCGAGGGGGTAGCGGCCGCTCCGGATGGCGTCGCGGGTGGGGGCGACGGGATCTGGAGAGCGGGAGGGCGTGATGGGGACGACGCGCACGGCGGCGTTGATCCACGCGAGGCGGACGAGCGCGACGGCCGTGGGGTCGCTCGCCACCCGCGCGACGGCGGCGGCCTCGTGGGCCACGACGATGGCCTCGCGGGCGACCGTGCGCGCGTGACGCGGGTCGCCCTGAGGGAGCACGACGTCGTCGACGAACGCGCGCGTCGGTGCGCCCACCCCGCCCACCAGCACCGTGGGTTGCGCGCGGCTCCCGTGGAGCGCGTGAAACGAGCGGACCGTGCCCGACACGAGCGCCGCGAGCTCGGGGACCGAGAGCGCGGGGAGGGGGTTGGAGGGGTGGACCACCACCGCGACGTGGTCGTAGCCCACCACGCGCTCGCACGCCGCGGCGCGGAGGTCGAAGCCGAGGGCGCGCGCGTCGATCACCTGCGCGTCGGTGGCGAGGCCCACGTGGAGCGCCACGCGCCCGTCGCCGCGCAGCATCCGTTGCAGCGCGTCGCCGCGGTCGACCACCACGCGCAGGCCCCGCACCTCGCCCGAGAGCACCTCGCCCCAGGGGACCCCGAGCCCGTCGGCGAGCGTCGGGTCGGCGAGGATGCGAAGCGGCGCAGGCACCTCGCGCACCGCGGGGAGCGGAGGAGCCACGGCGATGGGGCCGCTGCCTTCGAGGGCCACGAGGCGCTCGCGCGTGCGCCACCAGGTGACGCCCATGGCCATCGCCACGAGCCAGCCCGCGAGGGCGGCGCCCATCCACACGCTCATCGGCGAGGCCGCGCGCGGTGCGGGCTCGGGGAGGGGCGTTCGTGGGGTTTCGACCGGGACGGGGGTGGGCGTGGCGGGCTGGTCGTGAAGGCCGAGGGCCGAGGGGCGCGCGGACACGGTGGCCGACCCGGTGGAGACATCGATCGGGGGCGGGACGGGCGAGACGGGGATGAGGGCGGGCTCGGTGTGCCGGTCGCCCGGGTCGGCGTCGGTGTTGGTGACCTCCTCGGTGCTGGCGAGGGTCTCCCAGCGGTCTTCGATGGAGCGGCCGTCGAGGGCGAGGGAGACGAGGCGCGCGAGGTCGTCGGCGGTGACGGCCCAGTTCTGCACCTCGAGGACGCGGTCGAGGGCGTCGCGCATGGCGCGGGCGTCAGACCAGCGGCGACCGGCCTCGCGCTCCAGCGCGCGCATCACCACCGAGGAGAGGGTGTTGGGGTAGTCGGTGACGCGCAGCGTCGGCGGCGGGATCGTGTCCTTCACGATGGCGCGGTAGAGCTCGGGGGCGGAGTTGCCCTTGAAGAGCCGACGGCTGCCCGTGGACATCTCGTAGAGCACCACGCCGAGGGAGAAGACGTCGGCGCGGGCGTCGATGTCCTTCGAAGCCTCCCACTGCTCGGGGGCCATGTACCCGAACTTGCCCTTGATCTGCGCGCCCTGCGTGCGGCCGGCGCGCGTCTCGGCGCGGGCGATGCCGAAGTCGACGACCTTCACCGTGCCCGACACGTCGATGAGGATGTTGTGCGGGGTGACGTCGCGGTGGACGAGCTGGAGCGGTTCGCCCTCGGCGTTGACGGCCTCGTGGGCGTGGGCGAGGCCGTCGAGGGCCTCGCGGGCGATGCGCGTCGCGAGGGGGATGGGGATGGATTTGCCCTTCTGCGCGAGGTTCACCATGAGGGTGGTGAGGGAGATGCCGCGCACGAGCTCCATCGCGATGTAGAGGCGCCCGCCCTCCTCGCCCACCTCGTACACCTGCGCGAGGCACGGGTGCTTGAACTCCGCCGCCAGCATCGCCTCCCGCACGAACATCCGTACGTGGTCGGGGTCGCCCGTGACGTCGCTCTTGAGCACCTTCACCGCGACGCTCTTGGCGAAGCCGAAGGCCCCGACCTGGCGGGCGAGGTAGACATCCGCCATGCCGCCCGAGGCGATCTTCCGTTCGAGCACATAGCGCCCGAGCCGGAGGCCGGACGCGATGGGCGATTCCGCGCTCACGGGAGGATTCTACCGCATGCGGGGCGCGCGCAGAGATTTCCGGACAGTTCAGCGGGCTGAAAGCAGCGGGAGGATGAGGGCGAGGGGGATCGCTGACCACCCGGCGAGGGCGGCGGCGAGGGCGGCGCGGCCCCCTTCGGCGACGGTGAGGGCGGCGCGGAGGTCGTCCATCGTGCCCTCGCGGAGGGCGCCCGCGGGGATGGTCGCGGCCTCGCGGAAGGGCTGTTTCGCGGCGTCTTCGAACACCAGCACGGGGCCGGGCGCCACCTGCCCGACGTCCTGCACCGTGGCGGCTGTCGCGTCGCCATCGAAGCGAACCACTCCGTCGGCGAGCGTCCCCGGGCGGGCGCCGAGCCAGCGTCGGAGCTCCGAGGTGTGGTGCCCGCTGGCCGCGAACTCCACCAGCGCGAGGAGGAGGCCCGCGACGGCGCACAAAAACCACGGGAGCGGCGGCGCGACCCGGCCGCGCAGCGTGGCGTAGAAGACGTCCACGGGCTCGGCGCTCCGCACGCGGAAGGCGCCCACGGGGGTGCGGGTGGTCGCGTCTTCCAAGACGGCGAGGTCGAGCGTCGCGTCGTAGCGCACCCGCAGGGCTTCCCCGCCGCGGCGCAGCACGCGTTGGTAGAGCGACTCGCCGGTGGGCGCGGTGGGCTGGCGGAGGGTGATCTCGCAGCCGTTGGCGTCGCAGCGGCGCCACACGAGGATGCGGCCCACCGTGTCGACACGCACTGGCATCGCGGCGCCTAGCGTCGCCTCGGGGAGCGTCCCCACCTCCGGCATCTGCGCGAGGAACGCTGTGGCCTGCGGGCGCGTGGCGACGGCGACGCCGCCCGTGATGGTGACGGCGAGGGCGACGGCGGCGAGCGCGAAGGAGCCCGCGCGGACAACGCGCGCGCCGCGGGCTGCGAGGCGAAGCGCGCCCCAGCGCGTGAGGGCGAAGGCCACGAGCGCTGCGATGAACGCCGGGACGGGGGCCATGAGGACGAGGCCGATGTCGCCGGAGCCGCAGCGCCAGAAGGAGCTCACGAGGGGGTCGGCGAGCTTCATCCCGGCGCCCGCGAGGGGGAGGAAGCCTTGGGCGGCGAGCGCCGCGGCGAGCGCGTAGGTGTAGCGCAGGGGGGCGGCGCGGCGGGCCAGCGGGGTGAGCGCGAGGAGGAGGATGGCGGCGAGCAGCGTGGCGAGGCCGACGGTGGCCCCCTCGCCGACGGAGCCCCGGTGGGTGGTGACGAAGAGCGAGCCGGCGAGGCCGTAGCTGGCGAGCGTAAACACCGCCGCGCCGAGCGCTGTGACGGCGAGGCGGCCGGTGTGGTGGGTGTCGGAGGGGGCGGGGCGTGGTGGCATGCGGGTGCAGGAGTGTACCCGCCAGCACGCGCGGAGATTGGAGAACGTGCGGCGCGCCTACGGGATCGGCGAGCGAGCCCGGTGCGCCGCGCTGGATGACGGCGGCGATGGGACGGTAGACTGCGGCGCGTGCGGAGACCGGGTTGTGAATGAGATCAGCATGGTGCCGGGGCGACATGGCCGCGACAGCGCGGTGTGGTGGGTCGATGCCTTCAACCGCAGCGTCGAGGTGGGAGGCCGGCGCGGGCTCCACGTCGAGCTCACGGCGGGAGGGATGCCGGTGGGGCGGGTGCGACAGGTTCTCCTCGATCCGGTGCGTGAGCGATGGCTCATCGCCGCGGAGGATCTCCCCGAGGGAGCGGCGCTGACGCTCCGGGTCGCGAGCTCGCTCGCCGGGCCGTGGGCCACGCTCTCAACGCGGACGCTCGACTCGAAGGCCGCGGAGTTTACGGTCGCGACGGGGTCGTGCTTCGCGCTCGGCAAAGACCCGAAGGGCGTCATCGCCGCGGGGTACCGCGCGCTCCTCGCCCGGAGGCCCGTCGACCTGCGGGTGCTCACGGGCGACCAGATCTACATGGACCGAGACCCCCGCGACGGGACGTACTTCGGCTTGATGGCGGGCGCTCCCTACGCCGAGCCGAACGTCTCGCCGATGCAGCGCTACGAACACCAGTGGCGCGACCCGCGGTGGCGCGATTTCCTCTCGGCCACGCCCACGCTCTGCCTCTCGGACGACCACGAGTTCTGGAACGACTACCCGCGCCGCCCGCCCTACCTCGTGTACCCGAAGACTGCGGACGTGGCGGCCTTCGGCGCGGCCTTCGACGTGTACCAGTCTGCGCTCAACGTACGCCCCGCGGGCCTCCCCGCCGACCCCGCCCAGGCCGCGGCGGCGGTGAGGCAGGGGCTGTGGCGCTCGGTGCGGATGGACGCGCCGCTCGTCTCGGTGATGCTGCTCGACACGCGCACGCGGCGGCAGGCCCCGGGTGCGACCGCGACCTTCACCTCCGCGGCCAACCTGGACATGCTCGCGCGCTGGGCGAAGGAGCTCACGCGGCCGGGGGTGCTGTTTCTCGGGCAGCCGGTGTCGGAGGCCGCGCCGCAGGAGCACTACGGCGTCGACCTCGATCAGCACGTCGACAGCGCGCTTCGGCACTACCCCGCGCAGTACAAGGCCCTGTGCGCCATCCTCGCCGACGCCGCGCGGGACGTGCTGGTGGTGTCAGGGGACGTTCACTGGAGCCGCCTGCGCGCGCTCGACCTGGTGCGCAAGGGAGGCGGGCGACGGCGCGTCTACGAGCTGGTGTCGTCGAACCTCACCGAGTCCCTGGCGGGCGAGCCCGAGACGAGCGGCGCGCTGCCGGAGGGCGTCGGCGCGTGGACACAGTGCGCCGGGAGCGACGGGCGGCTGTTGCGGATGAGCGAGATGTTCACGCTGGCGACGCTGACGTTTCGCGCGGCGGGGGGAGGGGTGGAGGTGGAGACGGCGCACTGGACGCTGACCGCGCCGGTGACGCCGCGCTGCGTGGGGAAGGTGCTGTTGCAGTAAGAGGGGGGGAGTGCGCCCGCGCTACGCCTGCGGCAGCGTCACCAGCAGGTGGTTGTACTTGCTCCGCTTGCGGAAGGTCTCCTTCGCGATGCCAAACTGCCGCATCTTCCGGCGCAGCGTGCGCTCGGGGACGCCCAGCTCCAGCGCCGCGCGGGCGACCGCGCCGTGCACCGACTCCAGCGCGCGCCGCACCACCGCGCGCTCGTAGGCCTCCACCTGCTCGACGAGGGAGCTGCCGCGCTCCACCGCCTCGGCGAGGTGCGGGGGGAGGTTCTCGCGCTCGATGACGCCGTGGCCGTTGGAGCGCCCGGCGGATTCGCGCACCACCTGCTCCAGCTCGCGGAGGTTGCCCTCCCAGGGGGCGTCGATGAAGGCCGCCATCACCGCCGGGGCCACGCGGGGCGTCGGGCCGCCGGGGCGCATCACCTGGAGGAAGTGCTCCACCAGCAGGGGGATGTCCTCGCGGCGCTCGCGCAGGGGCGGGATCACCACCTCGCTCGCGCGGGCCCACGCCAGCAGCTCCGAGCGGCGCGCCTCCCGCCGGGGCGCCACCGTCGGGAAGCCGTCGCCCACGGCGATCACGCGCGGCGCGTCGGGGCCCATCACGGCCTCCAGCACCCGCGCCCGCAGCTCGCGCGGCATCGACGTGACCGACTCCAGCACCAGCACGCCGCCGCGGGTGGCGAGCAGGGCGGCGTGCGTCGCGGTGGCCGAGCCGAAGAGGTCGCACTGCACCTTCACCGGGTCGCGGGCGCAGTCGATCACCTCGATGGGGCGCTCGGCCCGCGGAGAGAGCGCGTGGATGGCCCGCGCCGTCAGCGTCTTACCGCTCCCGCGCTCGCCCACCAGGAACACCGGTCCGCTGCTGGCGGCCACCTCGCGGACGCGGAGCTGCACCGAGGCCATGGTGGGCCCGCCCGACATGAGGGCGGCGAAGGTGTCGCGCAGGGCGATGGCGCCGCGGAGCGACTCCACCCGACGGACCGTGACGGCGCGGTCCCGGACGCGCGCGAGGAGGGAGGCGACGTGCTGCGGCTCCACCGGCTTGAGGAGGAAGTCGTACACGCCCTGCTGGAGGGCGGAGTTGACGTTTTCCACCGAGGCGAAGGCGCTCACCAGCACCACGGCCACGTGGGGTGCGCGCTCGCGGGCCTCGTCGTGCAGCCCTTGGCCGGCGCGGGGGAGGCGCGCGTCACACACCACGAGATCGTAGGGGCGAGCGCGGGCGAGCTGACGTGCGGCGGTGAGGTCTTCGGCGAGGTCGACCTCGTCGCCCGAGCGGCCGAGGCTGCCAGCGAGGGTGCGCCGCGAGGTGAGGTCGTCATCGATCAGGAGGATGCGGAGGCGGTCGTTCACGGCGGTGGCTCCCAATGGTCAGTCAGTGCTGTCCGGGTCATCGTCGGGAAGGGGGCGGGGTATGAGCCCCCCGACCAAGGTGGCAACAGAATCGTGTCAGGAAATGGACGGCGGGGATCGCAACGTTCTATGTCTACTCGCGTCATGAGCGCCCGCCCCCTCTCCGTCCTGTGCCTGTCCGTCGCGTCGCTGCTGCTCCCGCGCTTCGTCGGCGCGCAGGTCTCGACGGCGCCCGAGCTCCCCACCTCCACCCGGATGATGGCCCTCGGCGGCAACGCCCAGGCCCTCGCGCAGAGCACCTCGGGGATGTTCTCCAACCCCGCGGGGATGAGCCTGGGGCGGGTGTATCACGTCGACACGCTCACCCTCTTCGACCCCACCGTCGGGCGCTGGATGTTCGGCGGCGCGGTGGCCGACACCACCCGGATGGTGAGCGCGGGCCTCTCGTACACCTACTCCCTCGTCGACGGGCAGTCGGGGGTGCGCAACCACCACGACGTGCGCGTCGCCGTGAGCGTGCTCCTCACCGAGGGCATCTCCCTCGGGCTCACCGGCCGGTACATGAACCTCGGCGGCCCCCTCTCCAACGGCCAGCGCCTCGGGACGGACTTCGCCGGGGTGACCTTCGACGCGGGCGCCGTGGTGCGGCCGGCGAGCTTCATCACCTTCGCCGTCACGGGCTACTCGCTCACCAACCCCGACACCGCCCTTTCGCCCCTCTCCGTGGGCGGCGGCATCGCGATCACCCCCATCGAGGCCCTGAGCATCGTCGGCGACACCGTGTGGGATCTGCGCTCCTTCGCCGAGCCGCGGATGCGTTTGAGCGGGGGCGTGGAGTTCATGCTCGACAAGTTCCCGCTGCGGGCGGGCTACCTCTACGACGACACGCGCTTCGGTGGCGGCGTCCACACCATCACCGCGGGCGTCGGGTACATCGATCGGCTGTTCGGGGCGGAGTTCTCGATGCGGCAGGACGTGGCGGGGTCGGCGAACCCCCAGACCACCCTCATGCTCAACCTCCGGTACTTCTACAACCCCAGCGCGTCGTAGCCGCGGAACCCCTCGACACGGGTCACTGTCTCGGCGTATGTGCCGAAGCGTGGTGCCTTTGCAGACAGCGAGCACGGTGAGGCCCTCCTCGACATGAGCCTCGACGCCGAAGCCGAACGGAGGCTCGTCGAGCGGCTCAAGCGCCGCGACGAGGCTGCCTTCAACGTCTTCATGCGCACCTACAAGGACAAGGTGTTCGCCCTCGTCCTGCGGATGCTCAACAACCGCGCGGAGGCCGAAGACCTCACCCAGGAGGTGTTCATCACGGTGTTCCGCTCGATCGACTCCTTCCGGGGCGACGCGCGGCTCAGCACCTGGCTCTACCGGGTGGCCGTCAACCACTGCAAAAACCGGGTGAAATACCTCGATCGCCGCGGTCGCAAGACCTCCACGGAGATCGACGATGCGCCCGACGGCGAGGTCGCCAGGGGTGGGCCCGTCACCGCCCGCGTCGACCGCCCCGACGAGGCCACCGAGGGGGTCGAGCTGCAGGACAAGATCCGCGCGGCCCTCGCGGCCATCGACGGTGACCACCGCGAGCTCATCGTGCTGCGCGACCTCGAGGGGCTCTCCTACGAGGAGATCGTGCAGATTACCGGCCTCCCCGACGGCACCGTCAAGAGCAGGCTTCACCGGGCCCGCGCCGCGCTGCGCGACGCCCTCCAGCGAGGCATAGGATGGAAGCTCCCGGAATGACCGACGACGCGGTGCGCGACCTGTTCTCGGCCTACCACGACCGCGAACTCCCGGCCGATCAGCACGAGGGCGTCCGGGCCGCGCTGGAGGCCAACCCCGAGCTCGCCAGGGAGTACGCCTCGTTCTGCGAGATGCTCGGCGCCCTCTCCGGGCTCGCCGAGTCCGCGCCGCCGCCCGTCGTCACGCCCGCGACGCCGCCGCCGACCGACCTCATCGCGGGCGTCCAGCGGCGCATCCAGAAGCGTTCGGGGGGGAAGTTCTACAACGACCGCTGGTCGCGCACGGCGGGCCTCTTCCCGCTGGAGCTCGTCGCGGTGCTGGTGCTCATCGGGCTGGTGGTGGCGTACTTCGCGATGACGATGGTCTCGGTGGAGTCGGCCGGTCAGGCCCCGGCGCCCGCCGCGCCCTCGCGGTAGGCCGACACCGTCGCGAGCACCTCGGCCGCCGTGAGGATGCGGCTCTCGCTCTTGGCCCGCTTCAAGATCTCCTGCACGAGCGCGGCCTCGGGCTCGACGTGGTGCGCCCGGAGCCAGTGCTGCACGTTGCTCGCGCCGCTCATCGGGCCGATCTCGATCTCCTGCGCGCGGCCGAACATCCCCGCCGGGACGCCCGAGTAGATCCGGTCGGCCAGCCAGGCGTCGCCCTTCGCCTGGGCCTTGATGATCGCCGCCGCGTGGACGCCCGTCGACGTGCGGAAGGCGTCGGCGCCGACGAGGGGGTAGTTCACCGGGATGGGCATCCCCGTGGCCTTCGCCGCCACCTCGCAGTAGCGAATGAGGGAGGTGAGGTCTTGCCCGTCGAGGGCGCCGGCGAGCTTGAGGTTGAGGAGGATGAGCTCCATCGCCGTGTTGCCGACGCGCTCGCCGATGCCCCCCGCGGTGCCGTGCACCCGGTCGACCCCTTCCTCCACCGCGATGAGCGCGTTGACGAGGCCGAGGCCGCGGTCGTTGTGGTTGTGGAAGTCGATCTTCACGTGGTGAGCGCCCATCCCTGCGAGGAGCGAGCGCGTGAAGCGGACGAGGTTGCGCACGCCGTCGGGGGTGGCGTGGCCCACCGTGTCGCAGAGGCAGAGCCGCGCGGCGCCGTGGTCGACGGCGTTTTTGAAGAGGGCCGCGAGCACCTCGGGGCGCGAGCGGATGGTGTCTTCGGTGACGTAGGCCACCGGGAGCTCGTGCTTCACCGCGAAGTCGATGGCCTCGGCGCTGGCCTTGAGGAGCCGGTCGACGTCCCAGCCTTCGGCGAAGAGTCGGATGGGGGAGCTGCCGATGAAGGTGTAGACCTCCAGGGGGATGCCCACGCGCTGCGAGATGTCGGCCATCGGGGCGATGTCGGCGACCACGGTGCGGCCCGCCGCGGCGGGGCGGATCTTGAGCTTCGCCGAGACGATCTCCTGGCACATGCGGAGGACGTCGTCGTAGGCGCGCTTCGTCGAGCCGGGGAGCCCGATGTCGGCGGCGTGGATGCCGATCGCGTCCATCAGGTGGATGAGCTCGAGCTTCTCCTCGATGGAGGGGTCGCGCACCGAGGGGTTCTGCAGGCCGTCGCGCAGGGTCTCGTCGAAGAACTCCACGGCGCCGAAGGGGCGGTGGCGTCGGCCCACCTCGTTCCAGTCGTAGATGAGGTCGTCGGAGGGGTGCTCCATGGGGGCGGAGCCTAGAGCCTTTGCGCCCCGGAGGGGAGGGCCGATCGACAGCCCGGGCTACGCTTCGCGATCGACCAGGGGGCGACGGGTGATCGAGCCCTCCAGCGTCTTCCCGCCGATCGTCACGTAGAGCGACCCGTCGGTGTGCACCACCGTGAGCGCGGTGTTGCGGTCGATGTGGGGCTCCATCGCGTCGAGGAGCGCCGCGTCGACCGAGCACACCTCGATGTCCTCCCCGCGGTGCAGCTTCGCGCCCTGCGCCTCGCGCCGCAGGTGCTCGGGGTCGTCGACGGTGAACACCGCCACCCGCGCGCCGAGCTTGCTGGCCTTGTGGAGCCGGTCGATGGCGGGGCGGCCGATGTCCACCCAGAGCTTCACGCGACCGTCGCCCTCGCGCACCCACACCGCGGGTTCGTCCGTGGCGAAGAGGCCCTTGGAGAAGGCGATGCCGTCTTCGAAGCAGAGCCCGTACGCGAGCGTGCGGAGCAGCACCGCGCGCATCGTCTCCGAGGGGTGACGGGCGGGGCGCAGGTCGAGCTGCTCGTAGACCCCGCGGTCGACGTCCGAGAAATCGACGCGCAGGTGGTACACGGTCGCGGTGAGGGCCATGCGCGGGTTGTCGCGCGCGGGGGCGACGCTTGTCCAGGGACGAAGCGATCGCCTACAGCGTCCCGAAGGCGCCGAGGCCCACCGTGGTCGCCGCCCCGTTGCGCTCGAAGGTGGGCATCAGCGTGAGCGAGCTCCCCTCCTCGCGCGCCGCCGTCCCGCGCGTCGAGCGGGCCTGGAGGTAGCCGAAACCCCCGCCGAGCAAGGCGCCCGCGAGGCCCACCACCGACACCCGCGCCCAGGCCGCCTGGCTCACGTCGCCGTCGCGGGTGTAGTACGCCAGCAGCACGCCCGCGGCGGGGACGAGGCCGCCCACACCGCCCGAGACCATCGCGCGGATCTCGCGCTGCGGGGGGTTGAGCCACGACGCCGTCGCCAGCGTCGCCGCCAGCCCGACGCCCATCCCCGTCAGCGCCCACGCGCCCACGTCGGTGCTGCACTGCGCGATGCCGCAGGAGAAGAGACCGACGATGGCGCCGCCGACGCCGCCGAGGCCGACGTACACCGCCTTGCCCGGCGCCACGTCGAGGAAGTGACCGAGGGCGATGCCGCCCGCGAGGCCCACCGTCGCGCCCACCCACGAGATGGGCGCCGTGAGCGTGGCGCTCGACGGGTACGACTCGCCGCGCCGCTGCATCTCGAAGGCGAGCGTCCCCACCTGCGCGAGCAGCATCGACGTGCCCGCGGTGAGCCCGCGGCCGCGGCGGAGGGGGCGGCGGTTCTCGATGATGATGGCCCCGGCGAGGCCGGCCGCGCCGAGGAGGCTCGGGGCGAGCCAGTACGTCCAGTCGCCGTCGCTCGCGCGCAGGTCGAGCGCGTAGTTGAGCATCGTGCCCGAGCGAAACCCGTACGACCCCGCCGTGATCATCAGCGCGATGAACTCGTCGTTGCCTCGCCGGTCGGGGATGCGCGCCCCGGAGTCGTCGTAGCGGTCTTGCGCGGAGGCCCACGCGGGCGTCGCGGTCACGAGCGCGAGGGTGAGCGCCGCCGCGTGCTTCACGGCGTCAGCACCTTCGCTGCCAGGAGCGCCATCACCACCGCCGCGAGCGCCACGCGGTACCAGCCGAAGATCGCCATGCCGTGCCGCTGGAGCCAGGTGACCATCCAACGCACCGACGCCGCCGCGGAGAGGGCCGCGAGCACCAGGCCCAAGGCGAGGTCGCGCGGGCCGATGGTGGTCATCATCACCGAGCCGCTCTTGAGCGTCTTGTACCCCGCCGCCGCCGAGAGCGTGACGAGCCCGAGGAGGAAGCTGAACTCCACCGCGGCCGTCAGCTCGAGCCCGAGGAGCAGCCCGCCGACGATGGTGGCGAGGCTCCGCGAGGTGCCGGGCCAGAGGGCGGCGCATTGGGCCAGGCCGATGAGGGCAGCCTGCTGCGGGGTGAGCGCGTCGAGGCCCTGCGCGTCTCCCTTGCGTGCCTGCATCAGCTTCGGGAGCGCGAGGAGTACGAGGCCGCCCACCAGCCACGCCGCCGCGACCGGCCACAGACCGAAGAGCACCTGCTCGATGGGGTCGTTGAGGAGCTTGCCGATCACTGCCGCGGGGACGAAGGCGACCAGGACGTTGATCAGGAGCTTGCGGCCCGCGGGGTCGTGACCGAGGAGGCCCTGAATCATCTGGGCGATGCGCGCGCGGTAGAGCCCGAGCACCGCGGCGATGGCGCCGATCTGGATGACGATGGCGAAGGCGCGGGTGGCCTCGGTCGACGGGATCCCCAGGACGCGCTGCGTCAGGAGGATGTGCCCGGTGGAGCTCACGGGGAGAAACTCCGTCAGCCCCTCGACGACGCCCAGTAGAATTGCCTGCCACCACTCCATAGGTCGTCGTGGGCGAAGGTTCTACCCGAAGGTCCGTGGGAAGTGTCTCGCAATCGAGGCGCCCTTCGCACTACCCTCTGCGGTACCCATGTTGTCCGCGCGAGTCGAGGTCCCGCCGCCCGTCAACGAGCCCGTCCTGTCGTATGCGCCGGGGGCGCCGGAGCGGGGGAAGCTCCAGGCCGCGCTGCGCGACCTCGCGGCCCGCTCGGTGGACGTGCCGATGTTCATCGCGGGCAAGGAGGTGCGCACGGGGAAGACGCAGTCCATCCGCGCGCCCCACCGTCACGCGCAGGTGCTCGGGGCGTGGCACGAGGGCGATCGCTCGCACGTCGCGAGCGCCATCGAGGCGAGCCTCCGGGCGAGGCCCGCGTGGGCGGCGATGCCGTGGGAGGCGCGGGCGGCGGTGTTCCTCAAGGCGGCGGATCTCCTCACGGGCAAGCACCGTCAGGCGCTCAACGCGGCGACGATGCTCGGGCAGTCGAAGACGGCGCACCAGGCGGAGATCGACGCGGCCTGCGAGCTCATCGATTTCTGGCGCTACAACTGCCACTTCGCGCAGCGCCTCTACAGCGACCAGCCCGTCAGCCCCCCCGGCATCTGGAACCTCTCCGACCTCCGTCCGTTGGAGGGCTTCGTCCTCGCGGTGACGCCGTTCAACTTCACGTCCATCGCGGCCAACCTCTGCACGGCGCCGGCCCTCATGGGCAACACCGTGGTGTGGAAGCCGAGCGCCAACGCGATGTACTCGGCGTGGTTCATCCTGGACATTCTGCGTGAGGCGGGGCTGCCCGACGGGGTCATCAACCTCGTGTCGGGCGACCCCGCGGACACGGTGGGCGCCGCGCTCGATCACCCCGCGCTCGCCGGGCTCCACTTCACGGGTTCCACCGACGTCTTCCGCGCGCTCTGGGGCACCATCGGGCACAACGTCGCGAGCGGCCGCTACCGATCGTATCCGCGCGTGGTGGGGGAGACGGGCGGCAAGGACTTCATCTTCGCGCACCCGAGCGCCGACCTCGACGCGCTGGCCGTCGCGATCGTGCGCGGTGGCTACGAGTACCAGGGGCAGAAGTGCTCCGCGGCGTCGCGGCTGTACATCCCGACGAGCCTCTGGGCGCCGCTGCGGGAGCGCGTCCTCGGGATGCTCGCCGAGGTGCGCGTGGGCGACCCGACGGACTTCTCCAACTTCCTCGGCGCCGTCATCGACCGCCGCGCGTGGGAGCGCCTCTCGGGCCGCGTGAGCGCCGCGCGCGCCGACGCGGGCTGCGAGGTGCTGTGCGGGAGCGCCGACGACCGCGAGGGCTACTTCGTCACGCCGACGCTGGTGCGGGTGGACGACCCGGGCCACGCGCTGATGCGCGACGAGCTCTTCGGCCCCGTGGTGACGGCCTTCGTGTACGACGACGCGCGCTACGAGGAAGCGCTGCGCCAGTGCGACGAGGGGACGCCCTACGCGCTCACCGGCGCCATCTTCGCGCGCGACCGCGGGGCCATCGTGCACGCGATGGGCGCGCTCCGTGACGCCGCGGGCAACTTCTACGTCAACGACAAGCCCACGGGCGCGGTGGTCGGGCAGCAGCCCTTCGGCGGCGGCCGCGCGTCCGGCACCAACGACAAGGCCGGCGCCGCGGGCAACCTCCTGCGCTGGGTCTCGGCGCGGTCGATCAAGGAGACGTTCTCGCCGCCCACGGACTGGCGCTACCCCTTCCTCGGTACGTGAACGCCGCGGCGGACTTCGCGACGTCGGTAGCTTGACGGGAGGCGCCCGGCGCGGTTCTCCTCGCGCGCGAGGCACCCCATGTCGAACCCGAAGTGGCCGCAGCAGTCGCCGTACCCGCAAGACCCCAACGCGCCGCCGTCGCCCTTCGGAGGCGCGCCGCAGCCGCAGGCGGCACAACCCTTCGCGTCGACGCAGGCGATGGAGATGCCGCCGGGGGGATTCCCGGGGATGCCGGGCGTCCCTGCGCCGGGGACGCCGCAGCAGCAGCCGTGGGGAGCGCCGCCGCAGCCGCAGGGGGGCTTCGGTCAGCCGCCGCAGCAGGGTGGTTTCGGAGCGCCGCCGCAGCAGGGTGGTTTCGGTCAGCCGCCGCAGCCGGGAGGTTTTGGTCAGCCGCCGCAACAGGGTGGTGCGTTCGGCGCGCCGCCGCAGCAGCCGGGTGGCTTCGGTCAGCCGTCGCAACAGGGTGGCTTCGGTCAGCCGCCGCAACAGGGTGGCTTCGGTCAGCCGCCGCAGCAGGGCGGCTACGGCGCGCCGCAGGGTGGCTTCGGTCAGCCGTCGCAGCCCGGTGCCTTCGGTGCGCCGCAGGGCGGTGCGTTCGGCGCGCCTTCGCAGCAGGGGGGATACGGTGCGCCGCCGGGTGGCTTCGGCCAGACCGCGGCCCCGTGGGGAGCGGCGCCGCAAGGGGGCAACTTCGGTCTGCCGCCGGCGCCGGCGCCTTCGAGCGGCGGCAAGAGCATCCTCGGCGTCATCGGGCTGGGCGTGCTCGTCGCGTTCGGTGTGTGCGCGAAGATCGGGCTCAAGACCGCCGCGCGCAGCGGCATCCGCTCGCTCACGTCGACCTCGTCGCCGCCGCGCCTCCTCGGCACCACCAACAACGGCACTGTCACCACGCGTCCGGCGAGGGCGCTCCTGCCCGACGAGCAGATCCAGGCGAAGCTCGACCCCTACGTCGACCACTGCCTCAACCGCTTCGCGCGGCAGGTGTTCGACGCCGAAGGGCGCTACCTCCAGTGGGTCAATCGGGAGACGGGGCCCACCGGGCGCGAGCGCATCGTGTACGGCATCCACAACGTCAGCGGCGAGGTGACCGAGTGCTCGAACGCGGTGGCGCGGGCGGCGCCGTTGCAGCCGTCGATGCCCGTCATCGAGGCCGCGGCGCTGCGCTTCTCGGCGGCGCTCAACGCGGTGGTGCCGCTCGTGCGGCAGGCCAACGCGTACTACGGCAACAGGATGACGTACCAGGGCGACAACATGGCGCAGGGGCGGATCCTGCACCCGCAGCTCATCACGGCCTTCGACAACTTCACCGCGGCGCACCGGGCCCTCTCCGATGAGCTCGGGCGCCAGCAGGACGCGGCCACGGAGGCCTTCCTCTCGCGCGTCCGCAACGACCCCAACCAGGTGGTGGAGTTTCACCTGAAGAACGACCAGCTCATGGCGCGGCGGATCATTCGCTTGACGCGCGCGTGGCACGTCTCCAACCGCGGCGACCTCACCGGCATCGACGTGAACGAGCTCGCCCCGCAGGTGCAGCAGTACGAGCAGGGGCTCAACGCGCTGCAGGGCGCGGCGATCACCAACCCGCGGCAGTCGGCGCGCATCGTCGGGCTGCCGAGCTACCAGGCGAGCTGCCGGACGTACCTCATGCAGCTCCAGCGCCTGGTGCTCCGCCTGCAGAACGGCGACCGCTTCAACCGCACCGAGATGCGGATGATGTCGATGCGCTTCGGGTACAGCGTGGTGGGGTCGCCGGAGGCCGTGAGCCGCGCGTACAACGACTCCGTGCAGGCGTACAACCGGCTGCGGTAGCGGCGGTCGCCCGACCCGCGTCGTTTCTCCCGCCCGCCGCCGCGTCGCTCGCCTCGCACGCGTCGTTTCCTTCCTCCGCCGCCGCGTCGCCCGCCTCGCACGCGTCGTTTCCCCCGCCCGCCGCCGCGTCGTCCACCTCGCACGCGTCGTTTCTCCCGCCCTCCACCACGTCGCCCGCCCCGCACGCGCCTTGTCGTCCGATCGTCGCACATGCGACCCACAGCGCCGCGCGGTGGGCGCTTGTGTCGCCAGCGCCGAGCGGACAAATTGAGCCGCACAGGAGGCGACGACGACGATGCGCATGTTCCCGACCAACGCGGGCTGGTCTTCGATGCACGACGAGGTTCTCTTCACGATGGCGATGCTCCTCGCCACGGAGCACACGGGGCTCGCCCCTCCGCTGGAGGTGCACCTCGTCGCGTGGGAGGCGCTCGAAGGCGAGCGTCGCGCCGCCGCCCGGGCGCTGGTGATGACCAACGCCCGCGTCGCCGCCCTCGACCTGCGCCTCGACGCCGCCACGCAGCGCTTCGGCGGGCAGCTCCTCACCGACTGCGGGCAGAACCGCGAGCACCCCACCTTCCGCGCCTTCTTCCCCGCCGCCGTGAACACCATCACCCGCCTCGCGCTCGAGTCGCAGCTCGACGCGATGAAGCACTTCCCGACGGTGGCCGCCGAGGTGAAGCTCAGCGACGCGTCCGGCGCGCTGCTCGACCCCATCGACGCGATCGCCGTGGAGGCCCGGCGCGCCCTCGACGCCCGCGAGCAGGCGAAGCTCGCACTCACCGCCGTGTCGCTCCGCCAGGACGCGTGGCGCGACGCCGCCAACACCCAGCGCCGCGGGGTGGAGGTCGCCCTCGACGACCACGCCACCCGCTGCAACCTCCCGCGCGGCTACGCGGCGGACTTCTTCCCCGCCGCCGCTCCCGCGAAGAAGGCGGAGGCCGCGCCGCGTCGGGAGGAGCCCGCGCCCAACGAAGCGACGCACCCGCGCGCGGGGATGAGCGAGGCCGACCAGCTCCTGACGCTCCCGGACAGCATCGTGCGCGGGCTGGCGGAGGACTTCGTCGCCACGCTGCCCGCGAACGTCCAGCGCATCCTCCGCGCCCGCCGCGCGGGCTGAACGCAAGGCGCACACGGGGTGACGCCCCCACTGGCCACCACCCGCTCGGGTGGCGTCCCCACCCGCCACCACCACGGACGCGCTCACCCGCAAAACTTCTCGGTCCGTGGCTTGCGTCGCCCCGCCGCATGACACCGAGCGGTCGCCTTTCTGCCGTACTCTTTGCCCTCACCCTGGCGGCCTGCGCCGAGCCCCAGGACGACCGCCGCTTCGACCCCTGCGCGGAGGTCCCCGCGGTGTCTCGAACACCCTACGTTCCAGCTCCAGCGGCGCTCTGCGCAACGGCTCCCACCGTGGATGCCACCAGGCTCGGATTCGTCGGCGTCGCGACCACCACGGTGCCCTTGGCCCCGGAGGCGTTTCTCCCCTTCGGTCCAGAGTCTGTGTCGTCCGCCTGCGGCGTGAACGGTGAGCCCATCCGCCACACGGTGGTGCGCTACGTCATGCGCACGACGGCCCACCTTGGGGTCCGCTGGAGTGCGGCGTGTCCCGCGCACATCGTCCGCGCGTCCGACTGCGCGCTCCTTGGGGTGGAGGTGACGCGCGATGTCGTCCCAGTCGGCACCGAGTTGCGCCTTGTGCTCGCGCGCAGCGTGCCCGTGCAGCGCGATGGGTTCAACGTGACCGAGGTCGAACGCCCGCTACTGCCCGGTGTGCCCTGCGGCGTGGTCCCGACGTTTTGCCGCGCCGAGACCCACTGTCGCTCCGACGGCACGTCCTATCGCTGCGTCGCCGACGGAACCCTCGGAGGGAGCTGTCGCACGTCGGGCGCGCCGTGCGACCCGGAACTCTGGTGCACGGGCGGAACGAGCTTCGGCGATGGTACCTGCCTGCGTCGTCGCACCGCGGGGGAGTCCTGCGATCGCGCCACTTCGGCCTGCGCGCCGGGGTGCGGGTGCGGCAACGTGGATGGCGTCGACCGATGCATGCGGCTGGGACGGGGCGGCGCGCCTTGTCTCCCCAACGCTCCCTACTGCGACCCGGGGCTGTCCTGCTCCCTGCGCGGTGATGTGTGGCGTTGCGGGAGTGACGTCCCCACGATCTGTGGCGGGGGCTGGTTTTCTCAAGAGCGGTACTGCGCGCTGGGCTGGTCCTGTGAGCGCTCGAACGATACCTATGGTTCCTGCGTGTTCGCCGGTGCGGGTCTCACGGAGGGGCACCTGTGTAGCTGGTCGTCGCCGCCGTGCGCGCCCGGTCTTCGTTGCATCTACTCGACCCTGGGGCCTCGCTGCACCCGTCCCGTGCCACGGGGGACTCCCTGCGACTTCGCAGCGCCGATGGCGTGCGGCGCCAGCGGGCTTTGCCTCGCAGAAAGCCCTGCCGGGATGATATGCGCTCCTGCGGGAACCTCTGGGGGCCCTTGCCGGGTGCTCTCCGCCACGCACTGCGATGAGGGGTTGCTGTGCAGAACCACCAATCCCCTCGACGCCTCCAGGTGTGTGCCTGCGCCGCGTCCAGGCGAACCCTGCGCGGCGTGGGAAACCGGGTGCTCGGGCCGCGCGATGTGCCTCCTCCAACCCGACGGCGTCCGTCGCTGCGTCGCTCCCGGCGTGGAGAACGCGGCGTGCCGCATCCTCCCCGGCGAAGTGCCGTGCGAACCCGGCCTCGACTGCGTCGCCGACCGCTGCGTCCGTACCGCGGGAGAGGGCGCTTCTCACTGCACCAACCCACCCTGCGGGCCCGGCCTGCGATGCGCCGGAACCTGCCGTCGCGCGGGCGTCGAAGGCGGTTTCTGCCGCGTCATGTCGCCTCGTTGCGACGCCGATCTGGTGTGCGTCGAAGGGGAAACCGAAGGCGTTTGCCTCGCTTCCTCCGGAGTCGGCGCCGGGTGCTCCCTGGCGTCGCCGCGTCCGTGCCCAACCTCCCAGCTCTGCGGCCTGGTTGACGGCCGCGGGCTCCGCTGCGTCGCATCGCCTCTTTGAGCACTCCCCCGCATGGTTGACGCGCCCCGGAATCAGGGGCAATGGTCCCCTAACGCCCGCGGAGCGTCCCGCGGCATCGGGGTCCACCATGCATTTCCTTGCTCCAGGCGCCGTTCGCGCCGCGCTCTTCGCCCTCTTCGTCGCCGCCTTCGGCTGCACCTCCGACCGCCTCTCCGCGGGCCAGTGTGAGTTCGACCGCGACTGCGCCTCGGGCCAGCACTGCGTCGACCGCTACTGCCGCGCCCCGTGCACCACCGACGCCGACTGCCCCAACGGTCGCTGCGTCGCTGCGGACACCCCCGGCGCCCGCGCCTGTCGACCCAACCCCGTCGGCATGCCCTCGTGCGCCCGCGACAGCGACTGCGAGCGCGGCCTCGCCTGCTTCGACGGCCGCTGCCTCGCGCAGTGTCGTGACAACTACGACTGCCAGGTGGTCAACCCCAGCTCCACCTGCGACAGCGGGCGCTGCGTGACCCACTGCGCGGCCCAGCGCGGCGACTGCGACGGCGTGGCCGCCAACGGCTGCGAGACCGACCTCCGCACGGCCGTCCCCCACTGCGGCGGCTGCAATCGCGCGTGCCCCGCCACCAGCAACGGCGCCCCCCGCTGCGACAACGGGAGCTGCACGGTGACGTGCAACGCGGCCTTCGGCAACTGCGACGCCGTCCCCGTCAACGGCTGCGAGGCGCCCCTCATGACCGACCGCACCAACTGCGGCGCGTGCGGGCGCTCGTGCCCCGACGGGATGGTGTGCTCTGGCGGCGCGTGCGGCACCTCCTGCGCGGCCCCCGGCGAGGTGCGCTGCGGCATGTCGTGCGTCAACGCCCAGACCGACGTGATGAACTGCGGCGCCTGCGGCACCGTCTGCCCCGCCCCCGCGCGCGGCGTCGCCACCTGCGCGGCCGGTCGCTGCGGCGCCACCTGCGACCGCGGCTTCGCCGACTGCGACATGAACCCCGCCAACGGCTGCGAGACCGACCTGTCGAGCGCCGAGAGCTGCGGGATGTGCGGCCGTCGCTGCGCCGCCCCGACGCCCCGCTGCGCCGCCGTCGACGGCGCCTTCGCCTGCACCACCGAGCTGTGCCCCTTCACCACCTGCGGCGGCGCCTGCGTCGACACGCAGTCCGACGTCAACCACTGCGGCGCCTGCGGCAACCGCTGCGCCTCGGGCCCCGGGAGCGAGGCGCGCTGCGAGGCCGGCCGCTGCCTCCTGCGGTGCACCGACCCGATGCGCACCGCCGACTGCGACGGGATGCCCGCGACGGGCTGCGAGGCCCCGCTGCCCACCGACACCAGCAACTGCGGCGCCTGCGGGACGCGCTGCCCGACGGGGGCCAACGCCTCGCCCGCGTGCGCGGCGGGGACGTGCGGGCTCACCTGCAACGCCGGCTTCGACAACTGCGACGGCATGGCCACCAACGGCTGCGAGGTCGACACCCGCGCCAACACGACGCACTGCGGGCGCTGCGGCAACGCGTGCTCGGCCCCCGCCAACGCCACCGCCACCTGCGCCGCGGGAGCCTGCGGGTTCACCTGCAACGCGGGCTTCGCGGACTGCGACGGGATGGCGGCCAACGGCTGCGAGGTCAACACCACGAGCGACCGGGCGAACTGCGGCGCGTGCCGGGCGGCCTGCGCGGGCGCCCAGGTGTGCTCCGCGGGGCGCTGCGGGACGGTGTGCGCCGCCGGCGAGATGAACTGCGGCGGCTCCTGCGCCAACCTCGCGTCGAGCACCGCCCACTGCGGCGCCTGCAACCGCGCGTGCGCGGCCCCGGTGAACGCGACCGCGCGCTGCGTCGAGGGCGGCTGCGGGTTCACGTGCCTGACCAACTTCGGCGACTGCGACGGCAACCCCGCCAACGGCTGCGAGACGAGCCTCCTCACGACCCCCACGAGCTGCGGCCGATGCGGCTCCACCTGCGCCCTCGCCAACGCCACGGCGGGCTGCAACGCGGGGGCGTGCGTCATCGCCCGCTGCGACGCGGGCTTCGCCGACTGCGACGGGATGGCCGCCAACGGCTGCGAGGTCGACACCCGCACCGACCGCGGCAACTGCGGCGCCTGCACCCGCGCCTGCTCCCTCTCCAACGCCACCGCGGCGTGCGTCGCCGGGGCCTGCGCGGTGGCGACCTGCGCCGCGGGCTTCGCCGACTGCGACCGGATGGCCTCCAACGGCTGCGAGGTCGACACCCGCGTCAACACCGCCCACTGCGGCGGCTGCGGGGCCGCGTGCAGCGCCGTCGGCGGGACGCCCGCGTGCATGGCGGGCGCGTGCTCCATCGCCTGCGCGGCGGGCCGGGGCAACTGCGACCTGAACGCCACCAACGGCTGCGAGGTGGCCACCACCGCCGACGCGCGCAACTGCGGTCGCTGCGGCAACGTCTGCGCCCTCGCCAACGCGGCCTCCACCTGCGCGGCGGGCGCCTGCGCGGTGGGCTCGTGCAACGCGGGCTTCGCCGACTGCGACGGCATGGCGGCCACCGGCTGCGAGGTCGACGTGCGGACCACCGTGGCGCACTGCGGGGCCTGCGGGCGGACGTGCGCGCCGGCCAACGCGACGGCGGCCTGCGCGGCGGGCGTGTGCGGCTACACGGCCTGCAACGCGGGCTTCGCCGACTGCGACGGCAACCGGGCCAACGGCTGCGAGGTGAACCTCAACGCCGACCCCCGCCACTGCGGCCGCTGCGGCAACGCCTGCAACGCGACCGGCGGCACGGCGACCTGCGCGATGGGCCTCTGCGGCGTGACGTGCGCGGCGGGGCGCGGCGACTGCAACCTCAACGCGGCCGACGGCTGCGAGGTCGACACCACCGCCGCTGCGTCGCACTGCGGGCGCTGCGGCAACGCGTGCGACCCCGCCAACGCGACCCCGGCCTGCGCGGCGAGCGCCTGCGGCTACGTCGCGTGCAACGTGGGCTTCGGCGACTGCGACGGCAACCGCGCCAACGGCTGCGAGGTCAACGTGCTCAGCTCCAACGCCCACTGCGGCGGCTGCGGCCGGATGTGCCCCTCCGGCCAGGTGTGCTCGGCCGGCGCGTGCACGGTGGTCTGCGGCGCGGGCCTCACCAACTGCGGCGGAACGTGCGTCAACCTCGCCACCGACCCCACCCAGTGCGGCCGCTGCGGCAACGCCTGCGCGACGCCCGCCAACGCCGACCGCACCTGCGCCGCCGGGGCCTGCGGGTTCACCTGCAACGCGGGCTTCGGCGACTGCAACGCGATGGCGGCCGACGGCTGCGAGACCAACACCCAGACGGCGCTGGCCCACTGCGGGGGGTGCGGGCGAACGTGCGCGCCGGCCAACGCGGCGGCGCAGTGCGCGGCGGGCACCTGCGGCTACGCGACGTGCAGCGCGGGCTTCGGCGACTGCGACGGCAACCGGGCCAACGGCTGCGAGGTCGACGTGCGGACGACGGTGGCGCACTGCGGGGCCTGCGGGCGGACGTGCGCGCCGGCCAACGCGACGGCGAGCTGCGCGTCGGGCGTCTGCGGCTACACCGCGTGCCTCCCGGGCTTCGCCGACTGCGACGGCAACCGGGCCAACGGCTGCGAGGTGAACCTCAACGCCGACCCCTCCAACTGCGGCCGCTGCGGCAACCTCTGCGCGCCCTCCAACGCGGCGGCGGCGTGCGTCGCGGGCGCCTGCGGCTACACGGCGTGCAACGCGGGCTTCGGCGACTGCGACGGCAACCGGGCCAACGGCTGCGAGGTGAGCACGGCGACGGACGTGGCCCACTGCGGCGGCTGCGGGATGGCGTGCAGCAGCAACAACGGGGTGGCCTCCTGCGCGGGGGGCAACTGCTCGATCCTGTGCTCCGCGATGGGGTCGGCGACCATCGACCCGCCTGGGCTCATCTACCGCCTGCGCTTCGGCGACTGCGACGGCAACGCGCGGTCCAACGGCTGCGAGACCAACCTCCTCACGACGACCAACTGCCACGCCTGCGGCAACGCGTGCTCCTTCCCCAACGCGACGCCGGTGTGCAGCCCGCAGTCGGCGACCCAGTGCGCGATCGGGTCGTGCAACGCGGGCTTCGCGGACTGCAACGGCACGCCGGGCGACGGCTGCGAGGTCAACACCGCGAGCGACAACAACAACTGCGGCGCCTGCGGGCGTCCGTGCCTCCGCGGTACGGTGTGTCGACAAGCGGCCTGCCGCGCGCCCAGCGACGCGTGCGCCGGGGCGACCGTGATCAACCTCGCGGCGGGGCGGCAGCAGTGGTTCTTCGGCAACACGACGGGGGCGCTGCACGACATCGACCCGTCGTGCCGCGCGACCACCTCCCCCGACGTCTACTTCACCTTCACCCTGACGCAGCGCGAGCTCGTGTACGCCGACACCTTCGGCGACGGGACCACCACGCGGCCCATCCCCAGCTACGACACGGTGCTGTTCTTCGCCAACGGCTGCACCACCTCGATGCCGGCCACCGGGCCGACGGGGACGGTGTACTGCAACGACGACGCGTCGAGCCTCGGGTGCTCGGGCGACGGCAACCGCTCGCAGCTCTCCGCCGTGCTCGACCCGGGGACGTACTACCTCGTGCTCTCGGGCTACAACGGCCAGGCGGGCACGGCGTGGATCAACTTCCAGCACCTCCCCATGGGCAACCTCCCCGCGAGCTACGTCGGGGACATGGGGGCCGGGTCGAACTACACCTTCCGCGGCGCCACGTCGGGGACGGGCGTGGTGGCCCCGGCGGCGACGTGCACGGCCAGCGGGCCGGAGACGTCGTTCTGGTGGCGCCACTGCTCGGGCGTCGGGCGCTACGGGGTGACCGCGAGCACCTGCAACGCCGGGTCGAACTACGACACCGTGCTCTATTACCGCACGCCCTACAGCGCCACGGACATCTGCAACGACGACCTGGGCTCTGCCTGCGCGGTGTCGGGGACGCTCTCCACCACCAGCGCGCTCATCTCTGGCGGCGCGGGGGTGCACGTGGTGACGGTGGACGGCTACGGCGCCGCCTCGGCGGGCAACTACGTGCTCACCCTCGGGGGCTACAGCATCATCGCCGGCCTCGACCCGGCGCGCCGCGTGTGTACGCCCCGCTGCCCGCCCCCGCCGCGCCGCCTCCGCGCCGCGCGCGATCCCGCCGTACGCCTCGCGTTGTAGGGCGCGTCGCGCTCGCTTGACCCCCGCGCGCGATCCCGCGTAGGTTCCGCGCCCGACCGATGGGTACCCTCCAAGCAATCACGGGCATGAACGACGTGCTCCCCGGCGACGCGCGCGCCGAGGGAGCGCCCGTGGAGCGCTGGCGCGCGCTGGAGGAGCGCTTCCGCGCTCACTGCGAGCGCTACGGCTTCCGCGAGGTGCGCACGCCGCTCTGCGAGTACACCGAGCTCTTCCACCGCGGCGTGGGCGAGACCACCGACATCGTCGAGAAGGAGATGTACACCTTCGAAGACCGCGGCGGCCGTCACCTCTCGCTCCGCCCCGAGGGCACCGCCTCGGCCGTGCGCGCGGCGCTGGAGCACTCCGTCCTCGCGCGCAACCCCGTCGCCCGCTGGTACTACCTCGGCCCGATGTACCGGGCCGAGAAGCCCGCCAAGGGGCGGTACCGGGAGTTCTTCCAGGTGGGGGTGGAGGTGTACGGCGACGGCTCGCCGGCCGCCGACGCCGAGGTGATCGACCTCGCCGCGGGCTTCCTCCGCGCCCTCGGGATCACGCAGTTTCGCGTGCGCCTCAACTCCCTCGGCGGCGCGGCCTCCCGCCAGCGGTACCGCGAGGCCCTCGTGGCCCACTTCGCCCCCGTGGAGGCCGAGCTGTCGCCCGAGAGCCGCGCCCGCCTCGCCCGCAACCCCCTGCGCATCCTCGACTCCAAAGACCCGCGCGACCTGCCCTTCAAGGCCAACGCCCCGCGCGTGCTCGACCACCTCACCGACGAAGACAAGGCCCACTTCGACCGGGTGTGCGCCTTCCTCACCGCGCTCGGCGTCCCCTACGAGGTCGACCACGCCATGGTGCGCGGCCTCGACTACTACACCCGCACCGTCTTCGAACTGCAAGACGCCTCCGGGAGCCTCGGCGCGCAGGACTCCCTCGGCGGCGGCGGCCGCTACGACAACCTCTTCCGCGAGCTCGGGAGCCCCACGGACGTCCCCGCGGTGGGCTTCGGCCTCGGCATCGAGCGGCTCCTCATGGCCGCGCCTGCGCCGTCGGCGCAGAAGCCCTACCGCGCCGCCGTGGTGGCCGCTTCGAAGGACGACGTCGCGGTGCAGTCGGCGGCGCTCGCCCTCGCCAAGGAGCTGCGCGAGCACGGCGTGGAGACGCACGTCGACACCCGCTTCGGCTCGCTCAAGAGCCAGATGAGCCGGGCCAACGAGCAGCTCGGCGCCGCGGCGGTGCTCATCCTCGGCGGCAACGAGATCGCGTCGGGCGTGGTCACCCTCCGCGACATGACCCGCGACAAGGACGACCCCGACAAGCAGCGCACCGTGGCGCGCGCGGAGGTGGTGGCCGCCGTCCTCGCGCACCGGCGCACGACGCTCGGGGAGCCGACGCCCTGATGCGCGCTCACGTCAAGGTCTTCGCGCTGCTCGCGGCGCTCGCGGCCGCCGCGCCCGCCCTCGCGCAGGACGCCGACGCGCAGGTCGCCGACGACGCGAGCGCACCGCCCGAACAAGCTGCTCCCGAGACCACACCGCCTGCGGAAGCACCTGCAGAAGCACCTGCGGAAGCGCCCGCGGAGGCTCCCGCACGACCGCGCGCCCAGACGCAGGCCCCGGCGCTCACGGCCGAAGCGCAGGCCGAGCTCGGGAGCGCGCCGGGCGAGGTGGCGCCCCCCGCGGAGGACGTGCGTCGGGTGCTGATCCCGCCGCTGTTCCTGATGGAGCGCGGGCGCGACCGGGCCACGACGGTGGTGTTCCCGCTGTTCTTCCGCGACCGGCGCGGGCTGGCGGAGGGGCTGTTCATCCCGCCGTACTACCGCTACCGCTCGCCCACGCGGCAGGCCGACGCGGTGTTCCCGCTCTTCTTCCACTGGCGCGGGGCGCGCGAGGAGGGCGGCGACTGGCGCACGCTGGTGATCCCCCCGGTGTACTCGCACCGCTGGCAGGGCCGCGGCGAGCTCCACGGCAGCGCCTTCGGGGTCGCGCCGCTGTTCTTCTACGGCGAGTCCTTCGCGGAAGACGGGAGCCTCCTCAAGGAGCACCTCATCATCCCGCCGCTGCTCACGGTGCACACGTGGCGCCCCGAGCACGCCTTCACCCTCGCGGGACCCTTCTTCTACGACCGCCTGCGCAACGACACGGACTGGGGCGTGGCGCCGCTCTTCTTCGCGGGCTCCAACCTCCACCGCAGCTACCTCTTCATCCCGCCGCTGCTCACCTTCCACCGTTACGACCGCGACGAGAACCGCTCGCTCACCGTGGTGGGGCCGTTCTGGCACACGCGCTCGCCCGACTCGATGTCGGTCAACCTCGCGCCGATCTTCTTCCACCGGCACGACCGCACGTCGAGCCGCACGACGATCGCGCCGCTGCTGCACATCGACTCGGCCCCCGACCGTCGGACGGTCATCACGCCGCTGTTCTATTACGGCCGCCGCGGCGAGAGCTCCACCTTCGTGAGCTGGCTCTACCAGAACCACCGCGGCGCCACCGACTGGGACGCCGTCGCCCCGATCTTCTTCTCGTCGCGCGAGCGCGCCACGGGGGCGCACACCGAGGCGATCCTCCCGCTCTTCTACAACCGCTCGACCCAGCACACGCGCACGCTCTTCATCCTGCCGCCGCTGTTTCACTACGAGCGGGAGGGGCGCGACTGGTTCTTCAACGCGTACCCGCTGCTCACCTTCGTCGGCCGCTCGGAGACGCGCTCGCACACCATCCTCGGGCCCCTGTACGCGCGCTTCCAGAACACGCGCGAGCGCACCGACTTGATGATGGTGACGCCGATGTTCTGGCGCTACGCGACGCCCGAATCGACCACCATCGTCATCCCCCCGGTGCTCTGGATGGAGTCGCAGCGGCAGGGCGTGCGCTCGTACGAGTGGCACTTCCTCCCGCTCTTCTCCTACGCCCGCCCCCGCCCCGAAGACCTGTCGTGGAACGTCCTCTTCGGCCTCGTCGGTTACCGCCGCTCGGGCACGCACCACCAGCTCCGACTGTTCTGGGCACCCATCGACCTCGACTAGAAATCGTCACGGTACGGGCGATGCACTGCCCCCTCGGGTGGAGCGATTCCAGATTGTCCGCGTAGACAAGTCGTTCCCAGCGTGGCTACATTCGGCGTCGCAGACAACTCCCAGGGGCGCCAACGCCGCCCTACAAAAAGCGCGAACACGGAGGAGCCGCCATGTCGCCTGGATCTCGCGAGCCCGTCGTCCTGATCCCCAACCATCCCCACGATCGTCCCGACCCCGAGGTCGGTCAGCGGGTGCGTGAGGCGGTCAAGCGAAGCAACACCGGGGCTCATCCGCCGGCAGGCCGCAAAACCCCTCCGAGCGAAGCCGCCTCCCGTCGCGACCGGCACTCCGATCACAGTCTCTGAAGTACACCGTTGACGGACGGTGCCCTTTCGGGCGAAACGTGCGGGAACATGGCCAGCACGTCCCTGGAGTTCTCGTCTGTTGAAGCACATCGGGCCTGGTTGAAGTCCCAGGCGAAGCTCCCGCGAGGCTTCCGCGTCGGCGCCACCCGCTTCGGCTTCGTCCCCGCGGAGGTGCACAAACCCTCGGCGATGACGCTGACCCTCATCGCGCTCGACCAGCCCACCGACTCCTTCGCCGCGATGTTCACCCGCAACGCCTTCCCTGGCGCGCCGGTGATCGTCGGACGCCGTCGGCTCTCGTCGCCGTCCATCGCCGCGATCGTGGTGAACAACAAGGTCTCCAACGTCTGCGCCCCCGGGGGCATCGACGCCTCCGAGCGGCTCTGCGCGGGCGTCGCGGACCTCCTCGGCCTGCGCCCCGACGAGGTGATCCCGAGCTCCACGGGCGTCATCGGCTGGCGGCTCCCCATCGAGGCGATGGTCGGCGCGCTCCCTGGCGCCGTCGAGGCCCTCCAGGGCGAGTCCGTCCTCCCCGCCGCCGAGGGGATCGTCACCACCGACCTCTACCCGAAGGTGCGCCGCGCGGCCGTGGGCGACGGCTCGATCGTGGGGATCGCGAAGGGCGCGGGGATGATCGAGCCCAACCTCGCGACGATGCTCGTCTACCTCTTCACCGACTGCGACGTGCCCCGCGACGAGCTCCGGTCGTCGCTGCGGGCCGCGGTGGAGAACTCCTTCAACCGCATGTCCATCGACAGCGACACGAGCACCTCCGACACGGTGGCGCTGGTCTCGTCGCGCAAGGTCCCCTGCGACCTCGAGGCCTTCCGCGCCGCCCTCGCCCGCGTGTGCGCCGACCTCACCGAAGACGTCGTGCGCAACGGGGAGGGCGTCCATCACGTCATCCGCGTGGCGGTGCGCGGCGCCCCCGACGAGGCCCTCGCCCTCGGCGTCGGCAAGGCCGTCGTCAACTCGCCGCTGCTCCAGTGCGCCATCTGCGGCAACGACCCCAACGTCGGTCGGCTCGTGATGGCCATCGGCAAGCACGTCGGCGCGCAGTCGGGCGACCTCGACCTCTCGCGCTGCACGCTCTCCATGGCCGGTCGGGTGATCTTCTCCGAGGGCGCCTTCCGCCTCGACCCGGCCGCCGAGGAGGCCCTCGTCGCCCACATGCGCGGCGCCGAGCTCTACGCGTCGGTGCCCCCGACCGACGGCGTCACCTTCCGCCCGCCGGTGCGCTACCCCCCGCACGAGCGCGCGGTGGAGATCGCCATCGACCTCGGCCTCGGCAAGGCCGCGTGCACCGTGCTCGGCGCCGATCGCTCGCACGAGTACATCTCCGAGAACGCCGACTACCGCACCTGAGCCGCCGCCGGATCGAGCGCCTCACCCACCCCCTCGATGCGCCCCATGAGCTCGCTCAAGAGCTCACCCAGCGCCTCCCCCTGCGGCGCCTCGGCGAAGCGCAGCACGGTCACCTGCATCCGCAGCCGCGCGCACAGCCCGAGCAGCTCGTCGCGCTCGCGGGCCGCCCGCTCGCGCATCGCCTGGAGCCGCCGCGCCCCCTCCATCGCCGCCGCGGCCGCCTCCGCCGAACCGCGGTCGCTCCGCAGCATCCGCTCGGCGCGCGCCGGGTCGAACTCCTCGCCCGCCAGCACCTGATCGAGCTCGTGGACGCGCGCGTCGAGGCAGGCCACGTGCTCGGTGAGGCGCCGGAGCTGCGCGTCGGTGGGGAGGAGCGGCGCGAGCGACGGGTGGACGAGGCGCCGCCGCGTCGCCGTGAGGGCCTCGGTGAGCAGCTCGCACTCGCGCACCACGCGGGCCGTCGTGGCGCGGGAGGGGGCGCGGCGTGCCGTGTCGGCGGGCGCGCTCAACAGCATCGGCACGTAGAGCGGCCAGAGCGAGAAGGTGAGGAGCGAGTCGGCGAGCGAGGTGCGACCCTCGCCGCGACGCCGCGCGTGCAGGGCCCACGCGCAGCCGAGGCCGACGACGAGGTACACCACGGCGAGGTCGAGGAGCCTCACGGCCCCTCCTCCGTGCTGCGGACGTCCGAGGGCGTGGCGCGCGACGAGTAGATCACCGCCGAGCGCGCGGAGGTGACCACGGCGGCGAGGAAGTCTCCCTCCAGCGCGCGCACGAAGGGGACGTGCGCGGTGCGCGGGCGGACGACGAAGGGGCGGAGGATCCACGAGGTCTGCGCGCCGACGAGGGCGAAGATGGTGACGACGGCGACGGCCACGCGCGCCCCGGCGGCGCCCGCGCGGGCGAGGCCCCGGTACGTGAGCCGAACGGCCGCGACGCCCGCCACCGCGCACACCGCGACCACGGCGAGGATCACGCGGTGGTACCCCATCGACCAGCCCTGCGCGAGCCACACGATGGGCGCGAGGCCGAGGAGCACCAGGGCGAAGCGCGCGCACGAGGCGAGGGAGAGGGTGATGACGCCGCGGGCGCCGAGCGAGAGCCCCGCGGCGCGGGCGAGGGCGACGAAGGCCGGCGTGCACACCACCAGCGTGAGCACGAGGATGAGCGGAACCTTCACCGCGCACCACACCACCTGGAGGCCGCCGCGGTGAGCGCCGACGACCGCGCCGAAGATCCCCGCGCCGACGGTGATCGCCGCGAGGAGCACGCGGGCGAGGGAGGCGGCCGCCGCGGGGTCGTCGAGGCCGCGCTCGGTCGCGTCGAGAAACTGCGTCGGGTCGCGCATGAGCGACTCCAGGCGGCCGATGGGGCTGTCGGGCGCGGGCTCGGCCAACGGCTCGGCAGGCGCCGGGGCGGGCGTCACGGCGGGCTCGGCGCGGGCAGGAATCGGAGGGAACAGGGCGGCGTCAGCGGTCATCGGGTCACCGTGTGGGAGAGGGCGAAGAGGGTGCGGGCGCCGAGGGCGAGGGCGAGGAGCGTCCAGCCCGTGGCGGCGACGGAGGGGAGGGCGAAGGTCTTGCGGGCGACGACGCGGACGGCCGTCACACCGACCGCGATCACCGCGCCGAGGAGGAGAACCCACGCGGAGGTGGTGTGGAGCGTGGCGGAGAAGAAGGCCGCGGGGGCGGCGAGGCCGAGGAGGACGAGGCCCGCGGCGCCGAGGGCGGAGGCGACGTTCTGGGCGACGCGCTCGGCGGGCACGCGCTGACCCGACCAGACGCCGATGAGGTAGAGCGGCGGCGTGGCGAGGAGGGCGCTCCCGACGAAGAGGGCGGGCGCCATCCACAGGCCGTGGAACATGGCGCTGGCGCCGTGCCCGAGGGCCGCGGCGAGGCCGAAGGTGGCGGCCCCGGCGAGGCCGAGGCCGAGGCTCCGCGGGACGGACACCTCGGGAGAAGGGATGGACAAAACGCTCATGGTCGGTGATTCCTCCGCGCGGGTGAGTCACGTCTCTCCCGCGGCAACTGGAGGTATGAACGGGTCATGTGGACATCTCGCGGTACACCCCGAGGAGCTTCCTGGGCGGAGATGTGGCGGAGCTGTGGCGACGGCCCCCTGTCGGCAATTCGCGCTCGCGCGCGGGGTGTGGTAGCGGGCCAAGTCATGCGACGCAGCGTGTGGCTCTCCCTGGCAATGACGGCGCTCCTCGGCTCGGCCTGGGCGCAGACGCAACCGCTCCCCCGCGACGGGGTGCTCCAGGCCAACGCGGGCCGTGTGCGGCTCCAGGCGCCCACCCCGACGGCCAACGGCCAGGGCGCGGCGCAGGCCCCCGTGGCGCGGCCTTCGGGGCGGATGTTCGGCGGGGTGAGCGAAGACCGCATCCTCGAGGCGATTCGCACGGCCCACGTCGACGGTCGGCGCAACGTCGGGAGCACGAGCGTCAACTTCCACCTGGTGCTCTCGGGCGGCATCGACGCGGCGTGGAAGCCCTGCTACGTCGACCACTGCGAGCGGTATCGGGCGGAGATCGCGGCCTACCGGCTCAACCGCCTGCTCGGGCTCACGCGGGTGCCGCCGGCCATCTCGCGGGTGGTCTCGCGGGGGACGCTCCGCCTCGCGCGCCCGACCACCATCCCCATCGTGTTCGACCGGGCCGACGACGCGCGCGGGGCGGCGATCTACTGGGTCCCCGTGATGCGCGACTCGGGCATCGACCGCGAGCGCGACATCGAGCGCTGGACGCGCTGGCTGCACCAGGGGGGAGAGGTTCCCGCTGACCAGTCGACGCGCGCGGAGGAGATCTCGACGCTGCTGGTGTTCGACTTCCTCACCGGCAACTGGGACCGCTGGAGCGGCTCGAACGTCCCGATGGACCCCGGCGGCCACCTCGTCTACCGCGACAACAACGGCGGCTTCGAGGAGCCCTTCGTCGAGGGCCTCATGCGCCGCTCGATGCAGTGGCTGCGGCACACGGAGAAGTTCAAGCGCTCGGTGATCGACCGGGCCCGCGGGCTCACCGAGGCCTCGGTGCGCGCGGAGATGGCGCTCGACCCCGACCGCCAGCACCCGCCGCTCACCGACGTGCAGATCCGCTCGCTGCTGCGCCGCCGTGACGCGCTGGTTCAGTACGTCGACGGGCTCGTCGCCCGCCATGGCGCGCGCAACGTCTACGCGTGGTGATACCGTCACGGGCGTGAGCCCCCTTCGCCCGCTCCTCCTCCTCGCCGCCCTCACCGCCTGCAGCGAAGCCCCCGAGCGCCGTCGCGACGACGCCGCGGTCGACCTCGCGCGCATGGACATCTCGCCCGACGGGAACGTCGCGGACGACGCCCCCGATGCGTCTCCCGACGTCGCCCCGGATGCGGCGCTCGACGTCGCCCCCGACGCGACCCCTGACGTCGCGCCGGCCGCCGCCCTGCGGGTGCTCTTCGTCGGCAACAGCTACACCTTCTACAACGACCTCCCGGCGCTCCTCTCGCGCATGGCCGCGGCGGCGGCGCGGGCGG
>JBILLV010000602.1:0-3355 GCA_044375895.1 Polyangiales bacterium | reverse complement strand
GCGGGCCCACGTCGAGGCGCGCGGGTCGACGTACATGTTTCCGCAGTGGTTCACGGGGCTGCGGGCGGCGCTGCTGGCCGTGGTGGGTCGCCTCTTCGCGCGCAACCGCTTCATGGACCAGGTGTCAGCCCGCGGCGTGTACTTCGTGAGCGCCGCGGAGGCCCTGGTGCTCCAGGGCCAGGAGATGCCCTACGCGTCGGCCCCGACGGGCGAGCGCGGCTTCTTCCTCCGCGACCTCGTGCGCAACATCTTCCTGCCCGACCGGGAGCACGCCCGCGCCAGCGCGTCCGAGCTCCTGCGCCGCGTGCACCGCGCCCTCGTCATCGCCGCGCCGCTGCTGGGCGTCGCGCTCGTCCTCCCTGTCCTCGCGCTCCACGCGTACGGGGAGAACGTGAAGATGCTCGACGAGTTCCGTTCGGCGCTCAACGGGTGCGTGTCGGCGCAGCCGCCGGTGCCGCTGGTGAAGCTCGACGTGCTGCGCGCGAGCGTCGACCAGGTGCGCCTCCACGAGCTCAACGGGCCGCCCCTCCACATGCGCATGGGGATGTACGCCGGCGACGAGGTGCAGGTGCGCACCGCCACGGCCTACGCCGCCCTCATCTACCGCGAGGCGTCGCAGCGGGTGGTCGAGCGCACGTACCGCGAGCTCACCAACTTCGGCACGCGCTACGCCCAGCCGACGGCCCGCCCCACCAACGACGAGCGGATCTACTACGCCGACTCGCTGCGGCTGTACCTCATGCTCACCACCCCGCGCTCGCCGGAAGACCCGCAGCTCTCCGACGCGGCGCAGCGCGCGTGGTTCAACGCCCAGCTCGCCCAGGCGTGGAACAACGTCTACCCCACGACGGCCGTCCGCGAGGTCGCCGCCCGCACCAACATCGTCGAGCTCTACGCGCTCGTGCTCGCCGCCGATCAGCGCCTGGGCTATCCCCGCGACCTCCAGCTCGTCACGCGCATCCGCACGATCCTCGCCCGCAGCGCCCCCTGATCGGGCGCCCACTCGATGCCGCCCTCGGTGGAGGGTCGAGGCGCGAAGGAGAATGGTGCGTGGGGCTGCTGTGACCAGCGTCCCGCGGCGTGACAAGCGGGGGTGAGCGGTGGTTGAATCCGCGCGATGAGGTACTCGAACCGCCTGTTGGGCTGTGTGTTCGCGCTCGCCCTCGGGAGCTGCGTGACCGACGCGGCGCCCGACCCCGCGCAGTTCGTCTCGGCGGCGACGTTGACCGACGCCCTCACGCGCGCCTCGGCGGCGTACGGTGTTCCGCGCGACCTGCTCGCGGCGATCGCGTGGGCGGAGACGCGCTTCGACGACCCCAACGCCCACGAGGAAGACGCGGGCGGCGAGGGCCACGCATCTCACGCGCTCCCGGACGTGGGCGCGCTTCACCTCCGCCCCGCCGTCACCATCGGGCGTGAGGTGGGCCTCGACTCGCTCGCCCGCGCGCAGACGCTCCTCGGCCTGAGCGACCGCGCGGCGCTCGAACACAACCTCGGCCTCGGCGTCGCGGGAGCGGCGGCCGTCCTCGCCGAGCTGGGTCGCCAGACGGGCGCCGACCCCGACGACGTGATGTCGTGGGCCGAGGCCGTCGCGCGCTACTCCGGTCACGCCGAGCGCCCCCTCCAGATCTCCTACGCCCGGCAGGTGTACGGCTTTCTCCGCGAGGGCGTCGCGCCGGTGACCACCTTCACGGGCGAGACCCTCGGACTCGCCGCGCGCCGCGCGCTCGCTCCCGTGGAGACGGCCCTCACGCGTTCGAGCGCGGTGCAGGGGAGCGGTGATTACGGCCCGGCCCTGTGGGCGCCAGCGGCGTCGACCAACTACACCGTCGGGCGCGAAGGCGTGCGGCCTACCTTCGTCGTGATCCACACGATGCAGGGCTCCTATGCGGGATCCATTTCGTGGTTTCGCAACACGAGCTCGCGGGTGTCGGCGCACTACAGCGTGCGCTCGTCGGACGGCGAGGTGACCCAGTCGGTGGCGGAGAGCAACACCGCCTGGCACGCGGGCAACTGGTACTACAACACGCACTCGGTGGGCATCGAGCACGAGGGCTACGTCGCCGACCCGGGCCGCTGGTACACCGAGGCGATGTACCGTTCGAGCGCGCGGCTCACCCGGGCCCTCTGCGACCGCTACGGCATCCCCATCGACCGCGCCCACATCATCGGGCACTACCAGATCCCTCGCAGCGGGAGCGGGGCGGCGTGCGCCACCAACGCGACCAACTGCGGCGGCTCCGGCGGCCACACCGACCCGGGCAACGGCGGCAACGGCTGGAACTGGTCGCACTTCATGGATCTGGTGCGTGGCAACGGGACGACCCCGCCGCCTCCGCCGCCGCCCCCGCCGCCTCCGCCGCCTCCGCCCCCGCCGCCGCCGGCCGCTCGGTTCGCGGCGGAGCTGGTGCAGGTCAACTGCCCCGCGACGGCGCGCTCGGGTGAGCGACCCGTGGCCTGGGTGGAGTACCGCAACACGGGCAGCGCCACGTGGGCCATCGCGACGACGCGCCTCGGCACCACCAACCCCCGCGACCATGACGGCGTCTTCTTCGACATGGAGAACTGGGTGGCGCGCAACCGCCCCTCGGGGGTCGATCGCGCGACGGCCCCGGGCGCGGTGGGCCGCTTCTCGTTCGTGCTCGGCATCCCCGACGTGCCCAGCGCCCGCGTTGTCACCGAGAACTACGGTCTCGTCGAAGAGGGCATGACGTGGTTCGGCCCGGGCGACACCGCGGTGCGCTGCGCCGTGATGGTCGAGCCGCGCACTACGCCCCCGCCGCCGCCTCCGCCGCCGCCCCCTCCTCCGCCGGCAGACGCCGCCGCGCCCGACGCACCGGCCCCCGATGACGCGCCCGAACCTCCGGCCGACGCCGCGATGCCGCCCGACGATGCGGCCACGAAGTGGGACGATGCGCCCGCCGCGCCCGACGCTCCCTCGACGGAGCGCGATGGCGACGTCCTGCGCACGGCCCCCGAGGGGACGCCAGGCTGCAACTGCCGCACGGCGCCGGGCCTGCCGGGTCCGTCGCGAAGCCCTTCGATCCCCGCGGGGCTCCTCTGCGCGCTCGCCCTCTTCGCGTCGCGTCGCCGTCCGACGCGCTGATTGAACATCGGCCGGTCGTTTTTCTCACGGTCGTGCTTGGGGTCCTCCCGCCACCTGTCGTTGGAGGGAGTGATGGAACCGCAACTCCGTCCATCGGGACGCCCCTCCTCGCTCCGCCCCTCCGCGCCGCGCATCTTCGACGCGGCTCAGTTCGCGGTCAAAGACCTCCGCAATCGGCTCCTGGTGTTCTACTCGGCCTCCGCGTGGGCGCGCTCGCGTCGTACGGCGCTGTGGCCCGACGTCGCGCCG
>JBILLV010000601.1:0-3357 GCA_044375895.1 Polyangiales bacterium | reverse complement strand
GCGCCGGGTGCGCCCGTGGCCGGGAGCGCCTGCGGCCGCACGACGACGAGGTCGGCCGTGAGGAAGGGGGTGAGGGCCACGGCGGGGGCGTCGGCGCAGCGCGCGTAGGCGCCGTGCGGGGCGGAGAAGGTGTTGTTCTCGAGCTGGCCGCGCACCTCCAGGCGACGGTTGACGAGGCGGTCGACAGAGAAGGCCCCCGCGACCCACACCTCGTTCTCCGTGCCCGAGAAGGGCGCGATGATGCTCTGCGCGTAGGGGGCGCCGCCGTTCTCGACGGCCACGGTGCCGTCGGCTCCGTTGAACACCATCATCGAGCCGACGCCGCCGAAGACGTCGTCGGTGCCGTCGCCGGTGAGATCGCCGAGGGCCCACGACCCCGCGCCCGAGCGAGCGGTGCGGGTGACCATGTTCCAGCGAACGGAGCCGTCGGTGCCGCGGAGGGCCGTGGGGCGGTAGGCGAGGCCCGGGTCGAGGCGGGCGACGAAGACGTCGTTCGTCCGATCGGCGCGTCGCAGGGGAACGAGGTCGTAGAGGGCCTGCGAACCGCGCGGCCCCGCCGCCTCGCGAGAGCGCCAGATTTCCCGCGCGCCCGTCGCGCCGTCGAGGGCGACCACGTCACGACCGTCGACCGCCACCACCTCGCGGGCGCCGTCGCCGTTGATGTCGAGGAGGATGGGCTGGGAGAGGTTGGGGCGCTCCCAGCGGACCCGCGGCGGCGAGGCGAGGGAGGCGGCGGACACGTCGAGGCGAACGAGCGCGGGGCGGCTGTCCCGCACGACGAGGCCACGGTCTTGCGCCGCGGCGGAGAAGGCGCCCGCGACCGGCGTGGGGCCGAGCCCGGTGGCGTAGAAGCCCCCCACGCGCATCCCTGGGATGGTGAACTCCGCCGACACGATGCGGTTGGTGGGAGCCAGCATCCGGTCGAGCGCGAGCAGGTACCCGTCGCTCGTCACCAGCACCGTCTGGGCCCACGGGCGCGAGAGCTGCTCGCCCTTGGACGCGGCGATGACGGTGACGCCCATCGGCGCGGTGAAGGTCCCGAGGGCGCGGGGTTGCGCGGCGTCGAGGTCGAAGCCCGTCACCTCCGTCACCACCCGGCTCTCCAGCGCCACCATCGGGTCGAAGCGCGCGAGCACCAGCTCCTGCGCGGGGTCGTCGTCGAGCTGAACCTCCAGCGGGAGCGCCGCGGCCCGCTCCGTCGCGAGCAGCGTCGGGTCGACGTAGCGCAGCGTGCGGTGGCCCGCGATCGTCCACGCGGCCGGGAGCGTCGTCCCCGAGAGCGTGCGCGCGGAGAGCCCGCGGTCACTGTCGACGGTGAGCACCCACGGACGTCCCGACGGGCTGGTGATGACGCCGTCGAGCTCCGCGTTGGCCACGCGCGAGATCACCCGGCCGTCGGCGGCGCTTCGAACCACGAGCGTCGAGGCGCGGGCGGCGATGTTGTACTCGTTGGTGAGAACCTCGGGGGTCCCGTCGCCGTCGAGGTCGCGCACGGCCGACGGGTCGAAGCGCAGGTCGGTGCCCGCGACGTCGGCCACGTCGGCCACCCAGGTCGCGCGCAGACGACCGGGCCCCGCGGGGTCGTGGTCGTACCGAACCACGCGCCGCGAGCCCACCGCGGGGGGACCCTCGCTGTACCCGTTGGTGAACGCGAGCACCTCGAGCGCCGGGTCGGCGTCGAGCTGACGGAGCATCAGCGTCGTGTAACTGCGAAAGGGCCCCGACGGCGGCGCGGGCACCTCGGAGCGGACGAGCCCTGTCGCGCCGTCGAGCACGTACATGCGATCGAAGCCCTGGGCGATGATCACCTCGGGCGAGCCGTTGCCGTCGAGGTCGCCCGCGACGTCCGCGTCGGTGCCGCAGCCGTTGTCGCGCAGCGCCGGGACGCGCCAGAGCTCCCGCGGCGCCGTCCGCGACGCGCGGAACGAGTAGGCCACCGCGGAGATCGGGTTGTTGACGCACTGGCCCACGTAGAGGTCGGCCACCCGGTCGCCGTCGACGTCGAAGAGCCGCGCGTTGCCGCTGAGGCCCCGCACCGCCGCGGGAACCTCCCAGAGCAGCCGCCCGTCCTCGCCCGCGAACACCCCGACGAAGCCCCGCGTCCCCACGGCCACCACCTCGGGGCGCCCGTCGCCGTCGAGATCGGCCACGCCCGCGAGCTGCCGCGCGTCGACGAGCGGCGACTCCCACACCAGGGCGTCGTCCGCGTGCTTGCAGATCACCTTGCCCGCGGCGACGTAGACCACGTCGGTGACGCCGTCGCGGTCGATGTCCGTCATCGCCATCTGGTTGCTGCGCACGGCGCCGCCCAGGTAGTGCCGCCACCGGATCGCGGGGGCGGGGAGCCGCGTCGCCCCGGTGGAGCGCCCCGTGCGCTGGCCGTCGTGGCGCGCCGTGAGCCAGTCGTCGCCCCGGGCGGCCCCGGTGACGAGGGCCAGCGCGACGGCTGCGTGTCGCGCTTGTGTCGTGATCGGCGTCCTACGCATACTCTGGCTCCGTGAACATGCTTGATCGGTTCGGTGGTTCGATGATCGGCCTGGCGGTCGGCGATGCCCTGGGGCACCCGGCGACCTTCGTGGCTTCGATGAGCGGCATCCGCGAGCGCTGGGGTGCGGCGGGGATCGTCGGCTTCGAACCCGCGGGGAAGCACCCCCCCGGGACGTTCACCGATGATACGCAGATGGCCGTGGCCGTGGCGCGCGCGATCGTCCGCGCGGGGGCGTCCGACACCGAGGCCACGCTCGCGGCCCTCGGCGAGGAGCTGGTGGCCTGGTCGCGGTCGCCGCTCAACAACCGGGCGCCGAGCGGGACGTGCATCGCCGCCTGCCGCAACCTCGTGCGCGGGGTGCCGTGGCGCGAGGCCGGGGTGAAGGGCTCCAAGGGGGCCTCCGGGGCCACGCGGGCCGCGCCCGTCGGGATGGCGCTCCACGCGGAGGACGCCGCCGTGGTGCGACTCGCCGCCGCCCAGTCGGCCATCACCCACGCGCACCCCACCGCGGTGGCGTCGGCCGTGGGCGCCGCGGCCGCCGTGGCGTGGGCCATGCGCGGCGGCGCCGTCGCGGGGCTCTTCGAACACGTGCGCGGGGCGGTGGCGTCGGTCACGACCGAGCTCCTCGTCGGCGTCGGCTGCGCCCCCAGCGTGGTCGAACACGTCGGGAACCGCGAGGCCCTCGAGGCCATCGACCGGGCCGCGTCGAGCGTGGGAAGGGAGGCCGCCGACCCGTGTGAGCTGTTCGGCGACGCTCGCGTGGGGGAAGAAGCCCTCGCATGCGCGCTCTGGTGCGTGGCGCGGGCCGACGGTTCATTCCGCGAGGCGGTGCTGCGCGCGGCCAACGCGTCGGGCGCGAGCGACATGAT
>JBILLV010000246.1:0-13763 GCA_044375895.1 Polyangiales bacterium | reverse complement strand
ATGCAGCAGCGCACGACGGCCCCGGGCAACGGCGCGGCGGCCATCCGCTGCAACTACGCCGAGACGGGCGAGCGGATGACGGGCGGCAACGGCGTCGGCGGCCACGACGAGACCAGCGAGCCCCTCACGGCCACGTGGCGCACCACCACGGCCCCGGTGGTGCCCGACGGCGGCGTGCTCACCTCCGTCACCGCCACCCCCGGCGCCCTCAACGACTGCCGCTGAACCCTTCCCTGGTGTAGCGTCCGGCGCGTCATGAACGCGCCCCGCGTCGCCCTCCTCGCCCTCTGCCTCCTCCTGCCCGCGGCCTCCTACCACGCCGGCGGCGCGACGCTCTGGATCGTCCACGCCGTCGGCTGCGCGATCACGGCGGGCCTCGCGGTGTGGCTCCTCCGCGATGATGGCATCCTGCGCGGGGCCTTCGAGCACAAGGCCGGCGACCCCACCCTCGCCCTCCTCGCCGCGCTCGGCTTCTTCGGCGCCACCGTGCTCCTGGTCAACCACTGGCTCGCCCCGGAGCCCTTCCTCCACGTCTGCGGCCCCAACGGCGTGTGGGTGCCGCGCCACGGGGTGACGGGCCTCACGCGGGTGGCCGAGTGGCTCCGCGTGCGGGCGTGCATGGCGCACTTCCACAGCGCGGGGCTGCGTGGCCCGCTCCGCGCGGTGGGGATCGTGTTCATCGCGGCCCTGGAGGAGATCGCGTGGCGCGGCGGGGTGCAGCAGGTGCTCTCCGAGCGGCTCGGCAGCGTGCGGGGCTGGGTGGCGGCGTCGGTGCTGTTCGGCGTCGCGCACCTCGGGACGGGCAACCCGGTGATCGCGCTGCTCGCGATGGTCGGGGGCTTCCTGTGGGGGGGGCTGTTCCTGTGGCGCGGACGGCTGTTGCCCGCGGTGCTCTCGCACGTGGTGTTCAGCTTCGCGCTGTTCTACCAGAACTCGCCGTTCCTCATCCGGTACGAGACCTTCCGCTGAGGGGCTGCGCTCAACTCCGCGCGCTATCCGCGGCGCCCCCGTGATATCAGCGTCGGCGATGCCCGCGCGCCTGCTCCACCCCGAAGACGTCTGCCAGCGTACCGCCGCCGAACGCTGGACCTTCGACACCACCGAAGACCTCACCCCCCTCGCCGAAATGACCGGCCAGGGCCGCGCCGCCGAGGCCCTGCGCTTCGGGCTCGGCATCCGCCGCAAGGGGTACAACCTCTTCGTGCTCGGCGCCGCGGGCACGGGCAAGCACACCGCCGTGTTCGAGGCGCTCGAGCGCCGCGCCCGCACCGAGCCCACGCCCCACGACTGGTGCTACGTCCAGGACTTCGACCAGTGGCACCGCCCCGGCGCGCTGCGCATCCCCCCGGGCGAGGGCCACGCCTTCCGCAAAGACCTCGACAAGCTCATCGACGAGCTCATCACCGCGCTGCCGGCGATGTTTCGCGGCGAGGAGTACCGCGCGCGCCGCGGGGCCATCGAGAAGGCCTTCACCGCCGCGGAGAAGAAGCTCGTCGAGGAGATGGAAGACGCCGCCGAGGCCCAGGGCGTCGGCTTCATCCGCGCGCCCGACGGCTACGCCTTCACCGCGCTGCGCGACGGCGAGCCCATCCCCTTCGCCGAGATCGACAAGCTCGATGACGACGCCCAGGCGGTCTACGAGACCGCGGTGGAGGCGCTGCAAGAGCCCATGGGCGACATGCTCTCGCGTCTCGAAGTGCTCCAGCGCGACACCGACGAGAAGGTCGACGCCCTCGACCGCGCGCACTCCGGGGCGCTCGTCACCGGCCGCATGGAGAAGCTCAAGGCCCGCTGGTCGCACGTGCCCGACGCGCTCGAGCACCTCAGCGCCGTGGAGCGCGACGTCCCCGAGAGCCTCTGGGTCTTCATGCCCGACGACGACGACGCCCGCGACACCCGCGACGCGCGCGACGAGGCCTCCTCGGATGAAGACGACGCCGTCCCGCTGCTCGGGCCGGGTGACACGCGCCCCGGCGCCGCCGCCCGCCGCCGCTACGAGGTGAACGTCCTCGTCGACCGCGCCGGGCTCGTGGGGGCTCCCGTCGTGTACGAAGACCTCCCCACCTACGGCAACCTCGTCGGGCGTGTCGAGCACGTGGCCCGCATGGGCGCGCTCGTCACCGACTTCCGGCTCATCAAGGCGGGCTCGCTGCACCGCGCCAACGGGGGCTACCTCGTCATCGACGTCGACCGGATGATGTCGCACCCGGGCGCCTGGGAAGGCCTGAAGCACGCCCTCCGCGCGGGCGAGGCGCGCATCGAGACGCTCGAGCGCATGCTCTCGATGGCCACCACCCGCTCGCTCGAACCCGACCCCATCCCCCTCGACGTGAAGGTGGTGCTCGTGGGCGAGCGCTGGATGTACTACGAGCTCGAAGACGCGGACGCGGAGTTCGGCGAGCTCTTCAAGGTGGCGGTCGACTTCGACGACGACATGCCCCGCACGCCCGACACCGAGCTCGCCACCGCCCGCTGGATCGCCACCTTCGCCCGCCGCGAGTCGCTCCGCCCCTTCGCGCGGCTCGCCTGCGCCCGCGTGGTCGACCAGAGCGCGCGCGCCGCGGGCCACGCCGCCCGGCTCTCGACGCGCTACGACGACCTCGCCGACCTGCTCCGCGAGGCCGACCACGTGGCCGCGAGCCTCGGTCACCCGCACGTCACCGAGGAGGACATCGTCAGCGCCCACGACGCGCGCGTCCACCGCCTCGACCGGCTGCGGGAGTCGGTGCTCGCCGACATCCGGCGCGGCGTGCTGCGCGTCGAGGTGACGGGCGCCGTCATCGGCCAGGTGAACGCCCTCGCCGTCATCGACATGGGCCGCTTCGCCTTCGCCCACCCCAGCCGCGTCACCGCGCGCGTCCGCGTCGGCAACGGCGAGGTCATCGACGTCGAGCGCGAGACCGACCTCGGCGGAGAGATCCACACCAAAGGGATCCTCATCCTCACGGGCTGGCTCGGCGCCCGCTACGCCGTGGAGACGCCGCTGTCGCTCACCGCCTCGCTGGTGTTCGAACAGTCGTACTCCGGCGTCGACGGCGACAGCGCCTCGTCGGCGGAGGCCTACGCGCTGCTCTCGTCGCTGGCGGAGGTTCCGCTGCGGCAGAACGTGGCGGTGACGGGCGCCATCGACCAGCACGGGCGCGTCCAGGCCGTCGGCGGCGTCAACGAGAAGATCGAGGGCTTCTTCGACGTGTGCCGCGCGCTCGGGCTCAACGGCGAGCAGGGCGTGGTGATCCCGCGCGCCAACGCGGGCGACCTCATGCTGCGCGACGACGTGGTGGAGGCCGTGACCGCGGGGCGCTTCCGCGTGTGGGCGGTCGAGACCATCGACGAGGGCGTCGAGGTGCTCACGGGCGTCGCCGCGGGCGAGCGCGACGCCGAGGGGCGCTTCCCCGCGGGGAGCATCAACGGTCGCGTGGAGGCGCGGCTGGTGAGCTTCGCGGCCCGGCGGCGCAACTTCCTCCGCGGGATGGAGTAGCGGGTCATGTTTCGCGGCATCGCCCCATCACTCCTCGCGTCACAGGTCGCCAACACCGCCGCGTGGGCGCTGGAGGGTCCCACCGACGGCCCCGCCCACGGCTGGCGCCTCGCCCTCACCCGCGCGGTCGACACGGCGCAAGAGCACGACGCCACCTGGACGTACTTCCGCCTCCTGCTCTCCGCGCATTTCGCCACGGTCGGCACCTTCGTCCCCACGGACGTCGACTCGCACATCCGCCACCACGCCTGGCAGCACGCGCGCAGCGGCGAGACGCTGGCCGCGGCCATCGACGCGGTCGACGCCATCGACGCGTGGGACGTCCGCGCGGTGTCGGCCCGCGTGGTCGACGTGCCCGGCGTCGGCGCGCTCAGCGGGCACGACGGCGAGTGGATGGCCGTCCGCGCCGGGGCCCTCGGGCGCGCGCTCCAGACCCACGACGAGGTCGCCGTCGAGCGCCTCGTGGCCCGCCTCGACGCCGACGTCGAGCGCCACGCGCAGAGCCTCGCTGCCGTGATGAACGCCCGCGGCCGCGAGCTCGACGCGCTCCGGGTGATCCCCACGGTGGCGCACAACCTCGGCGACCTCTCGCGCATCGTCGAGGAGTGGACGGTGAAGAGCCCCCGCGCGCTCTCGCTCCAGAAGCGCTACGCCCGGCTCGGTCACGAGGACGGGAGCAACCCCGACCCGCGCTTCACCGTCGCCGGCCGCGTCAACAAGGCCGTCACCGCCGCGGAGAACCACCGCTTCCTCGCGCTCCGCGCCGCCCGCCCGCTGCGCTCGGCGCGCGAGCTGCTCCTGCCGTTGGGGCCGTTCTTTGACGCGTGGGGGGCCGTCGTCGCGACCTCGGCCGCGCTGGGTCGCCGCGGTTCGAGCGAGTCGCTCACGCAGCGCGGTTCGGTGGTGGCGGCGCTGCTGGAGACGCACCTGAGCGCGCCGACCCAGCAGGGCGTGCTGCGCGCGCTGGCGGGCTTCCACCAGGCGCACCCGGGCGGCGTCGACGCGGTGGAGTCCGAGCTCCCCGCGCGCCTGCGCAAGGTGCTTCGGACGGGCGCCGCGCGCGAGGCGATCGGCGTGCCGCTGGATCGCTTCGAAGCCCGGATGGTGAACCGCTACCGGGCGGCCGTCTCCGGCTGACGCGACGAGGCCGCGGGACGCTCGTTGTACTCCCGGACGAGCCCCGCCAGCTCGCCCATGCGCTCGGCCATCTCGCGCGGCGTGCGGCGGGTGGGGTTGTACACGTCGCCCGCGAGGAGGCTCACGATGCCCGTGCGGTAGTAGGGCTTTTGCAGCGGGGGGGGCGCGAGCGCCAGCTCCATGAAATCCCCCGCGTACCAGTGGTCGATCACCTTGCGAAATACTGCCGCCCCCTCGCGGTACTCGGCCTGCCAGGCGTCGAGGTCGCCGCCGTCGAGGGCCGCCGCGAGCTGGCGCGCGCCGTGGAGGCCCAGGAGAACGCCGGAGCTGAACACCGGGTCGATGAAGGTCGCCGCGTCGCCGCAGAGCGCGAAGCCGTCGCCGTGGAAGGCCGTAGAGGTCGCGGTGAAGTCCTGCAGCCCGCGGTAGGGGAGGACGCGCTCGGCGTGGGCGAGCCGCGCCTTCGCGTCGGGCGACATCTCGATCGCGGCCTTGAAGCGCTCCTCCGCCGTGCCACGTAGGGGACAGGCCGGGGACATCACCACGCCCGTCGATGCCAGCCCGCCGCCGAAGGGGATGATCCAGATCCAGCCGCCCGGGATGCAGCAGATGGTGATGTCACCGGGCTCATCGGGCGCGAGCTGGACGACCCCTTTGCACCGGGTGCCGACCGCGGAGTTCTTGAGCCGGGGGTCGCCGACGCGGAGGCCGAGCGTGCGCGAGAGCCACATCGAGCGACCGCCCGCGTCGATGATGCGATCCGCGCGGAGCGGCCCCGCGGAGGTGTCGAGCGTACGGCCGGGGATGTCCACCGCGGTGGCGTCGGTGTACACGATGGAGCACCCGTGGCGGCGCGCGACGTCGCGCCAGCGGAGGTCGAACACCTCGCGCTGCACCTGCCACGCGTGCGGATACCGAACGGCTTCGGCCTCGGAGAAATCGAAGCGAACCGAGCGGCCGTCCTGACAGAAGACGGCGCCCCGCTTCACGAGGAATCCCGTCAGGTCGAGGCCGCACTCCTCGAAGACGAGCGTCGCGCCCGGGAGCATCGACTCGCCCACCACGCTCTCGGGGCGCTCGACCGACTCGACGAGGGTCACCTTCGCGCCGCGGCGGGCGAGGTAGGTGCCGAGCGCGCAGCCCGTGGGGCCGGCGCCGACGATCACGATGTCGCTGCTGAGGGTCATCGGGGGTTCTTCATCGAAGCGAGGTCGGAGGCGACGGTGTCGACGATGTCGGCCACCGTGCGGATCGCCCGGAGCTTCGCCTCTTCGACGCGGCGGCCGGTGAGCTCCTGCATCTTGACGGAGAGGTCGACGGCGTCGATGGAGTCGAGGTCGAGGTCTTCGCGCAGGCGGGCCTCGGGTCGCACGAGGCTCGGGTCGACGTCGAAGTCGTCGACGAGCGAGCGCACGATCTCGGCGAGGATCTGTTCGCGCGTCACGGCGTCACTTCGTGCGGTGGGCGGCGATGTGCGCGGAGAGGGCGCGGACGGAGGCGAAGATCGCGCGGTTGTTCTCGTCGTCGGCGCGGAGCTTCACGCCGTAGCGCCGCTCGACCGCCATCGCGAGCTCGAGGGCGTCGATCGAGTCGAGGCCGAGGCCCGTCTTGAAGAGGGCCGCCTCGCTGTCGATCTCCTCGGCCCGCACGGTGTCGAGCATCAGGGCCTCCACGATGAGGCGCTTCACGTCGAGCTCCAGGTCATCCATCCTTACGCATCCATCCTCTCGTTCGGTTCGGGGTCAGGGGCGGGCGGCACGTCGTCGGGGTGAGCCGCGCGCCAGGCTTCGACGCGCGCACGGTACAACTCCTGGGCGCGGCGCGCGAGACGTCGCGCGTCGCCGTCGAAGTCCGCCGGGCGGAGGGTGCCGAGCGACGTCACCTCGAGCCGAACGAGCCGCTTGGGCTGCGCGTACCACGGGAGGCCCTTCATCAGCGCGGGCGGCGTGCACGTGATGAACACCATCACCAGCGGGACGTCCGCCCGGCACGCGATCTCGAAGGCCCCGCGGCGGAAGCGCCGGATCCCGCCCGCGGGCGAGCGCGTCCCCTCGGGGAAGATGAGCACGCGCAGCCCCGCGGCGAGGCGATCGAGCGCGCCCTGCACCACCGCGGCCCCCGCCATGGAGGCCCCGTCGCCCGCGTCGATGTGCCACGCCGCGCGGAGGATGCGGCCGATGAACGGGTTGTCGAAGAGGTCGCTGCGCACGACCGTGCAGGCGCTGCCGATCACCGCGCACGTGGCGGTGACGTCGATCAGCGTGGGGTGGTTGGCGATGACGACGCAGGGGCCGTCGGGGAGGTCGAGCGACACGGCGCGCGGGTCGTAGGCGAGCAGGCCGAGGCCCCGCAGGAGGTCGTGAAAGAGGGTGAAGCCGCGGGCGATGGTGCGGTGCGCTCGGCGCGCGCGCTCGGCGGGATCGACGACCCCGCGGGCCCCGAACGGGAGCAGCACGTACGAGAGCGCGAGCGAGCCGACGCCGAAGAAGACGAACATGAAGCCGGCGCCGAGGAGGCGGGCGAAATGGGCGGCGGAGCGGAGCATCGACGGCCTCGAGGGGCGGAGGGCGGGATACCGTCGCGACGGCAGGGCACGCAAGGGGGTGATGCCGCTCAAGTTGAAGGGTGGCGCCGCCGTTGAGGCGGGACATGAGGAAAGCGACGCGGACGCGCCACGCGCGGAGGGCGGGCAGTGGGGGCTTCACGCTGGTGGAGCTCCTCATCGTGGTGGTGATCGTCGGGGTGCTGGCGGCGGTGGCGGGGCCGACGTTCTTTCGGCAGCGGGCGCGGGCGCTGGCGGTGGAGGCCCCGGAGGTGCTCACGCAGGTGATGCACGCGCAGGAGGCGTACCGGGCGGAGTTCAACGCGTACGCCGATGTCTCCAACGACCTCACGCTCGCGACGCCGACCACCGAGGGAAGCACTGGCAACTTCGGCACGCACTGGCCCGCGCTCGGCGCCGCGGCCGGTGCCCCCGGCGCCCAGGTGGACTTCTACGCCTCGCTCCCCGTCGCGTGGAACCAGCTCGGCGTGCGGCCGCGCCAGTTCGTGCGCTTCGCCTACCAGACCATCTCGGGCGACCCTGGCGTGGCCCCCGTCGCGACCACGCAGTCCGCGGCGGCCTATGCGGCGCTCCCGGCGGCGGCGCGCGGGCAGTGGTACCTCGCGGCGGCGTGGGGCGACCTCGACCGCGACGGCGCCTACTCGCGCATCGAGGTCTCATCCTTCGGCGGCGCGCTCCAGGTGACCGGCGACGAGACCGAATAGCCGTCCTCCCTCGATCCTCTCCCTCTCGACTCACGCTGACTCCGCCGATGACTCCGGGTGTGACGATGGACTCCAACCTCCCCCCCATTCCCCAAAGCGGCGACCTCCGCCAGACCCCCCTCGCGCAGCTCCTCTGGGACCTCTCCCAGTCGCGCTTTACGGGCTCCCTGGTGGTCCTCGCCCGCGCCTCGGTCGACGCGCTCTGTGGTGAGACCACGCTCGCATTCGAAGAGGGCCAGCTCGCGCAGGCGCGGCTCCCTCACCCCATCGCCACGCTGGGCGAGGTGCTCTGCGACCTCGGCGTCGTCACGGACGCGCAGCGCCGCGAGTCGGCCGCCCGAGCGATGGCCGGCGAGGCGCTCCAGGGCGCCGCGTTGGTGAGCCTCGGCGCCTGCGACGCCCGCGCGGTGGAGCGGGGTCTCAGCGAGCAGCTCCGGCGCAAGATCGCGCGGCTCTTCGCGGTGATCCAGGGCCCGTGGGAGACGCACGCGGGGGTCGACCTGCTGGAGGGCTTCGGCGGGCGCCGCTTCCCGGTGGACGTGGGGCCGATGCTGTGGCCCTCGATGCGCGGCCAGGCGGAGCACCCGGTGGTGGGCGCGGTCATCGAGCGCCTCGGGACGCGTCGACTTCGCATCCTGGCGGGCTCGGCGGCGCCTTCACTCTTCGCGGACGACGCGGCGACCCGCGGGGTGGTCGACGGGCTCCTGCTGGGGTCGCGCGTGTCCGAGCTCCTCGCCGCCGGCCACCCGCTGTCGATGGTTCGCCCGCTCGTCGCGCTCCTCGCGATGACGCGCCAGCTCGAGCGGGTCCGCACCTCGCAGCTCCCCACCGGATCCCTCGCCCCCTCACCCGTGTCGGCAGCCCCGCTGCCCATCGGAGACGGCGCCTCGCTCTTCCCCGAGGCGGCCCATTCGCTGCCCCCGCGCCCGGCGATGTCGCTCCCCCCGCTGCCGCTCCTGCCCGGACTCCAGAGCCGCGAGCGCCTGTCGTCGCCGCCGCGCGTCGACCCTGGCCTCGCCCGCGACAAACGGATCCGCGACGGCGAGCTCGCCATTACCCAACGCCGCCCCGCCGACGCCGAGCGCGAGGCCCGCTCCGTCCTCGCGGAGTCGCCCAACGACATCGGCGCCCTCCTGCTGCTCGCCCGCGCGCTCCTGGCGCACGACGCCGCCGAGCTGCTCCCCGAGGTGCGCCTCGCCGTCACCGCCGCCCTCTCCCGCGACCCGCGCAACGACGCGGCCTTCGTCGTCACCGGCAAGATGCTGTTGCGTGAGGGCGACGCCAAGCGGGCGTTGGGGTGCTACGTCAAGGCATACCGGCTCAATCCGCGCAACGTCGAAGCCGCCCGCGCGATCCGCCTCGCCACCGCGCGCCGCCGCGCCGGCGCCACCACCGACGCAGCCCTGGCGAACCTCTTCGTCTCCTCGGGCTGAAGATCCGCTATCCTCCCGGGCCGTCGTGCTCGCCTACCTGACGGACATCGAAGGCCAGTGGGAGAAGCTCGCGTCCTTCGTGGAAGATACCGCGGGCTTGCGCCTCGACGACGCGGGCTCCCTGCACGTGGACGTCGGCGTCACCTTCGTGTTCGGCGGTGACGCGATCGACCGGGGCCCGTCGGGGCGTCGGCTCATCGCGACCCTCCTCGACGCGGCCGAGCGGCAGCCCGAACGGGTGGTGCTCCTCGCCGGCAACCGCGACCTCAACAAGATGCGGCTCGCCCGCGAGCTGCGCGGCGCACCTCCGCCGAAGCCCGTCCCGGAGGCGTTGCACGGCGCCCCCCCCGGCGCGCTCCTCCCGTGGATCATGAAGAACACCATGGGAGCAGGCCAGGCCTTCGAGTTTCGCCGCGCCGAGCTACAGCGCGACGGCAGCGAAGCGAGCGACGAGGCCGTGGCGCAGAGCTACCTCGACGACCTCGCGCCCGACGGCCCCCTCACCCGCTACCTCGCCGCCTGTCGCCTCGCGTGGTTCGACGGCGAGACCCTCATCGTGCACGGCGCCGTCACCGACGAGAACCTCCGCCTCGTCCCAGCGATGCCCGACCGCGCTTCGTCCGTGGCCGCATGGGTGACCGCGCTCAACGGTTTTATCGCCGCCGAGGTGTCGGCCTGGCGGGCCGAGCTCACCTACCCCGTCGACGCAGCGGACACAGCGTGGGGTGGCCGTGGGATCGTCGCCTACCAGTGCCCCGTCCCCAACACCCGGCTCAATCAAGCGAGCGTGGTATACGGCCGCCCCACGGATGACGCGGGGAGCCCGTGGCTGCCGTCGCGCGCCGTCGTCGAAGCGCTGCGACGGGACGGCGTGCGTCGGCTGCTGGTGGGTCACACGCCCGCGGGCGACGCGCCCGCCACCCTGCGCGACGAGGGCTTCTCGTTTGTGATGGCCGACAACTCGTATGGGCGCATCGAGCGCGGCTCGCGCGTCACCGTCGACGATCGGGTGCGGGTGCGCGGCGAGACCGTGCTCGACGACGGAGCCCACGCGGTCGTGGCCTACGAAGACGACGACCGCTTCGTGGGCATGCTCGACGCGGCCTCGGGGCAGCTCGTGAAGGGCCGCCTCGACAGCGACGACTACCTCCTGTTTCGCGCGCTCCCGAACAACGCCGTGGAGCAGGTGGCGGTGAGCCCGCGCGCCCTCCGCGAACGCGCCCTCGTCCCTCCCTACCGCGACGAGGTGCGATCGTGATGCACGCGCTCAGAGGGGTCCGCGTACTCGACCTCACGCGCGTGCTGGCGGGGCCCTTCGGCGCGATGACACTGGCCGACCTCGGGGCCGAGGTGGTGAAGATCGAGCGCCCGGATGGTGGAGACGACACCCGCGCGACGGGACCCCACTTCGTCCAGGGCGAGAGCGCGTACTTCCTCGCGGTCAACCGCGGCAAGCGGAGCGTCTGCCTCGACCTGAGCCTCCCCGAGGGCCGGGCGACGCTCCACGCCCTCGCCCGCGAGGCCGACGTCGTCATCGAGAACTTCCGCCACGGCGTCGCCGAGCGCCTCGGCTGCGACGCCGCCACGCTCCACGCGATCAATCCCCGTCTGGTGGTGTGCGGGATGACCGCGTTCGGACGGACCGGCCCCGACCGCGACGCCCCCGCCTTCGACCTCACCCTCCAGGCCCGCGGCGGCACCATGGGGCTCACGGGCGAACCCGGTCGCCTCCCCGTGCGAGCGGGCCCCCCCATCGGCGACCTCGCGGGCGGCCTCTACGCCGCGATCGCGATCTGCGCGGCCCTCGTCGAGCGCGAGCGCACGGGCAAGGGGTCGGCGATCGACCTTTCGTTGCTCGACTGCCAGGTGGCGCTGCTGACGTACGCGGCGAGCTTCTGGCTCAACGCGGGCGTCACGCTCGGCCCGCAGGGGAGCGCGCACGCCCACGCGTGGCCCTATCAAGCCTTCGAGGCGGCGGACGGGCCGCTGGTGGTCGCTGTGTTCACGGACACGTTCTGGCCGCCGTTCTGCCGGGCGCTGGGGCGGGAGGACTGGGCGAAGGACGCGACGCTCGCCCGGGCGACCGATCGACGCGCCCGCGCGGAAGAGCTCCTGCGGGTGATCGAGCCCGCGCTGCTCGACGAGGGGCGCGACGTGTGGCTCGCGCGCTTCAAGCGGGAGGGGGTTCCCGCGGAGGCGATCCAGTCGGTGGCGGAGGTTTTCGCCGACCCGCAGGTGCTCGCGCGGGGCATGGCGCAACCGCTCGAACACCCGCGCGCCGGGGCGATTCGTGTCGCAGGCTCGCCGCTCACCGCCGCCGAGGGAGGCACGAGCGTCGCGCCGCCGCGGCTCGACGCCGACACGACCGAGGTGCTCCGCGCGTGGCTCGGGTGGGACGACGCGCGCATCGACGGGTTGCGCGCGCGCGGCGTGGTGGGGCGTCGCGAGCCCTTGCAACGCCGGGGGCGCTGACACACCATCTCGCGCCATGCGCGCCCTGGGGCTCTTCTGCCTGCTTCTCGCGAACTGCACGGGCTGCCCCGCCTCCGGGGACTTCAGCGAGTGGTTCGATCCCTCCGTCCGCGGCAGCCGCGGCCCCGCGCCGCGCCCGGTCGGCAGTCCAGACGGCGCCGACATCCAGGCGCTCCCCCGCGTCGAGCGCGCCACGGCCCGCACGGTCCCCTCGGTGGCCCCGACGGGCGGGCTCAAGGCCTTCCCCGGCGCGGAAGGCTTCGGCGCGGCGGCGACGGGGGGCCGCGGGGGGCGCGTCATCTACGTCACCACGCTCAACCCGATGGGCCCCGGCTCGCTCGGTGAGGCCCTCGCGCAGGAGGGGGCGCGCACGATCCTGTTCAAGGTGAGCGGGCTCATCAGCGCGTCGCTCCGCATCGCCCGCGGTGACGTCACCATCGCGGGGCACACGTCCCCCGGCGGCATCGTCGTGCGCGGGCTTCGCACCGACGAGTCGCCCTTCTGCGACAGCGACTGCGGGGCGGGCGTGCGGGGCGTCGACAACATCATCATCCGCCACCTCCGCACGCGACCGAGCTTCGCGGGCGACAACGGCAACATCGACGGCGACGGGCTGCGCCTCCGCCACACGCGCAACGCCGTCATCGACCACGTCTCCACGGAGAACGCGACCGACGAGGCCTTCGAGATCTCGTACTCCAACAACATCACCGTGCAGGAGTGCATCCTCGGCGAGACGCTCGGCGGCCACGCCAACCGCGGCGGCATGCTGATGAACTACTCCAACCCCGCGGCGGGCTACGCGCTCGACAACATCGCGGTGATCCGCACGGCGTGGGTGCGCGCGCAGGGGCGCTACCCCGAGATGACGCGGGAGAGCCGGGCGGCGGCCAACAGCACGATGCACGTCGAGCTGTCCAACAACCTGCTCTGGGATCAGCAGTTTTACATCGAGTCCGACCACCACGCGGGCAACCAGGGGGAGGACATGGGCGGGCTCTTCTATGAGCTCAACTGGGTGGGCAACCACAGCGTCGTGCGACCGACGTACAGCTACGGGATGATGTGGTTCGAGAACCCCTCGGGGCGCTCGACCGTGTACTTCGCCGACTCGCACCTCTCCCGCTACACCAACCGTGAAAACTGGCAGCTCAACTACTGCTGCAACGACTTCCCCACCGCGCCCACGCCGCCGCGTCCCGCGTGGGCCCGCGACGCGCGCCACGACTTCCCCGCCGTCACCTACCTCCCCTCGGGCGACGTGCGCCGCTACGCGCTCGCCCACGCCGGCGCCTTCCCCCGCGACCCGATGGACCGCCGCCTCATGGGCTACGTCGCGGACGGGGTGATCCCGGGGACGCCCCCCAACGTCAACCCCGCCGACGACGCGTGGAAGACGGACTACCCGACGGGCTCGCCGCCTCGGCCGCCCACCGACACCGACGCGGATGGGATGCCCGACGCGTGGGAGACCGAGCGCGGCCTCGACCCCAGGACGCAAGACCACAACGGGACCACCGTGGGTGAAGGGATCGACGGCCTCGCGGGCTACACCAACCTCGAGGTGTACCTCCACCAACTGTCCGAACAGCGGCTCGTCGAAGGCCCCTGGGGGCGCTGACGGTGTGGCGCCGCGCGCGCGTCCCGTGCGAGTCTTCGGCGCCGTGACCCCCTTCTCTCGTGAGGTTCTCGCGATCGACGACCCCCTCGGTGCGGCCGACGCGATCGCCGCCCGGCTCCGGTCTCTCGTGTCGGCGACGCTGCGTAGGCGCGGGCTCGTCGTTGGCATCTCGGGCGGCATCGACAGCGCCCTCTGCACCGCCCTCGCGGTGCGCGCCGTGGGGCCCGAAAAGGTGTTCGGGGTCTTCATGCCCGAGCAGGCCTCGTCGTCCGAGTCGCTGCGCTTCGGACAGGCGATCGCGGCGCGGTTTGGCATCGCCACCGTCACCGAAGACCTCGCCCCCGCCCTCGGCGCG
>JBILLV010000600.1:0-3367 GCA_044375895.1 Polyangiales bacterium | reverse complement strand
GCACCTCGATGCTGCCGGGCACGGGGCTGGTGAACGAGCGCGCGACCCTTGCGCGGTGCGTCCACGAGCTGCTCTTCCCCTCGTTCGACGAGCGCTCGCTCGGTTGGTTCCACGAGGCCTTCCGGGTGTCGGTAGGGAAAGACGTCTGGTGCGGTCACTGGAAGCAAACGGAGCCGCCCACGTGGTTCGACAAGGACTTCCGGGACCGTTTCTATGCGCGCCTCCAGGGCGCGTTCCCGCGCAGCCGGGAGTTCGGGATGGAAGCACTCGACCTGCGACTCTTCGTGCGCCTCTTGTCGGAGCCGCACCGCAAGGCCGCCGTGGCGCGCCTCCGGGCAGAGCTCAACCTCTCAATCGTCGAGCGGCTCCGCCCCGACCTGATCGTGTTCGACGAGTTCCAGCGCTTCTTCGAAGTACTCCCGCGGGATCGGGAGGCTACCGAGGCGGAGGAGCAGGTCGATGGCCGCGAGGCGCAGGCCCGTGAGGTGGTGGCCGCGCTCCTGCGCCAGTCGATGCCACTCGGCGAGCGGACGCGGGTGCTCATGCTCTCGGCGACACCGTTCCGCATGTACGCCCGCGCGCTCGAAGCGCAGCAGCACCACCAGGAGTTCTACGAACTCCTCCGGTTCCTCCACGCCGACCGCGGCCCCGCCGCCGCGAAGGACCTCCGGCGCCGCTTCGAGGCGTGGCGCGAGCGCCTGGAGCGCGACCCGGTGGGCAGCGAGGGGGTGCTCACGGGAAAGGCGGACATCGAGCGCTCCCTCCGGCAGGTGATCGCCCGCAGCGAGCGGGCGGCCTTGCTCGGCGCGGCGCACGCCCCGTCGACGATCGACGCCCACCGGGTCGAACTCCGGTCCGACGAGGTGATGGTCTATCGGCACCTCCTGGAGTCCTGCGGTGAGGGCCACCAGAGCGCGGCGGAAGCGTTCTGGTCGTCGGTCCCACTGCCGCTGCAGATGATGCCGACCGACTACACCTTCCGCCGCGACGCCAGGCCCGCGGCCCGCCGTAGCGGCACCCCGCAGTTGCGCATGAGCGAGCTGCGCCGCTACGGCGCCTCCCCCGAGTGCGCCCACGCCCGGCTGCGGGGGCTCCTCGAGGTGCTGCCGGCCGACGTGCTCTCGCTCCCCTGGCTGCCTCCCTCGCGCCCGTGGTGGCCGCTCGAAGCGCCCTTCACGCCGCCGGACGGTGGCTGGTCGAAGGCGCTGGTGTTCTCGCGCTTCCGGGCCGTGCCGCGCGCGCTCGCGACGATGCTCAGCTACGAGGCCGAGCGACGCGCGCTCGCCCCCGCGATGCGACGGCGGCGGCACGGCTCCTTCGACTGGAGCACGCGCGGCGCCCACGGCGCGGCCGCGGCGAAGAAGGACCCTGGTCGCGCAGGGAAGACCGAACTTCGCCGGCTCCCGCCGCTGGCGTTCACGTTGGAGCAGGGGCCGCAGTGGTGCGCCCGCATCGCGATGTTCCTCCCCTGGCCGACGCTGGCGTCGACGGTCGACCCCCTCGCGCTGGCGTCTACCTCCACCCCTGCGCTGACCTTCGCCGCGGCCGTCGCCCACGCCCGCGCGCAGATCACGGCGAAGCTCGGGTGCGACCCAGAGCGCTCGCAACGCGCCCCCGCGTGGACCTGGCTGGTCCGGCTCGAGGAGCGCCACGGAGGTGAGGCCTGGCGCGCCACCGAAAGCTGCATCCGCGCGTGGCGCAAGGTCCCCTCCGCGGCGCGTGTCTTCGACCCTCCTGCCGATGGCGCCGCGAGGCCGGGGCCGCGCGAGCTCGACGAACTGGCCGAGATCGCCGTGGCCGGGATGGGCCCCGCGCTCCTGCGCGCGGCGAACCGCGTGTTCGGGCAGCCCGTTGACGGAGAGCGCCGCGCCAAACGTATCCGCGCGCTCCTCCGAGCCACCGAAGGGCTCCGCACGTACCTCGACCGCCCCGAGTGGCACGTCGCGTTCGAGGAGCACTTCCACGAGCGCCACCACCGCGCCGCCGCGGCGCGCCGGGCGGCCTGGGCGGGCAACCTGGAGGCGGTCTTCGACGAGTTCCTCGCCATCGAGCAGGGACTCGGCCGGACGGCGCCGTCGCCGGAGTGCGACGAAGACGCGCTCGACGCGCTGCGGGTGGCGCTGTCGCTTCGGGAGACGGGGCTCGCCGTGTTGAGCGCCCAGGCCGACGGGAAGCCGATGCGCCTTCGGAGCCACGCCGCGGTGGCCTACGGGATCGCCACCACTGCCGATGAGGAACCCGTTACGGGCTCGGACGACGACCTCCCCGCACGCGCAGATCACGTACGCGCCGCGTTCAACTCGCCCTTCCGCCCGATGGTGCTGGTGACGACCTCCATCGGGCAGGAGGGCCTCGACTTCCACCGCTGGTCGCGCCACCTCGTCCACTGGGACCTCCCGGACAACCCCGTCGACCTCGAGCAGCGTGACGGCCGCCTCCGCCGTCACGGCGGGCTCGCGGTGCGACAGGCGATGGCGGCGGCGCTGCGGGGCGTGCCGCTCGACCCGTCGAGGAGTCCGTGGCACGCCGCCGCGGAGCGCTTCCCCGACGATCCCGCGCGTCACGGCCTCACGCCGTGGTGGCACGTCGACGGAGCCGCGATCCGGCGCACGCTGCTGGTGGCGTCGTTCTCCGAGCAGGAGGCGCGCTGCCGCCGCCTGCAGAGCGAGCTCGACCTCTACCGCCTCGCGATCGGCCAGCCCGACCAGGAGCAGTTGATCGCGCGCCTCCAGGGGCGCCTCGAGCAGGCGGGCGGCGTCGACGCGGCGACGCTGCGGGCGTGGTTCCAGCGGGCGACGATCGACTTGCGCCCGCGGTAGGGCTTGCGTTGACGACGTCGACAGGCGGGCAGCGGAGCCCGCCCGTCGTGAGCCCGCGCCCCCGCGGCCGTTGCTACCAGCGGATCTGTTCGGCCGCGGGAACGCTCAGGGTCACGTTCGACCCCACCACCCCGAGGTGGAGGTAGCGGTTGTCCTCAGACGCCCCGACGAACTCGTTGTGAGAGCCATCGAACGCGTCGAACTCGACGCGCCAGAACCCCGGCGCGTAGGGGAACGTCCGCGAGTCACCCCAGCGAAGCGTGACCCCCTCGTCGCGCGTCTCCTCCGACTGCGTGGGCCGGGTCACCGTATATTCGTAGTGGAAGTTCACCTTACCGCTGGTCCCAAACCGGTGGTACACCGTGCGGACCTCGTAGCAGACGTGTGGGTTGGACGTGCTGATCGACCTCCGGCTCCACTGATCGTTCTCATCCCCCTGTGACCACTCGACGACGAACCGCACTGTCGCGGGCTGGATCGTCCAGCCGTCGAGCGCCGCTGGGCCGCAGTGCTGCTGCGTCAGGTCGTCGTTGGAGGAGTGCTGCATG
>JBILLV010000245.1:0-13837 GCA_044375895.1 Polyangiales bacterium | reverse complement strand
ACGCCCGCGGGCGCCTCGCCGCTCCACGACGCGGCGTGCGCGCGGTGCTCGCCCTGGCAGGTGAGCGGGAAGGTCGCGTCCCACAGCGCCCCGCCGCGCGCGAACACCAGGTGGAGCGGCTCGGTGGGGACGCCGCCGTCGAGGATCATCCCGAGGTGCGAGTGCAGCCACAGGGGACGCGGGGGCTCGGGGTCGAGCGGGCTCGCGCGCTCTTCGCAGCCGGGGAGCGGGTCGTCGTGGCGCGGGATGTTGACGCGGCACCGGCGGCCGTCGCGCTCGTAGCGGACGGTGTCCCACTGGCACCCGCGGGTCATCTCGAAGACGCGCACCGGGCCGAGCGCGAGCGGGTCGCCCCACGACGTCGGGTCGCGGTCGCCGTGCGGAACCACCCGCGCGTGCCCGCCCGCCACCGCGATGGCGACGGCGCGGTTGGGGGGCGCCCGCTCGGTGGTGAAGGCGCTCACCCGAACGTCACCGAGCAGCGGCGCGCCGAGCCCGATGTCGAGCGACTCCACGCCGACCGCGCAGCCCGAGTACGGGTGCGACGTCGCCGCGCGCCAGACGAGCGGCGTGAGCGCGGGGAGTGCGACGGAGAGCGTCGCGTGGCGCACCGGCGGGAGATTGGGACGACGGAGGCAGTGGTGGACGATCGCGCCCGCGCGCCGGTCGAGCCCCACGCCCGTGAACACATCGACGACATCGATCGCGTCAACGGTGGTCCCCTCGTGGGCCTCCGCGAGCGTGCGCACCAGCAGCCCCGGGCCAAACTCCGAGAACTCCGCGCCCGTCACCCGCGCCGCTCGCCCCTCGAAGCGCCGCGTCCCGAGCAGCCGCCCCGTCGGCACCACCGCCGCGTCGGCCGCCGCGCCCGGCGCCGCGGCGTCACCCGAGAACATCCCGATGAACGCGAGCACCAGCGGCCTCCCCTCCGCCGCGGGCGTCGCTTCGATGGGCGCGCAGGGGCTGCTCGAGGCCACCGCTCGGCAGGCAACACCGCCCGCGTGATACTCCACCGCGAGGATCGGGTCGGGCAGCCCATCGCCGTCGAAGTCCGGCGGATCGTCCCAGCGCGCGCGGACGTGGGGCGCGGTGAGCGTGACGCGCGGGAGCCTGCGCCACTGCCCCGAGAGCGCGCGACGCGGTGCGGGCGGTGTCGCAGGCGCGACGACGGGCGCTGCCGTAGGACGCGCGGCGAGGGCGCGGGCCTGCTCGCGGCGAACGGCTTCCTGGCGGGCGGCTTCGGCGCGGGCGGCTTCCTGACGCGCGGCTTCCTGGCGGGCGGCTTCGGCGGCCGCGACACGCGCGGCCTCGCGTTGCGCAGCCTCCGCCGCGGCGCGACGAGCGGCCTCCTGGCGCGCGGCCTCCGCGGCAGCACGGCGCGCCGCTTCAGCTCGCGCAGCCTCCGCGGCGGCACGGCGGGCGGCCTCCAGACGCGCGGCCTCGGCGGCAGCGCGGCGGGCGGCTTCGGCGCGGGCGGCCTCTGCGGCAGCGCGGCGCGCGCTCTCCTCCTGGGCGGCGCGTTCGGCGGCGCGGCGGGCGGCCTCCTGCTGCGTCGCGAGGGCCACCGCACGGCGCGCAGCCTCCTGCTCGGCGGCGAGCGCGGCGGCGCGACGGGCGGCCTCCTCGCGGGCGGTCTGCTCCATCGCGCGACGAACCGCGGCGACCCGCGCAGCTTCCTGCCGCGCAGCTTCCGCAGCGGCCAGACGCGCCGCCTCCACCCGCGCGGCCTCGGCGGCGACGCGTCGGGCGGCCTCCTGCTGAGCGGCGCGTTCGGCGGCGAGGCGGGCGGCTTCTTGCTGGGCGGCGGTCTCGCTCGCGCGCCGCGCAGCGAGGGCTTCGGCGCGACGGGCGGCCTCGGCGCGGGCGGCCTCGGCGGCGACGCGACGGGCGGTCGCAGCGCGGGCGGCCTCCTCCTCCGCTCGACGGGCCGCGGCCTCACGAGCGGCTTGTTGACGCTCCGCTTCGAGGCGAGCGGCCTCCTGGCGCGCGGCTTCAGCGGCGGCGCGGCGGGCGGCTTCCTGACGCGCGAGATCGGCGGCGGCGCGGCGGGCGGCCTCCACCCGCGCGGACTCCTCCGCGGCGCGGCGAGCGGCGGCCTCGCGACGGGCGGATTCGCGGGCGGCGACCACGCGCGCCGCGGCTTCTTCGGCGGCGGCCCGCGCAGCGGCTTCACGCGCGGATGCCTCGCGGGCAGCCACCTCGCGCGCCGCGGCCTCACGCGCCGCTGCCTCGCGCACCGCCGCTTCACGCGCCGCTGCCTCGCGCGCCGCCGCCGCACGCACCTCCGCCCGCCGTCGCGCCTCAGCCTCCGCCGCCGCACGACGGGCGTCAGCCTCCGCCTGCGCCCGCGCGGCGGCAGCGACAGCTGCCTCACGTCGCTCCGTTTCCGCACGCGCTGCGGCCTCGCGTCGCTCCGTCTCCGCACGCGCTGCGGCCTCGCGTCGCTCGGCTTCCGCGGCGGCCTCCTGCGCGGCCCTCGCGGCGGCCTCGTCGCGCGCAATCTTCGCGGCCCGCTCCGCCTCGACGCGCGCGGCCTCACGCGCCTCCGCCTCACGACGTCGCGCGGCGGCCTGAAGCTCGGCGGGAGAGGGCGACGGCGGCGGCGCATCGTCGGCCACCACCACCGCGGCCTCCTCCGCCACCGCCGCCTCCACCGCCACCGCCGCGTCTTCATCGTTCAGCGAGAGCGACACGACGATCGACGGGAGCTCCGACGCTCGGATGCGCTGGTCAGCCAGCTCGGGAGCGACCACGGCGCTCGGGGGCGGCGGGGTGACGGTGCGCTGGAAGGCCGCGAAGGGGTCGAGCACGTCCGCGCCCGGAGGCTGCGCATCGGGCTGGCCGAGGATGCCGATGGCCACCGAGGCGTCACCGACGGCAACACGCCGCGGCGCGCCGCAGGCGAGGGTCGCCGCGGCGAGGAGACACGGGAGGATGCGGGGCGGACGCAGGACCACGGCGGAGCGGCCGGCAGCATGGCGAAGCTCGCGGAAGAACGCCAACGAACTGCAAGGCCTTCAGTCGGTGACGGCGTCGAAGGCGTTGCGCGCCCCGCCATCCCCCGCGGCCCCATCGAGCGCACGGAACACGTCCACACGCCGCCGCTCCCGGATGCGCGCGGCGGCGACGCTCCCCTCGACGAGCTCGTAGCCCATGAGGGCGAAGGTGCGGCCCTGCCAGAAGATGGGGCGCGCGTTGCCATACCAGTCGGCGCACGACGCGACGCAGCGGTCGTTGACGCCCCGCGCCCCGCTGCGCAGCGAGCCCATGTCGCGAAAGTTGAGCGCGTTGACACTCAGAAACATCACCGCGCTGGAGGCGTTGCCGAGATCGCTCCACGAGCTTCCCTCACCGCCGCGGGAGATCGGCAGCCCCATCACCCCCGCGCGGTCGCCCGACGGGGCGTAGAAGAAGCCGTGCGAGCGCGAATCACCCTGCGAGGCGCCGCGCACGGTGTGGCGGCCCGCGAGGGTCGGCGTGGCGTCGAGGGCCACGGCGCTGAAGGTGAGGTTGCCCCCCTCGTTGCCCACCGCGAGCGCGTCACGACCGATGGGCTCGATGCGCTCCACCGAGTGCGGCACCGCGAGCTGCGTGGTGACGCCCGTCGGCACGTGGTGAACAAACAGCGGCTCCCGCGGCGCCCCCGCGGCCCGCCGACGCCACCCTTCGCCCGCGCCGAAGAGCACGTGGTCGCCGACGAAGCGGTTGTGCATCTCCCCCGCGCCGCCCGACACGTGACCGACGCCCTTGTACGCGCTCCCCGCCACCGTCGGCACCTCCGCGGTGAGCTGCGCGAGCGGAACCGACACGAGCCCCACATCGCCGCGCGCCGCCGCCGCCCCCCACATCGCCTCGCCCTGCCCGGAGGCCGCGAGCAGCACCCGCACCGCCTCGCCGTGCTCGTCGAAGGAAAACTGATCGATCGGCGCCCCGCGCACCCGCGCCGCCCCCGGCGCGCCGCAGTCGAGGGGAAAGCGGTAGAGCACCGCGGGCTGCGGGCCTTGACGGCGACGATCGTCGTGGGCGACCCAGGGCTCCTGCTCGCCGCCGACCCAGAGGTACACGGCGCCGCCGGAGACATAGAAATTGCGCGAGCCGGGCCCCACCGCGCCCACCGCGCGGCAGTCGAAGCCGCGGCCCGAGAGGTCGCACGACATCACCGTGTGGATCACCGGGTCGTACCCGAGCGGGAGCAGCGGGCGGTAGAGGTGGTCGAAGCCGATGACGGTGTTCCACGCGGCGTCGGCGCCGTGGCGGACGGCGGGGAGGTGGAGCGTGTCGCGCTCGTCCATCCGCAGCGGGACGGGCATGTACATCACGAGGTGGTGCCCGACGAGCCGGCTCGCGTAGTTGCGCGACGAGTAGTAGTCCGACGAGCGAACGAACATCGTGTCGCGCCAGCGCAGCACCCCCTCCGCGCTGAGGTCGAAGAGCCCCACCTCCGTGGCCTGCGCGCTGTAGCTGTACCCGATGACCACGACGGTGTCGCCGTCGACCAGCATCTCGTCGTACCAGCCGCCGGCAGGGCGCCCCTCGCCCCACGCGTTCACCTTCGACACGGGCGTGAGGGCGTCGCCGCCGAGGCGCACGGACAGCAGCCTCCCCCGCCGCAGGATGATGAGGTGATCTCCGTGGGCCTTCACGATGTCGCCCTCGTCGACGCCCTCCACCTGATTGTTCGTGATCGAATCTTCTCCGCCCACGCGGTGGGCGGGGGCACCGCCCGGAGCCGACGCCGCGCGCGCCCCGCGCAGTCCGCGACCAGCGCCCGAACCGTAGCCCTGACCCGTTCCCGTCCCGGCGCCGTGTCCTATCGTGCCGAGGCTCCCGAGGCCGATGGTTCCCTCCCCGGTGCCGCCGCCTCCCTGACCCGACCCGCTCGCGCCGAGGCCCCCCGAGCCGAACGCGTCGCCGATGGTGCCGCCGAGGAGAGCGCCCTGGGTCGCCTGCCCGAAGCGCTGGGTGCGCAGCCGCAGTTGGGCGACGAGCGCCGCCGACGACCCGTAGGGCCTGAGACGATCGTCAGGGGCGAGGCGCGCTTCGAGCGCGGCGGGGCTGAGCGCGTCCGCGGGGACGCTCGCGTCGGTGCGGGCGGTGACATCGGCGCGGGGCACGTCGCGCACGGCGGTACGCGGCGGCGGATTGGCGGGCTGGCAGGAGGCGAGCGCGAGGGCGGCGAGGCAGAGCGGCGGGCGGAGCTTCATGGGCGTGCAGACTGTCGAGCTTCGGCGTGGTTCCATGGAAAGAGCGGGGCGGAGGCTGGAAACATCGGGCGTTCGCGCGGGACAGGGTACGTCCCGGGGTGGGTTGCGCGACGCAGGCCCTCTCCTACGTGGCGGAGTACATGCTCGTCGCAAACATCGAGGAGCCGGCGGAGGTGGCGCTACGGGTGGTGGCGCCGACGCTCACGAAGCCCTTTGCCGAGCAGGTGGCGCGCCTCGAAGGGACGCTAACGCGCACGGCGCGGCCGGGCGTGCACGAGGGGAGGCTCGGACCCTTCGCGCTGCGGGTGGTGGAGACGAGCGTGGCCTGCGACGCGCCCCACGAGGAGGTGCTGCGGGTGCTGTCGCCACGCTTCCTCACCGAGCGCAGCGTGCGGCCGGTGGACGACCGCGAGCGCGCTCTCTACAATCGGCTCTACCGCTGCGTCGAGCAGCTCGCGACAACACCAGAGGGTGCCATGGCCAAGGACGTCGACCTCGTGCTGAAGAACTGGGAGAAGGATCTCGCCGAGATCATCCCCCGCATGAACCCCGCAGTGGTGTTGGAGCACCTCACCCCGGAGCAGCGCTTCGCGGGGCTCGCCCCGGAGGAGGCGCTCCGCGCGGTCCCCACGGAGGTGCTGCGCGGCCTCTCGGAGGACTACGTCCGCACGCTCTCGCCCGAGCTCCAGGCTTTCGTGCGCGCCCGTCGGGGGGCGTAGTGCTCCCGGCCGCGAAGACGCCCCCGCGATCAAACCGGCGCCACCCCGTGGGCATCGCCGCAGACTTCCGGTAGTGACCGCCCCGTAGCGGGTTGATGCACCCGGCGGCGGTGTTGTACAGCACCCCTCTGATGCCGGGCGCCCCCGCGATCCCCCCCTATGCCGTGACCGCGTGGTCGGTGTGCACCGCCCTGGGCATCACCACGCGCGACACCGTCTCGGCCCTCTCCGCCGGCGCCTCGGGCCTCCGCGCTCCCCCCGTCGACCTCCCCTTTGAAACCGTCTGCGGCGCCCTCCCCGACGCGCTCTCGGCCCTCCCGCCCGACTTCGCGCGCTTCGAAAGCCCCGTCGCCCGCATCGTCGCGCAGCTCCTCGACGAGGTGGCCCCCGCCGTCGCGCGCGCCGTCGCCCGTCACGGCGGCTCGCGCGTCGCGGTGGTGCTCGGCACCAGCGTCGGCGGCCTCGCCGTCACCGAGGAGGCCCTCGCGCAGCACCACGCGACGGGGACGTTCTCTGCCGACTACGACCTCCACACGCGCCACAGCCTCCACGCCGCGGTCGACTTCGCGTGCGCGGCCATGGCCATCCGCGGCCCGCGCTACGCCGTCTCCACCGCGTGCTCGTCGAGCGGCAAGGTGTTCGCCGTGGCGCAGCGGCTGCTGCGGGCCGACGTGGTCGACGCGGTGCTCGTGGGCGGCGTCGACTCGCTCTGCCAGACCACACTGCGCGGCTTCCACGCGCTGAGCGTGCTGTCATCCAAGCCCTGCCGCCCCTTCGGCCTCGACCGCCAGGGGATGAACCTCGGCGAAGGCGGCGCCCTCTTCCTCATCGAGCGCGCGGGCGAGGCGCGGGCGCTGGTGCTCGGCGTCGGCGAGAGCGCAGACGCCCACCACATGTCGTCGCCCCACCCCGACGGCCACGGCGCGGTCGCGGCGATGCGCGGCGCCCTCGCACAGGCAGGCCTCCACCCTGCCGACGTCGGCCACGTCAACGCGCACGGCACCGGCACCGCCAAGAACGACACCATCGAGGCCCGCGCCATCGAGGCGGTGTTCGGCGCGCACGTCCCGGTCGTGTCGACGAAGGGGGCCACCGGGCACACGCTCGGCGCGGCGGGCGCCATCGAAGCGGCCTTCGCCATCGTCGCGCTGGAGGAGCAGTGGATCCCGCCCAGCCTCGGCGCCACGCCCCGCGACCCCGAGGTGACGATCACCGTCAACGAGGTCCGTCGCCCGCTCCGTTGCCGCGCGATCTTGAGCAACTCCTTCGGCTTCGGCGGGAGCAACGTCGCCGTCCTCCTGGGGGTGTCGTAGTGCGCCCGCTCCACGTCCGCGGCGTCGGGGTGTGGCAGCCCACGCCGAAGTCCCCCGAGCCCTCGTGCGCCGATGTCCCCTCGCGCCTCCTCCGCGGCACGAGCCTCGTCACCCGCGTCGCCATCGAGGTGACCGCGCAGGCCGCCCGGGAAGGCGGCGCCTCGCTCGCCGACGTCCCCACGGTGTTCGCCTCCGAGCTGGGCGAGGTGCAGACGGCCGTGACGCTGCTCGCGATGATCCGCGCGGAGGGCATCCCCTCGCCCATGCGCTTCAAGAACAGCGTCCACAACACCGCCAGCGGGACGGCCTCCATCGCCTGGCAGAACACCCGCTTCTCCACGGCGATCAGCGCGGGCCCCGACCTCGTGGCCATGGGCCTCCTCGAAGCCTGGGCCGGCATCGACCTCCACGGCGGTGACGTCGTCGTCTCCTTCGCCGAAGAAGACATCCCCGCTCCATTGCCCCACCAGGCGACCTACCCCGCGCTCGGCGTCGCCTTCCACCTCTCGACCCGCCCCGGCGGCGCCCACCCGGTGACGCTCTCCGGGCTCCGCCTCGACGCCTCCGTGCCCGCGGCCACGTACCCCGCGGGCCACGCGGGCGACGCCTGCGCGGTGGCCCTCGCGCTCCTCGACGCCATCACGTCGCGGCGCGCGGGCGCGGTGTCGCTCTCGCTCGATCCGTCGTCGCCCTGGTGCGTCGATGTGGGCGCCTGAGGGGCCGTGAACCCGCCGCTCGCCGCGCTCGTCCCGCACCGTCCGCCGATGCTCCTGCTCGACGCGCTGGTGGCGCACGACGCGGTGTCGGCGACGTGCGCGGTGACGGTGCGGGAGGGGGCGATGTTCGTGCGCGAGGGGCGCGTGGGGGCGACGGTGTTCGTCGAGTACATGGCGCAGTGCGCGGCGGCCTTCACGGGGCTGCGCGCGTCGTCGCGGGGCGAGCCCGTCCGCGTGGGCTACCTGCTCGGCGCCCGCGAGGTGACGCTCCACGTCGACGGGGCCGCGGTGGGTGACGAACTCACCGTGCGGGCCGAGCTCACCTTCGACGACGGGGCGATGGCGGCCTTCGCGGGCGAGGTGCGCGACGCGTCGGGGGCGCTGCTCGCGGCGGCCGAGCTCCAGGTGTGGTCGGGGGGTGTGACGTGACGCGTCCGCGGGTGGTGATCACGGGCATCGGCCTCACGTCGCCCATCGGGGAGACGCTCGACGCGGTGTCGGCCGCGCTGCGGGAGGGCCGTCACGGCATCGCCCCGCAGCCCGAGTGGGCGCGCGTCGCGGGGCTGGAGACCCGCCTCGGTGCGGCCGTGAGCGCGCCCGACCCGGCGTCGTACCCGCGGAAGAAGGTGCGCTCGATGGGGCGCGTGGGCCTGCTCGCGCTGACGGCCACCGAGCGGTGCCTCGCGGACGCGGGCCTCGACCGGGCGCTGCTCGCGGGCGGTCGGGTGGGCCTCGCGTACGGGTCGACGCACGGGTCGTCGGAGGCGATGGAGGTGTTCACCCGCGACCTGTTCTCGACGTACAGCCTCGCGGGGCTGCAAGGGACGGGGTACCTGAAGTTCATGAGCCACACCTGCGCGGCCAACCTCGCGCAGTACTACGGGGTGCGCGGGCGCGTCGTCCCCACCTGCGCGGCCTGCGTCAGCGGGAGCCTCGCGATCGGGACGGGCTACGAGCTCGTGCGCGCGGGCACGCAGGACGCGGTGCTCTGCGGCGGCGCGGAGGAGTTGCACTTCGTCCACGCGGCGGTGTTCGACATGCTCTACGCGACGTCGCGGAAGTACAACGACCGCCCCGACGAGAGCCCGCGGCCCTTCGACGCCGCCCGCGACGGGCTCGTCATCGGCGAGGGCGCCGGGACGCTGCTCTTGGAGCGCTACGAGCACGCCCTCGCACGCGGGGCGAAGGTGTACGCCGAGGTGATCGGCTACGGGAGCAACTGCGACGGCACGCACGTCACTTCGCCGAGCGCCGACGGGATGGCCGACGTGATGCGCCTCGCGCTCGACGACGCGGGCATCACGGCGCGCGAGGTGGGGTACGTCAACGCGCACGCGACGGCGACCGAGGTGGGCGACGTCGCGGAGGCCGAGGCGACGCGGCGGGTGTTCGGCGACGCGGTGCCGGTGAGCTCGACGAAGGGGCACACGGGGCACACGTTGGGGGCGTGCGGGGCGCTGGAGGCGGCGTTCTGTGTGGCGGTGATGCGCGATGAGTTTCTGCCGGCGACGCGCAACCTCACGCGCGTGGGCGAAGGGTGCGACGGGCTCGATCACGTCTTGGGGAGCGCGCGGGCGGCGCGGGTGGACGTGGCGATGAGCAACAACTTCGCCTTCGGGGGCGTCAACACGTCGCTGGTGCTGCGTCGCTTCGCCTGAGCGCGCCCGTTACCGAATCATCACCCAGCCCATCCCCACGCCCCCGCGGCAGAACCACGCGTCGATGAACGCGTCGAGCCCCGTGTCGCGCTCGTCGAAGCCGATGGGGCTGTTGCGCCGCCCGTCGACGAAGCGCGCCAGCCGCCCGTTCGCGAACACCTCCAGCGTCAGGTCGGTGGGCAGCGGCTTCAGCGACGCCTCCGGGTTGCGCAGCAGCGCCTCGATCCCGATGACGCGCCACGCGTTGTCCAGGTCGGGGAGGTAGTACGCCGCCTGCACCTCGCGGGCGTTGCTCGCCATGATCGCGCGCAGCTCGGGGACGTCCTGGTTGCGCAGCGCGGCCCAGAAGCGCTGGTGCTCGCGGATGAGGTCGCGCACCACCTCGTCGCCCGGCGTGATGGGCGGCGCCTGCACCCAGCGCCACTCGGGAAACGGCGTCACGAGCTTCACCGTCCGCGCCGCCGCGAAGCCCGCGTCCGCGTCGCCGCCCACCGCTAGCGCCGACGCCTCGGGGGTCTCCGCCGAGCTCTTCGCGAAGGGGTCGTCGCCGTGCTCGTACACGATGCTCGCGAACTCGGTCTTCGGAAACTCCGCGCCGTACGGCTTGCGCTGGAGCGTCACCGCGCACCGCGTGGCCGGACCGCGGAGGTCGTACGACGGCCCCTGCTCCGACGACCGCGGCGGCAAGAGCTTCACCGACACCGTGTTGTCCCCGGTGAACACCAGCGGGTTGAGGGGGATCTCCACGTCGACGCGCGAGCCCGACAGGTCGTCGACCATCAGGGGGATGTCGTTGACGCGGATGTCGCAGCGGCAGAAGCCGACCCCCACCTGGAGGGTGAAATACGGCGGCGCCTCGGGGGCTTCGAGCGCGTGGGTCATGCGTCTCCTGTGTCGTCGGTGAGGTGCTCCACGGCCGCGAGCTGGGCGTCGAGCTGGAGGGCCTTCGCGTCGCTGTCGAGCCCGTCGTCGTCGAGCAGCTCGCGCGCCCAGTCGTCGTTGTCCCCCAGCGGAAACTCCCCCCCGTACACCACCCGGCACCCGAGGAAGGGCTCGATCTCGTCGTCGGCATACAGCCCGTAGCCTTCGGCCGCCGCTGTCCCATCCTCGACGAGCTCGCGCAGCGCCGCCCCCTCCATCTCCGCCGCGGCGACGAAGCGGGCGCGGAGCGCGTCCATCATGCAGCGGACAAAGTCTTCCCGCCGGGCCGCGGCGAGCGCGTCAAACTGGGCCTCACGGATCACGAACACGCCGCGATGGGAGCGCGATTGCCCCGCGCGCGTCAACCCATGTTGACGGGGCGGCGACGCTCATGGTCCGATCGCGTCACCGCAATGCCCCCGGCCTCTCGCATCGGCGACAACCACGTCTGCCCCATGGTCAACCCCGGGCCGACGCCCCACGTGGGAGGCCCCATCCTCACGGGGCTGGGCACCGTGCTCATCGGCAACAAGCCCGCCGCGCGCGTGAGCGACAAGGCGAAGTGCAACGCGCCGCCCGACAGCATCGCGATGGGCGCCCCCAACGTGCTCGTCGGCAACAAGATGGCCGCGCGCATCGGCGACCCCACCGCCCACGGCGGGGTGATCGTGCAGGGGCTCCCGACCGTTCTCATCGGGACACACCCGCAGGGGGCGGTGCTGCGCGCGGCGGCGAAGTCGGGCGTGGCGTTCTGCGAGGAGTGCGCCCGTCGCAAGGCCGAAGAGCGCGCGAAGAAGCTGCAGAAGAAGCCCCCTCCCCGTCGGCCGAGCGCGCAGCAGAGCCACCAGCAGGCCAGCGGTCCGGCGAGCGCTCCCGCGGCGCCGACGGCGGGGCGGGCGATCGACGTCGACCGCTCCGTCACGCACCTCGCGACGCACGCGCGCGCCCGCTCGCAGGGTCGCTGCCTGCGTGCGGTGCGGGAGGCGATCGAGGCCGGCGGCGCCCAACCCGGGCGGACGCAGAGCGCGAAGGACTACGGCCCCAACCTGGAGCGGGCGGGCTTTCGCAGCGTGGCCACCAACGGCACGCCCGCGTACGCGCCGACGCGCGGCGACGTGGTGGTCTTTCAAGCCGTCCCCGGGCATCGGCACGGGCACACCGCGATGTACGACGGGGCCCAGTGGGTGTCGGACTACCGTCAGCAGGGCTTCTACGCCAACCAGGCCTACCGCGGCGGCGCGTGGACGGTGTACCGGCCGTGACCACGCGGGAGGACGTCGTCCTCGATCGGCTCCAGGGAGAGACCTCGGCGCTCTACGCCATCCTCGACGCGGCGCGCGACGAGGAGGTGCTCCCGTGGGTGCGTGAGTGCGGGGCGCCGACGCAGTGCCTCTACGACGGCTGGCAGGCGCAGGAGCTCCTCGACGTCGCCCCCTTCCTCGTCTCCCTCGACGACCGCGCCGTGCGCGCCGACCTCGTGGCGCGCGCGTGGGGCCGCGCGTGGGGCGTGTTTCTCGCGAGCGGCGCGGAGATGCGCGAGGTGCGGCGACACCTCCGGCGCTTCCTCCGCGTGCGCGTCGAGGGGAGCGGGCGGATGCTGTTTCGGTACTACGACCCGCGCGTGCTGCGCGCCTTCCTCCCGACGTGCTCGCTGGAGGAGGCCAACCAGTTCTTCGGGCCCGTCGACGCGTGGTGGAGCGAGGGGCACACGGGCGAGTCGATCACCCGCTTCACCGTGACCCCCGACGGCGTCGACGCGGCCATGGAAGCGCTCCCCGACCCCTCGATCGCGCCCACGAGAGACTGATGCCCCTCACGCTCACCGTCATCCAAGGCCCCGCCAACGGGCAGCAGGTGTGGGTCACCCCCGAGCAGAGCCCGCGCACGGTGGGGCGCTCGCCGGTCTCGGACGTGTGCGTGCCCGACGAGTGGCTCTCCGATCGGCATTTTGCGGTGTATTTCGACGGATCGCGCGCGGTGCTCCGCGACCTCGGCACCGCCCACGGCACCTACGTCAACGGCGCGGGCGTGACCGAGTGCGCCATCGGTGACGGCGACCAGATCGGCGCCGGGCAGAGCTTCTTCGCGGTGTCGATCACGGCCGACGTGGCCCAGAGCCCCGCGGACGACGACGAGCTCACGGCGGAGGAGCTCGCCCAGGGGATGCGCAACGGCCCCCGCGACCGGGTGCGATGGGCGCTCCGTGACGAAGCGCACGCGCTCTACGCCGTCGTCGACCTCGCGAGCGAGGCATCGCTCATCGAGAAGATCAACCGCTCGGGGGAGCAGTTCTGCGCGTTCGACGAGACCGCCGACCCGAGCGACCCGGGCGAGCTCGCGCCGATGCTGGTGTCCCTCTCGCCCGAGAGCGACCTCCTGGTCGACCTCATCGAGGAGACGTGGGGGCACAAGAGCGCGGTGTTTCTCACGAGCGAGGGCGAGTTTCACGACGTGTTCGCCCACCTCGTGGGCCAGGTGAACTACGGGACGGAGGGGGAGGTGCGCGCGACCCCCTTCCACGCGCCCGACGCCCTCTACGAGACGCTCGCGCGCTGTGACCACGACGAGGCCGAGGACTTCTTCGGCCCCATCACCGCCTTCTTCGCCGAGAGTGAGAACCCTGATGAACTCCTTCGCTTCCAACGGTCCGACGGCGGCGTCGCGGTCGAGTCGATCCCCGTGGGCACCTAGCGCGCTCGCGTTCGCGCTCGTCGTCGCGCCCGCCGCGGCCTCCGCCCAGACGCTCCAGGCCGCCTTCGCCGAGGTGGTTCGCGGCGGCCTCAGCACCGACGCCTGGGGCGAGGTGAGCACGCCCACCACCTTCACGCGCGGCGAGCTCCACGTGCAGATCCCCCGCGGCGGACGGGTGCGCTGGGCGCGCCTCTTCTCGGGCTTCACCGTCTTCCACGACACCGCCCGCCTCCCGCCGTGGCCTCCCTCCGTGCCCCCCGGGCCCGCGGGGTCGCCGCGTCAGGTGATCCTCGGCGCGGGCGCGAACGCCATCACCCGCACGCTGGAGGGCGTCCCCCGCTTCTACGCCAGCACCGTCCCCACGACGGGCCGCACCGCCTACTGGGGAACCTTCATCACCGACGTCACCCCCGCCGTGCGCGCCGCGGTGGGCCCCTCGTCGCGCGGCGGCGTCACCAACATCGCGATTCAAGAGCGCGGCGACGACGCCCCCCGCGAGGACTTCACCCGCATCCAGATCGGCGGGCACTTCCTCGCCGTGGTGTACGACCTCGACTTCGGCCCGCGGCGCAACGTCGTCGTGTACGAGGGCGCGGCCACCAGCGGCTTCGAGAG
>JBILLV010000244.1:0-13856 GCA_044375895.1 Polyangiales bacterium | reverse complement strand
ACACCAACCACCAGTTTCAGCTCCCGCTCCAGCGCGTGCGGGTGCGCGGCCCCAACGGGCGCTACCTCGAAATGGCGTCGCCCCCGCCGCACGGCGACTGCAACGTCTGCCACAACCGCGACGGCACCCTGAGCAACCTCGGCCCCGCCCCCGGGCGCATCACCGTCCCGCCCTGAACGCCCCGGTTGCGGGTATCATCCGCCACCGCCGTGACCCTCCCCCGCGCCGCCTTCGCCCTCTGCCTCACCCTCTCCCCCACCCTCGCCTTCGCGCAGAGCACCTGCTCCACCTGCGAAGACTGCACGCAGGCGCTCGCCGCGCCCCACGCCGACGTGCGCCTCGGGGGCGACCTCCCCCTGCGCGGGGCCGGGCCGTGCATCACCGTGCGCGGCGAGGGGGCGCACTTCGATGGTGCCCGACACGTGATCCTCGCGCAGCCCGCGGGCGGCATCGGGGTGCGCGTCGAGGGCGTCGGCGCGGTGGTGCGCAACCTCCGCGTGACGGGCGCGGCGACGGGCGTGGCGGTGGCCGCGCGCGACGTGACGCTCTACCAGGTGGTGACCGAGGCGCGGGGCGTCGGCGTGCGCGTGGAGGCGTCGCCGGGCGTGCGCCTCGACCGCGTGCGCACGACGGGCGGGCGTGTGGGCGTGTCGTTCGGCGCGGCGGACGACGGCTCGTGCGCGGCGGGCCTCACGCTGCGGAGCCCCGGCGCGGTGGTGGTGGCGAGCACCTTCGAACGGGCCGCCGTCGGCCTCGCGGCGTGCGACGCGCGCCCCGTGCTCACGGGCAACACCGCGAGCGGCAACGGCGTGGGGGTGACCCTCGGCGACCCCGCGGCGGCCAGCGTTCCACACGGCGACGCGCCGTGGGACCCGTGCGTCTGCGGCGCTCCCCTCGAACGCTTGCGCCCCGGCCAGCTCGCGATGTTCAGCTCGGGCTGCGGCGGGTGCATGGTGCACGAGGGCTGGATGCCCGCGCTCCGCCGCCGCGGCGTCGAGGTGCGGGTGCGCGAGAACGGCCGCGGCGCCGAGACGTCGCAGCAGCGCTTCGACGCCTGGGCGTGGCGCTGCGCGACGGGGGTGATGGACGCGCTCGGCATCCCGGGCTGCGTCCCCAACTACGCCTGCGCGGCCACGGGGACGGTGAGCAAGCGCCGCCAGGGCGAGGCCGAGCTCGTGATGGACGCGGCCCTCAACGGCGAGGACGACGTGTTCAACCTCGCGCGCTCGTGCGCCGCCGGAGCGCAGGGGCGCTACGTCGCCGGCGCCCGCTGCGTCGCGCAGGCCCTCGCCGACAACACCTTCTGCCACAACCGCACGCGCGACCTCCGGGTGACCGGCGACGCCGCGCGCTGGGGCGGCGTTCGCAACCGCTGCGCGCGCGCCGAGGGCTGGTCGGAGTCGGGCCACGCGGGCTGCACCGCGACCTGCGACGGCGCGCCGATGCCCGCCCCCGAGGCGCCCGCTCCCCCCGTCGACCCGGCGCCGACGCCCGCCCCCGCCACCGCGACGCCCCCTCCGCCCGCGCCCCCCGCGCCCGCCACGGCCACACCCACCGCCGCGCCCGCGCCCGCGTCCGCGCGTACGACCGCGCCGACGGACGGCGGCAACGGTCCGCTCTGGGTGATGGGGGGCTTCATGGCGGTGCTCGCCGCCGCGGGGCTCCTGACGCGCAAGCGCTGAGCGTCAGTCCGGCGCGCGCTCGACGCCGAGGGCCGCGTCGAGGGCGGAGGCGAGCTCTTGAATGGTGAGCGGCTTGCGCAGCACGGCGGAGACGCCCGCGTCGCGGATGCGCTCCTCCGTGACGAGCTGGCTGTGCCCGGTCACGAGGACGATGGGGATGTCCTGGCGCACCTTCCGCACCTCGGCGGCGAGCGTGTCGCCCGTCATCCCGGGCATGGTGAGGTCGGTCACGATGGCGTGGTACGCGGCGGGCTTCGCGCAGAAGGCCTCGAGGGCCTCGCGGGCACGGTCGAACACGTCGGTGGTGTACCCGAGCCGGCCGAGCAGGCGCGAGAGCATGCGCCCGAGCGAGGCCTCGTCTTCGACGACGAGGACGTGGCCGTGCTTCGGCGTCGCCACCGCGGAGGCGGGGTGCGCGCTGGTGATGCGGCGCGCGGGGGCGGTGGGGGCGTAGGGCATGAGGATGGTGAAGGTGGTGCCCTGGCCGACGACGCTGTCGACGACGATGGCGCCGCCGTGCGCGGTGACGATGCCGTGCACGACGGCGAGCCCCATCCCCGTCCCCTCGCCGACGGGCTTGGTGGTGTAGAAGGGGTCGAAGGCGCGCTCGCACACGTTCGGGGGCATGCCGACGCCGGTGTCGCGCACCACCACCTTCACCACCGGCCCCGGCGTCACGCCCGGGAAGCTCTGCGCCGCGGCCTCGTCGAGCGTGTCGCGGGTCACGCGCACCTCCAGCACCCCTTCGGCGCCGCGCATCGCGTGCTCGGCGTTGGCCCCGAGGTTGAGCAGCACCTGCTGGAGCTGCACGCGGTTGCCGCGCACGACGCAGTCCTTCTCCACCGTCACGCGCAGGTCGACGGTCGCGGGGATCGACGCGCGGAGCAGGCGCGCGCTCTCCTCGGCGATGGTGCCGACGTCGAGCTCGACGCGGCGGGCGGTGTCGTGGCGGCTGAAGGTGTTGATCTGCTGGACGAGCTCGCGGGCGCGGCGGGCGGCCGTGAGGGCCTCCATGAGGTTGGCGCGGGAGGCGCTCGCGGCGTTCGCGGGGAGGTCGAGGAGGGCGAGCTCGGTGAAGCCCATGATGGACGCGAGGAGGTTGTTGAAGTCGTGCGCGATGCCGCCCGCGAGGGTGCCGATGGCCTCCATCTTGTGCGTCTGGCGGAGGCGCCCCTCGAGCTCGCGCTGCGCCGTGAGGTCGCGGATCGCGGCGTGGACGAGGGTGCGGCCGTTCATCGGGATGGCGGTGAGGAGCACGCCGACGGGGAGCTCGGTGTTGTCGAGCCCGCGGGCCATCCATTCGAAGCGGTGGCTCCCCTCGACGAGGGCGAGGCGGATCTTCTCGACCACGCTGGCGTCGTCCGCGTGCCCGAGGAAATCCCCCGCGGCGCGGCCGATGACCGACCAGCGATCGGGCGCGCGGAAGAGCGTCGCGGTGGCGGCGTTGCAGTCGATCACGCGCTCGCCGTCGAGCAGCACCTGCGCGTCGGACGAGCGGTCGAAGAGGAGCTTGAACTTCCGCTCGCTCTGCGCGAGCGCCTCCTCCATCACGTGGCGGTCGGTGATGTCGACGCAGTTGCCGATGTACCCGATGAAGTCGCCCGCCGCGTCGAACATCGGCACGCCGGTGTCGATGAGCCAGCGGTAGCGCCCGTCGTGACGACGCAGCCGGTACTCGACGCGAAACTCCTTCCGCTCCTGGAAGGCCGAGAGAAACTGCCGGCGGTAGGCGGGGTAGTCCTCGGCCTTGATGTCCATCAGCCAGGGGTTGTTGAGCAGCGTCTCGCGCGGCAGCCCCGTGAAGAGCACCCACTGGTCGTTGAAGAACGAGTAGCCCCCATGGGCGTCGCACGCCCAGATCATCACGGGCGCGCTCGACGCGATGATCTTGAAGTGCGCGTCGTCGAGCGCGTGCACCGGCGACGGGATCGCCAGCGTCGCGGCGGTGTCCTGCTCGTCGAACTTCGGAGGCCTCTCGGTGACGTGCTCCATGACCCTCTCCGGCGCCCCGCAGCGGGGCCGTGCGGTCGCAGGCCCCGCGTCCGCTCCGTCAGCGGCGCGCGTCAGCCCATGACTCGGAGCACATGATAATGCTTTCGCCCCTTCCGGAGAACCACGTATCCGCCCGGGAGCAGATCGTCGCGCGTCAGGACACGCTGCGCCGAAGGTTCGACCCGGTTGTTGATCGAGACGCCGCCCTGCTCGATGCCCGTGCGCGCCTGCGACTTCGACTTGAACAGCTCCGTCTTCGCGAGCACCGCGGTGAGCGCGGCATCGGAGCTTCCGAGGAGGGCGGCGTCGAGGTCGGACTTCGGCGCGTCGTCGAAGGCCACCTCCAGGTCGCGCGCGTCGAGGGTGCGCCAATCTTCGCATTCGAAGAGGACGCGCGTCACACGCTGTGCCTTGTCGAGGGCCTCCGGGCCGTGGACGAAGCGCGTGACCTCCTCGGCGAGGCGCCGCTGCCCGCTGCGCTTCGCGGGGTCGGCGGCGTGGGCCGCGGCGATGGCGGTGATCTCGTCGGCCGTGAGGAAGGTGAAGTACTGCAGGAAGCGCTCGACGTCGGCGTCGAGGGCGTTGAGCCAGTACTGGTAGAAGGCGAAGGGGGGCGTGAGCGCGGGGTCGAGCCACACGGCCCCGTCGGCGGTCTTGCCCATCTTCTCGCCGCTCGCGGTGGTGATGAGCGGGACGGTGAGCGCGTGCGCGTGGCCGCCGCGCATCTTGTGGATGAGGTCGATGCCCGACACGATGTTGCCCCACTGGTCGCTCCCGCCGATCTGGAGCGTGCACCGGTGGCGGTCGTAGAGCGCGAGGAAGTCGTACGCCTGCAGCAGCATGTACGAGAACTCGGTGTACGACAGCCCCTGCTCGCGCTCCTCGAGGCGCTTCTTCACCGAGTCGCGGTGCACCATCGCGTTGACGGAGAAGTGCTTGCCGACGTCGCGGAGAAACTCCAGCAGGTTGAGCGAGCCGAGCCACTCGGCGTTGTCCACCAGCAGCGCGCCGTTGGGCGTGGCGTCGAAGTCGAGGTAGCGCCCGAGCTGCGCGCGGATGCCGCGGAGGTACCCGTCGAGCGCCTCGCGCGTGAGGAGCTGACGCTCGGCCTGCTTGCCGCTCGGGTCGCCGATGAGCCCGGTGCCCCCGCCCGCGATGGCGATGGGCCGGTGCCCGGCGCGCTGGAGCCGCACGAGGTTGATGATCTGCAGCAGGCTGCCGACGTGGAGGCTCGCGGCGGTGGGGTCGAAGCCGATGTAGCCGGTGACCATCCCCCCGTCGAAGGCCTTGCGGAGCGCGTCTTCGTCGGTGGACTGGTGGAAGAGGCCGCGGGATTTGAAGTCGTCGAGGAGGTTCATGGGAGTGTCGGGAGTGGGAGGCGGCCGATGAGCTGCTCGACGCCGTGCGCGACGGCGAGGAGCCGCGCCTCCGCGAAGGAGGGCGCGACGAGCTGGAGCCCGACGGGGAGTCCGCCGCGCGTCCGCCCCGCAGGGAGCGACAGCGCAGGAACCCCCGCGAGCGAAGGGGGGAGCGTGCAGACGTCCGCGAGGTACATCGCGAGGGGGTCGTCGACGCGCGCGCCGAGTTCGAAGGCCGCCGTGGGCGAGGTGGGCGTCGCGAGGACGTCGACCCGTTCGAAGGCCCGCGTGAAGTCGTCGGCGATGCGCGTCCGCGCGCGCTGGGCGCGGCCGTAGAAGGCGTCGGCGTAGCCCGCCGAGAGCGCGAAGGTGCCGAGCACGATGCGCCGCTTCACCTCGGGGCCGAAGCCCGCGTCGCGCGTCGCGCCGTACATCCCGCGCAGGTCGCGGCCCTCCACGCGGAGCCCGTAGCGGACGCCGTCGAAGCGCGCGAGGTTGGAGCTCGCCTCGGCCGGCGCCAGCACGTAGTACGCGGCCACCGCGTGGGCGGTGTGGGGCATCGAGAGCTCGATCACCTCGGCCCCCGCGTCGGCCATGCGGTCGATGGCGGCGCGCACGCTCGCGGCCACCTCGGGGTCGACGCCCTCGGCGAAGTACTCGCGGGGCACACCCACGCGCAGCCCGCGGAGACCTTCGGCGCCGCGCGAGAGGTCGGCGCGCTCGACGGGTCGGTTCACGCAGGTCGCGTCGCGGGCGTCGGGGCCGGCGATGACGTCGTAGAGCATCGCGGCGTCGGCCACCGAGCGGCCGAAGGGCGACACCACGTCGAGCGACGACGCGAACGCGACGAGCCCATAGCGCGAGACGCGACCCCAGGTGGGCTTGAGGCCGACCGTCCCCGTGAGGGCCGCGGGCTGCCGCACCGAGCCGCCCGTGTCCGAGCCGAGGGCGGCGTGGCAGAAGCCCGCGGCGACGGCGGCGGCGCTCCCGCCCGACGATCCGCCGGGGGTGCGGGCGAGGTCCCAGGGGTTGCGGGTGGGGCCGAAGGCGGAGTTCTCCGTCGAGCTCCCCATCGCGAACTCGTCGAGGTTGGTCTTGCCGATGACTACGGCCCCCGCGTCGCGCAGACGCGTCACGCAGTCGGCGTCGTACGGTGAGACGTAGCCCGCGAGCATCTTGCTGGCGCAGGTGGTCGGCTGCCCCCGCGTCGCGAGGTTGTCCTTGAGCGCGAGCACCACGCCCGCCAGCGGCGCGTCGTCAAACGCATCGCCCGCGTCGCGCCGCGCGTCGAGGGCGGCGGCGGTCGCGAGCGCGCCGTCTGCGTCGACGCGGAGAAAAGCGTGGACGGCGCCGTCGTGGCGGGCGATGCGCTCGAGGCAGGCGCGCGTGGCGTCGACGGCGCGGAGCTCACCGGCGCGGAAGCGGCGCGCGGCCTCGGTGGCGTCGAGGGCGGTGGGGTCGATCATGGCGCGTCACCCGGCGACAAACTGCGGCACGACGAAGGCGCCGTCTTCGACGCGCGGCCCCTGCGCCAGGGCCTCATCGCGCTGGGGCCACGGGGCGGGGACGTCGTCGCGGAAGGGGCACGCGGCGGTGGACAGCGACGGGGTGACGTCGGTGAGGTCGAGGGCCTCGAGCGACGCGACGTGGTCGAGGATCTTCTGGAGCTGCGCGGCGAGCGGGGCGACCTCGTCGTCGCGGAGGTCGAGGCGGGCGAGGTTGGCGGTGGCGCGCACGCGCTCGGGGGTGACGTCGATGGCCATGAGGGTACCGGGAGGGCGCCGACCGTAGCACCGCGCCCGGCCGGGGCGCTACATCGCGCGGCGGAAGCGGTACTCCGAGACGATGCGGATGGGGCCCGTCATCTGCGGCGGCGTCCACACCGTGAGCTCATCGCCCGTCAGGCTGTAGGCGAGCGGCACGTTGCCCGTCAGACCGCAGTCGGCGGCGACGGTCAGCGGGCTCATCCCAGTGGGGGTGATGGCGCCCGAGAAGCTCACCGGGATGCCGCGGTCGAGTGGCACCGCGCCGATCTGCACGTGGAGCCCGCTCACGATGTCGGCGGTGAAGCGGTTGCCCTCCACCCACGCCTGGCCCCGCGAGCGGAGCGTCGAGCGCATGAGGTCGATGTCGCCGATGCCCGCGTTGAGCGAGTTGAGCAGGAGCGCGTGGCCCGACAGCTCCCAGCGCCCCGACGGGATGGCGCCGCCGGTGGCCGTCGGCGCCATCCCGACGCGCAGGCTCCCATCGATGAGCGGGAGCTGGGGGATCGGACCGGGCCGCGCGCACATCCCCGGGGTGTAGGTGACCATGGTGGGGTCGACCGTGCCCTCGTCGCAGTAGCGGGCCGGCGGCGGCGGGGTGACGTACGCGAAGTTGAAGCACATCTCGTCGCGCGTCCCGCTCCCGCTGCGCACGGCCGTCGCGGTGGTGTTGTTGAACCCGCAACGGGTGGTGATGCGGTCGCCCGCCGCGAGCGTCTTCGAGAAGTCGTAGAAGAGCTGCGTTTCGAAGCGCCACCCGGTGAGGCTGATGAGCGGCTCGCGCATCCCGTTGGCGCGGACGATCTCCTGCGTGAAGGTGGTGCCGATCTCGTGCATGTGGGGCATGCCCGCGAGGAGGCGCGACCCGGCGCGGACGGTGCAGCCGCTCTCGGCGCTCCCCTCGCTGCGCGCGGCGATCTGGAAGCCGACGGGGCCGTAGGCGACCATGCCGTACTCGGTGCCCTGCGGGGTGGTGTGGTAGACGCGCACGCCGCTGGAGTCGGTGACGTTGGGGACGCGCGCGCCGTTGTTGTAGTGGAGCTGGAGGATGAAGCGGTGCCCGGGGCGCACGCGCAGACCGCCGTCGGGGAATTCGAACGCGTTCTGCCCGGGGGCCCACGCGTAGAGGTACTCGCTGCTCTGGGGCATCGAGTTGCACTGGAAGTCCGACGCGGGCCCCGAGCGGTCGGGGTCGCGCAGCAGCACGATGTGGTGCACCACGCGGGCTTCATCGAGGAGGAGGTCGAAGCGGCGGATGAAGCGGTCGGCGGTCACGGGCGCGTCGAAGACGAAGCACTGGTAGCGGTCGGTGACGTCCTGGCCCACCGCGTAGTCGCGCGCCGTGAGGTCGAAGTGCTCCATCCCCGCCGGCGCCTGCGCGGGCGAGCGGAACACGGGCGCGCTCGAGCGCACGCCCCCGCCCGGGGTGATGTTCTGCGTGCCGCAGCTCGCCCACTGGACCATCGCGCGGCGCGCGTCGTCGGCCACCGTCGGGGCGCTCGGCGGCGGCATCGTGCCCTCGCCGAGGCGAACGGCGAGGCGGTCGACGGGGCGCGCGCCGTTCACCGGGCGCAGCAGCGCGTCGTAGTCGAGGAGGGTGTAGGGGGCGCCGGCCGTGGGCGTCGCGCCGTGGCACGAGGCGCAGTGCTGCATCACCAGCGGGCGGATGGTGGCGTCCCACGCGGCGCGCGGCGGGACGCACGCGTTGGGGGCGGGCGCGGGCGTGGTCTCTTCACCACAGCCGGCCAGAGAGAGGAACGAGAGAGCGACGATCGCGCGGGGCTTCATGCTGACTCCGTTTGTACACGCACAAAGTGCCCTTGGGAAGCGCCACCCCCCACACTTTCGGCTGTCAGAAATTGGCGCACCCGCTGGGGGAGAAGGTACCGACAAAGGCCATGCAGCGCATCGTCCTCCTGGTCTCGTCCTGCGCGCTCGCGGCGGCCTGCGCGAGCGGCGGCTCCCACATCGACGTGTCCCCCGCCGAGGTGCCGATCCCGGCGCGGCCCTCGTCCGGCGCGGCGGCGGCACCCGCGGAGCCCGTCGAAGACGCCACGCCGGTGGTGCTCACCCGCGCGCTCGTTCGACAGACCGTGCAGCAGGGGATCGGGAACTTCCTCTCGGGCATCGAGCTCTCGCCCGTGCTGCGCGGCGGGCGCTTCGTCGGCTTCCGCATCGACCAGGCCCGCGCCCTCCCGCGTTGGAACGCCTCCGGCCTCGCGGTGCGCCGCGGCGACGTGGTCACGCGCATCAACGGCTCGCCCATCGAGCGCCCGGAGCAGGCGCAGGCGGTGTTCAACCACCTCGTCGACGCCGACGCGATCGTGGTCGACGTGATCCGTGATGGCGGCTCGGTGACCCTGCGCATCCCCGTCACGGCCGATCCGCCCGCAGTCACCGACGCCAGCGCGCCTCGCTGACGACGCGGCGGGTTTTGGTGGGCGAGCGCCCCCGGGTCGGGCGATACTCGACCCGATCGCCATGGCCATGAAGTGTCAGCTCGTTCGCCCCGGTTGCTGGAACTTCGCCATCGACATGCACTGCGCGGCCATCCAGTGGCCGTTCATCCCGCTCCCCAAGGGCTGGTACTTCAACGCCGCGTCCACCGAGTGGGCCGTCGGGGACAAGCAGCACGCGAAGATCCGCGAGTCGGGCGACGGGCTCATCAAGCTGGGCCACGACTGCCAGTTTCTGCGCCCCCACTTCCCCTTCCCGGTCCCCTTCCCCGAGGTGATCTTCTGGGCCGTCTTCACCGCGCTCGGGTCGAGCAAGACGGTGTGGGCGTCGTTTCGCACGAAGCACGGCGGCGAGCCCACCGCGGTGATGTTCCTCGGCTTCGGGTCGTGCGTCGCGGTGATCAACCAGGCCGACTGCGGCGACCTGTGGTTCAACCCGACGATCCTCTCGGTGCAGCGCCCCACCAACGTGTTCGCGGGCATGAGCCTCGGGGATTTCCTCGGGTGCCTCTTCCTCATCATCGTCGACGCGATCCTCTCGAAGCTGCTCGAAAAGCTGTTCGACAAGCTGCTCGGCAAGCTCAAGGGCAAGCTCTCGAAGTGGCTCAAGAGCACGAAGCTCGGGAAGTACTTCGACGACCTGGGGAAGAAGTTCGCCAAGCTCACGGCGAAGCTCAACACCAAGATCGCCTCCACGCTGATGAAGGCCCCCGGCCTCCGCAGCCTCGTGAACAAATCCGTCGCGCAGAACCAGTTTCGCTACGCGACCAAGATCCTCCTCCAGTTCAAGAACAACCCCCTGCGGCACCAGCTCGCGCAGAACGCCGTCGACCGCGCCCAGGGGATGCTGGAGAAGAAGTTCGGCGAGATGCTCGGCAAGCAGCTCGTGAAGCCCGTGGCCGAGAAGGTGATCGGCGCCGGCGCGCAGAGCCTCCTCGGGCTCCCGGTGAACCCCGTGAAGGCCGTCACCAACCCCCTCGCCACCACCAGCGGCGCCCTCACGAAGGCCACCGGCCTCCCGGTCGATCCCGTGAAGGCCCTCACGAAGCCCGGCGACGTCATCACCGACCTCCTCAAGGGTGAGAACAACGCCAACGCCGACCGCCTCGGCGCCCTCATCGACGGCCGCCCCTACACCCCGCCGGCGGCCCCCGCGACCCCGCGTCCATGAGCGACGGCGACCTCCTCACCTTCCTCTCGCAGGGCCACGACGACGGCCGCTCGCACCTGCTCCTCGCGACGCGTCGCACCTACGTCCTCACGCCCGGACGTCGCTGCGAGGTCGCGCCGATGCAGGAGCCCCTCATGCCGGTCATCGACTACTACGACGACCGCCGCGGCCAGGGCGGCGCGCTCCTGCCGCGCACCGACCCCGACCTCTTCGCGCCGCTCAAGCCCGCCGCCGACATCGTCGTGCAAGGCCACGCGTACGCGCCCTCGGGCCCCGTCGCGCAGCTCGACGTGAGCGTGTCGGTCGCCCCCGCCGACGCGCCCCGCGCCGGCTCGGCCCGCGTGCTCCGGGTGTACGGCGACCGCCGCGTGGTGTGGCGCGGTGAGGGCGTCGCGCCGTCCTTCACCGACCCGGAGCCCTTCGCCGTCATGCCCCTCACCTACGACCGCGCGTACGGCGGGCGCGACGTGTGGAGCGAGGTCGCGCACCCCGACGAAGTGATGGCGTGGCTCCGCCCCTACGCCGGCGACGTACCCGCGGAGGAACTCTCCCGCTACAACTACGCGCGCAACCCCGCAGGCCGCGGCTACGTCGTCCACCCGAGCCGCCGGGCCTTCGACGAGGTGCTCCTGCCCAACCTGGAGCTCCCGCACGACCTGCTCACGCCCGAGCGCCTGTGCTCCGGCGACCCCGACCGCTGGGCCGCGCAGCCTGTCCCCGCGGGCTTCGACTGGTGCGAGCAGTCGTGGTTCCCGCGCTTCGCGTTCGCGGGCATGGGCGTGGCGTTCGACGGGCCCTTGAGCGAGTTCGTCGAGGTGCGCACGGGCTACCTCACGGCGGCGCAGGTGGCCCACGACCCGCTCGCCAGCGACGACGCCGCCACCGCGGCCTTCGACGATCGCATCTACAACGGCGCGTCGCCCTGGCTCATCGTCCCGTCGCTCCGCGGCGACGAGCGCTTCACCCTCACACACCTGCACCGCACGGTTCCGCGGCTGGAGTTCCAGCTCTCGGGCGAGCGTCCGCAGGTGATCGTGGACGTGCCCGGCCTCGGCCCCACCGAGCTCGACGCTTCGCTCAAGACCGTGATCATCGAGCCCGACCACGCCCGCGTGAGCGCCGTGTGGGGCGCGCGTCTGCCGCTCGCGCTGCCGCTCACCGAGGCGCAGGAGTCGTCGCTCCGCTACGCCATCCGCTGGAGGGACGCATGAGCGATCGCACGTTGGAGACGCAGGTGCTGGTCGACGAGATCACCGTCGACGCGCTCCCCGTGGGCGGCGTCGAGCGCGTGGCGCTGCCGTCGGGCCGGGCCGTGGAGGTCACCGCGCACGGGGGCCTCGAACGCCTCCGCGTGGTGGGGCGCGGCGGGCGCGTCGAGCTCACGGTGGTGCTCACCGACGCCGGGCCGAGGCTCGTCTTCGAATCCGCCGACGTCGAGATCAAGAGCGTCGGCGCGGTCACCGTCGACTGCGAGCGCTTCGCCGTGAACGCGAAGACGGAGGCCGCGGTGCGCGCCGAAGAGGTTCGCGTCGAGGCCACCCTCGGCGACGTCGCGATCCGGGCCAACGACGCGGTGAAGCTCGACGGCGAGGAGGTGCTGATGAACTGCGACGCGCGCGACGACGTGCCGCCGTGGATGCGCGACTCGCTCCAGGCGCAGCTCACGAAGGCGCCCGCGACCCCGGCGTCCGAGGTGCAGGGCGACGCGTCGCTGTGGGAGGCGTGGGAGAAGCGCCCGCGGGAGTGAGCGTCAGCGGTAGGTGAAGACGATCTCGTGATCGCAGATGCGGAACGAGTCGCCTTCGCCGATCGGCTTGCGGTCGACGCGCGTCCCCTGGAACTCGATCCCGTTGGTGCTCCCCATGTCGACCATCCAGTACTGACCCTGGTGGCGCACGATGCGGGCGTGCTGACGGGAGACGTTGGGGTCCTTCACGATGAGGTCGCAGCTCTTGTTGCTGCGCCCGATGTAGAACTCGTCCTTCACGATGGGGTACTTCTGCCCCTCGAAGACGGCGTAGAGCACCGGGATGCCGTTGGACTGCGGGTACGCCGGCGGCTGCGGCGGCGCCTGCGGGGGCGGCGCCGGACGCGGCGGATACCCCTGCTGCATCCCTCCGCCCTGCTGCATCCCTCCGCCCTGTTGCATCGGCGGCATCGGGCGCTGCGGCTGCTGGGGATAGCCCGTGCCCGGCTGCGGCGACATCTGCGCGGGAGGGCGGCCGTTGTTGCCCATCGGCGGCGGCCCCGGCGGGCGCGGCATCGTCGTGTTGGGCTGCTGCGGACGCTGCGCGCCTTGCATCGGCCCACCCATCGAAGCGTGCGGCTGCGCTGGCAGCCCGCGGCCCTGGTTGGTGGGCGCCATCGTCTGCCGGAGCTTCCCCTGGCTCCGCGCGTAGTGCCGCATCGCCTCGTTGATCAGGTAGTCCGGTGAGCACTCGAGCTCCTGGGACATCTGCTCGAAGGTCTCCCAGAGGTAATCCCGGCACTGGAATTGACGGAGTGACTTCCGGTTCGGATCGTCGGTCATGGCTCGCTGAGGTGACGGCTCTCTCGTCGGGAGGCGACGCCCACCACCGCGTCCTTCACGGGGGTTGGAGCGCGCCACTCACAGAGGGCCGCGGCGCGCATGGTACCACCAGGACGCCCGCAGTTGGAAAGGGCGTTTCGCCGCCCTGCGCGCGATCTCGGGTTTCGTCTACCGGTAGACGAACTGGATCTCGTGGTCGCAGATTTTGTAGAGGTCGCCGTGCTCGACGACCTTCTTGTCCACCTTGGTGCCGTTGAACTCGACGCCGTTGGTGCTCTGCTGGTCCACGATCCAGTACTGCCCGTTGTAGAGCACCACACACGCGTGGCGTCGTGACACGTTGGAGTCGCGGATCGTGAGGTCGCTCGTCTTCTGCCCGCGGCCGATGACGAACTCTTCCTTGGTCACGGGGTACTGCTGCCCCTCGTAGATGGCGACGAGGGTGCCGCCGTGGCGGCCCGGCGGCGGGGCCGGAGCGCGCGCGGGCGCAGCGGGCGGCGGGGCCTGCATCGGCGGCTGCTGCTGGGGCGGACGCGGCGCGCCCGGGAACGCACCCTGTTGCTGGTTCATCTGCCCCATCGGCGGGGGAGCAGGCATCGGCGGGGCCTGACGCTGCGGCGCGCCCATCCCCGGCGGCATCCCCGGCATCGGAGCAGCGGTCGGCGGCCGCGGCGCACCGGGCGGAGCCATCGGAGGGAGCGCGCCGGGCGCCGAGGTGAGCGGCGGCAGTCGCGGCTGCCCAGGCATTCCGCCGGGCATTCCTCCCTGCATCCCACCCTGCATCCCACCGGGCGGACCCATCGGAGGGAGCGCGCCGGGCGGACGCTGCCCGCCAGGCATACCGGGCATCCCCTGACCCCCGGGCATCCCCTGACCCCCGGGCATCCCCTGACCCCCAGGCATC
>JBILLV010000243.1:0-13880 GCA_044375895.1 Polyangiales bacterium | reverse complement strand
GAGGTGACGCTGCGGCTCCCGCCGGGGCAGGACTACACCGGCGGCGAGGCGTGGCACCAGGTGGTGTTCTACGACCCGATGCGCACGGCCCGGCCCGCCCGCGCGGAGCTGCCGCTCGGGGCGCACCTCGCGCCGGGGACGAGCGACGTGGTGGTGATGCGCGGCGGATGGGACGACCCGGGCGCGGCCCACGTGGTGCTGTCGTGCGGCGACTGGTTCACGCGACGGCAGCACATCGAGGCGGGGAGTTTTCAGATCTACCGCGGCGCGCCCCTCGCGGCGCATACGGGGTCGTGGGACGGCTACGAGACGCGGCACTGGGTGAGCTGGTACGCGCAGCGCTCGGTGCACGCCAACACGCTCGCGATCGTGCGGCCGGGCGAGACCTTCCCCAACGCGCGGATGCTCCCGAGCGTCAACGACGGCGGCCAGCGCGCGATGCCCTACGACGACCGCGGCCGCGCCTCGGTGAACGAGCACCGCATCAACCTCACGGCGGGTGCGCAGCTCGACACGGGCTCGGTGACGGCCTTCGAGACCGCGCGCTACCACGACTACGCCGCGTGCGACCTCACGCGCGCGTACAACTCCGTCGCCGTGATCGCGCCGGGCGCGCAGGCGAAGGTGCGCGAGGTGACGCGGCAGATGGTGATGCTCCGCCCCGAGCTGGTGGTGGTGTTCGACCGCGTCGAGGTGACCGACCCGGCGTACGAGCGGCGCTTCGTGCTGCATGGCCTCGGGCGGCCGGTGCCGGAGCGCGACGGGGTGTTCACGCTCTCGCGCGCGGGCGGGAGGCTGCTCGGGCGCACGCTGCTGCCGACGGACGCGACGCGCGCGACGGTGGACGGCTACACGGTGGATGGGGTGATGGTACCGCCGATGGTTCCCATCGACGAGAACCGGGGCGCGCGGCTGGAGGTGTCGGCGCGGGGGCGGGCGCGGGAGTATTTTCTCCACGTGCTCGACGCGACCGATACGCAGCGCGAGGGCCTGCCGCCGATGAGCCTCGTCGAAGACGGTGACCGCGTCGGCGTGCGCGTGGCCGACCCGACGGCCGACCGGACGTACACGGTGACGTTCTCGCGCACGGGGGCGGCGCGCGGGGAGATTCGGGTGATGGACGGGCGCGGCGCGGCGCTCTACGGGGGGACGCTGGGGATGGGGGGGACGATGTTCCCGGTGGTGCAGGACGCGGGGGTGAGCGGGGCGGACGCGGGCGCGCGGGACGGCGGGAGCGGGCGCGATGGAGGGACGACGCCGCCGCCGACGGAGCCGGGCTGCGGGTGCCGCGCGCAGGGGAGCGAGCGCGGGGGGTGGGGCGCGCTGTGGGGCGCGGTCGTGCTCGCGGTGGGGGCGCGGCGCATGCGACGGGGGACACGGGGTTCGAGCCCCAGCCGTGCACCGTAGGTGACGGACGGGCGCGATCTGATGTCCGTGACGAACCCCGCCGCGCTGGGGTAGCACACGGAGCCATGACCACGAACTACCGGGAAGAGCTCGCGCGGTTGATCGCGGAACTCCATGCAAACCCCGCCATCCAGGTGACAAACGCCTCGTTGGCTGCGGGCGCAGACCCCGCGCGACTGGCTGCCTTCGCCGAGGGGATGCGGAGGCGCGGGCTGGTCGTTCCGCAGGAGTTGCTCGACCTCTACGGGCAGGTCAACGGCTTCACGCTGCAGTGGGAGCCGCGCGCCGGCACCACCGTGGCCGACGATCGCCTCTACCTCTATCCCGCGGGGCGCAAGCCCTGGACCCTCCCCCCCTGCTACACGGAGCTGCGGCCCTTCGAGGGCCTCGTCGACGCGCACGATCAGGTGGGCTGGGACCTCTGCGACCGCGCGGGCGAGGTGACGGCGGGGGTTCACTTCCTCGTCGACCACGACCAGGAGGAGCAGGGCGTCTGGCTGGTGGCCATGGACGGTGCCCAGCGCCTCTTCCGCGTCTACGACCAGGGCGAAGGCGTCGACCTTCTCGACGGCGGTGTCGACGAACTCTTCCGCCAGTTCATCGCCTCCCGCGGCTTCTTCTGCTGGCCCAGTTTGGTGACGCCCTCGACCGACCAGACGGAGACCTACGACCGCTGGTCGCCGGTGCTCTTCCCTTCGACCTGACGACGGGCGTTGCGCGGAGGGCGACGCGACGCGCGGGTGAGGGGCTATGGGGGGGACAAGGTATCCCATGCCTCACTGGGGCGAGCCCTCACCGCTCCGGCCGGCGACAGATCGCATCGGAGCACACAAGACCCATGATCGGGTGCTCGGAGCGCCGTGGTACGAGTGGGATCACGATGCGATCGCTCCTCGTGCTGGCCGCGCTCGCGGCGTGCTCCTCCCTCGCAGCGTGCTCCGCGGCTCCCGACGCGATCGCCGATGCGTCGCGCGATGAAGGCGCGGTCGACGCGACGCGCCCCGACGCCGAACCCGACGCAGCTCCGACCGACGCGACCGTCCTCGACGTCGGAGACGCACCTTCGCCCGACGCCCCCATGCTCGACAGCGGGGGCGACGCCGCCGACGCCGACGTGCCGCGCGACGACGCCGCGCTCGACGTCCGCTCTGACGCCCCGGTCGATGCCTCGACCGACGCGCCCGTCGACGCGACGGGACCGTCACTGCCAGCGTTCTGCGGGAGCTATCCGCCGCCGAGCGTCGCGGGCGCGTGGTCGTCGACGCGGGTGCGCTACGACGCCGCGGGGCGCCTGGTCTACGCGTCCGACGCGCAGGGCAACCGCGTGCCCGACTTCAGCTTCGCGGGCTACCACCAGGGCGAGCGAGCGATTCCCCGCGTGCCCGACGTCGAGCGCGTCACCCCCGGCGCGGGTGACGACACCGCGCGCATCCAGGCCGCCCTCGACCGCGTCGCCGCGAGGCCCCTCTCGGCCGACGGGCTGCGCGGCGCCGTCGCCCTCGCGCCGGGCCTCTACGACATCGCCGGGACGCTCTACGTCCGGGCGAGCGGCGTGGTGCTCCGCGGCGCGGGCGCGGGCGCCGATCCGACGACGAGCACCATCCTGCGCGCGCCCGACGACAGGCCCCATCAGCGCGACGTGATCGTGCTCGGTGCGGGCGGCCTGAACCTCCGCCGCCTCGTCGCCGCGCCGTCGCGCGCCGTCACCACCCCGCGCGTGCTGGTGAACCAGACCGAGGTCGACGTCGACGACGCCGCGGGCCTCACGGTCGGCGACGCGGTGATGCTCACGCGCCCCTCGACCCGCGCGTGGATCGCTGCGCTCAATGGCGGCGGCGGCTCGACGGCGTGGAACCCCGGCGAGGTCGACACCGCGTACCTCCGCCAGGTCGCAGCGATCCGCGGGCGACGGGTGACGCTCGACGTGCCCGTGTACGACACCCTCGACCGCACCGTGTCGCAGAGCACGCTCGCGCGCGTCGACGTGCGCGGCGTGCCGCGCGAGCTCGGCGTCGAGTCGTTGCGCGTCGACATCCAGACGGCCGGAGGCGCCGACGAAAACCACGCCCTCAACGCGGTGCGGGTCCACGGCGTGCGTGACGCGTGGGTGCGCGACGTCACGGGGCTGCATTTCGTCTACGCGGCGGTGGTGGTGGAGCAGGCGCAGCGCGTCACGGTGCAGCGCTGCCAGGGCCTCGACCCCGTCGCGCAGATCACCGGCGGGCGGATGTACAACTTCGCCGCCGACGACTACGCGCAGCAGGTGCTCTTCGTCGACTGCGCGGCGTCGAACGGGCGCCACCACTACGTCTCCAATGGCACGTCGAGCGTGTCCGACGTGGTGTTTCTCCGCGGGCGTTCGACGGGCGCCCACGCGTCGATGGAGGGCCACCGACGATGGACGCAGGCGCTCCTCTACGACTCGATCGTCGAGCGCACGCCCGCCACCGACGTGGTGGTGGGGCTCTACAACCGGGGCGACTACGGCACCTTCCACGGCTGGGCCGCCGTCCACTCGGTGCTCTGGCGCTACGACCTGGGCGGCGCGACGGCCGTCGTCCAGCGCCCGCCCCTCGGGCAGAACTACGCCCTCGGCGTCGTCGGAAGCGTCACCGGCAACGGCCCCTTCGCGGGCCCGGCGGGGTTCATCGAGGCGATGCGCGGCGAGCTCGCGCCGACGTCGCTCTACGAAGCGCAGCTCTGCGATCGGCTCCGGCGGTGAACACGTCCGCGAACGCGCGCCGCCTCCTCGCCCTCGCCGAGGAGCCGAGGCGTGGACGCGAGACGTGGTCATGGAGTTGGGCATGAGCGCGGAAGTCGCCGACGAAGTGATCAACGTGCCGACCGACGAGGCCGAGCAGTACCGCATCAAGACGGCCTTCACGGGGAAGCTGCTGCAGTTCTACCCCGAGGCCGCCAACGAGATGATCGAGGAGGCCGTCGAGCGGGGGGCCGAGCAGACGCTCTCGCGGCAGTTCGAGCGGCGGCTGGGGCGCGCGTTGAGCGCGGCGGAGCACGCGTCGCTCGCGCGGCGGATCCATGGGCTGGGCGCGGCGGCGGTGAGCGACGTGGTGGTCGACCTCGCGCCCGACGCGCTCGACGCATGGCTCCGCGGCGAGGCGATGTAGGGGTGGGGCAGCGGCCGTCGCGGTGCGTTTCGCGTCCGAAGGACACTGCGTCGGCGCAGGGCGATGACGCCCCCGCGCAGGCGGAGGTCGACCGCTGGGACGGCGCCAACCTCCGGCTGCTGGGCGCGATCGTGCGGGCCTTCGCGCACGGGAACAAGGCGCTCGCGAGCGTGCCGAGGCTGCGGGTGGTGGTGCTGCTCGACGCGTGGATGCGGGCGCTGGTCACGGCGGCGACCGTCGAGGTCGCGATCGGGGCGTAGCGCGCGGGGAGGACGACCGCGCAGGGGATTGGGCAGCGCAGTGAGAGGCGAGGCGCTCGGCGTGCTCGATGGGTGGATCGTCCGAGCGGCGACGGCAGGGAGCTGCGAGGAGGTGTTCGCGGAGGGCGACGGGACGCCCGGGTGAGGGGCTAACGGGGCCGGCGTGGCGGTAGCACCGTCGCCGTGTCCCACCCATCGCGACCGTGCGATCGCCCCGTTCGCTTCGCAATCCTCGGCCCTGGCGCCGTCAGGCATCGACCGATCGCGAACGAGTGCGCGAGCCCGAGCGGGGGCATCTCGATGGGTTCCCTTTTGCGCGATCTGGGCGCCTCGTCGGCGAGCGCCCCGAGGCGGGGGGCTCCGCAGCCGCGAGGCCGACGCTCACGTTGTGCAACGCGAGGTGCACGTCGTAGCGAAAGTGTTGGTGCGTCGACGCGTCGCTCGCCGAGGAGCCGAAGCGTCGCAAGGAGCTCGAAGCGATCGTCGCTACGCATGAGCGGCACCCCGGGCTGACGCTCGATCGCCGCGATCTTCGCGTGGCCATGCGCCGAATCACGACCCGCACGAGGGGATCGAGTCGCGAGCCGATGCGGCCGTCCATCTCGAGGCCGCCCCGAATCGTCCGGGTGTGATCGAGATGTGATCGGCGCCATCGGACCGACCTGTTAGGCTTCTCCCCTCGATGCGGATCGGTGAGTCGCACGTGCTCGATGCAGGAATCGACGCTGCGCTCGCACGACACGGGTCGTTCGTCGACCCAATGGGAGACCATGTACGAGTCAAGATCGCTCTGTTACGTGATCGGCGACGCGCGCAAGCTGCAGATGGACGGGGTGCTGCGATCGGTTCCCAGCGAGGCGGCCGAGAGGCTCTTCGCGCCGTCACAGGGATCGACGACGAGCCCGCCCGCGTCCACGCCCGACGGTCGCCCGCTTAGCACGAGGGCAGCGCTCGTGAAGGAGCCCGTCGGCTCTGCGGTGTACCTGCTCGATGAGGACTACTCCGGGCGCCTCGTTCGACGGCTGGTGACGCCCGAGATGATCGAAGCGTACGGCTTCGACCGCAACCGCGTGAGGCGGCAGGCCGTCGCCCACATTCCGGTGGGACCGATCATCTCCGACCCTGGCCCCCACGAGCTCAGCGACGCCGAAGCGCGCCAGTACCTGGAGAACTACCCCGACGTGGTGAGGGTGCTCGGTCCAGGCGCCGACGTGGCGCGGAATCATCACAGGACCTACGGTCGCACGGAGGGGCGACTCTTCAACCCGTTCGTCTCGACGCCCGCGTTCGAAACGCCGCCGCGAGAGCCCCTGTCGGCGGTCTCGTTCGACGGCTTCGACAACTTCGTCGCGGTGGCCGACCACACGTGGTTCGAAGGGGACTTCACGATCGAGGGCTGGGTCTACCTTCGCAATTACAACGACTGGTGCCGCCTGCTCGACTTCAGCAACGGCGAGGGCAGAGACAACGTCATCCTGGCCTTCCAGGAGCGCACCGGGCGTCTCACGCTCTCCGTCCACCCGACGCAGCTCGTCTCGTCGACGGAAGTTCCGCTCAACCGCTGGACCCACGTCGCCGCGACGCTGAGCGGAAACACGGCCCTGCTCTACATCAACGGCGTCGAGGTGGCGCGACGCACCGACATGCCGCGCCCCAGCGCCGTCGTGCGCAAACAGAACTACCTCGGGCGCAGCGCGTGGAACAGCGACGGCTACCTCAACGGTCTCCTCGCCGAGGTGCGTGTCTGGGGTGTCTCTCGCACCGCCAGCGAGATCCAGGCTTCGATGTTCGCCCGCGCGCAGGGGAATGAGTCGAAGCTCCTGGGGTGTTGGCCGCTCGACGCGATGCCCGGCAGGATGCTGAAGAACCTCGGCTCGACGCGGGCCGACGGCGTCTTCAACGGAACGTCGCCGTTGCAGCTCGCATCATCCACTCCGGAGAACGAGCGGACGAACCTGATCTTCGGCGGTCAGGATGGATACGTCGAAGTCCCCGAAGACAGGTGGTTCCAGGGTGACTTCACCGTCGAGGCCTGGGTGTGTCTGCGCGCGCGCAGCCATTGGTGCCGCGTCCTCGACTTCAGCAACGGCGAGGGCAGGGACAACATCATCCTGGCCTTCAAGGAAGGCACCGGACGTCTCGCGCTCGCCGTCCACCCGACGCAGCTCGTCTCAGACGCGGAGGTTCCGCTCAACCGCTGGACCCACGTCGCTGCGACGCTGAGCGGGAACACCGCCGTGCTCTACATCAACGGGATCGAGGTGGCGCGACGCACCGACATGCCGCGCCCCACGGCCGTCGTGCGCACGCAGAACTACCTCGGGCGCAGCGCGTGGAACAGCGACGGCTACCTCAACGGTCTCCTCGCCGAGGTTCGCATCTGGGATGTGGCGCGCGCCGACCACGAGATCCAGGACTCGAGCTGCCGCCGCCTGACGGGAAGGGAGGCTGGGCTCAGGGCCTGCTACCCGCTCGGGAGCAAGCGCGATGTCGTCCGCGACCTGGGACCGTCGAGGTTCTACGGGACGACTCTCAGGGGAATGGCGCGCAAGACGCTCGACGCTCGCAGCGGGCTCGCGTTCGTCGCCGAGCGAAAGACCTACGTCGAGCTTCCTCCAGATGTCTGGTTCGACGGAGACTTCACGATCGAGGGGTGGGTCCGCCTTCGCAGCTACAACCACTGGTGCCGCGTCCTCGACTTCAGCAACGGCGAGGGCAAGGACAACATCGTCCTGGCCTTCAAGGAGCGCAGCGGACGGCTCTCACTCGCCAACCATCCGAAGGGCGCATCCTCGGTGGATGTCGTCTCGCCGACGGAGGTCCCGCTCGACCGCTGGACCCACGTCGCCGCGACGCTGAGCGGAAACACCGCCGTGCTCTACATCAACGGCGTCGAGGTGGCGCGACGCACCGACATGCCGCGCCCCAACGCTGTCGTGCGCGGAAGGAACTACCTCGGGCACAGCGCGTGGGGAAACGACGGCTACCTCGACGGCCTGCTCGCCGATGTGAGCGTCTGGTCCGTGGCCCGAAGCGCAGCGGAGATCGCCGCAGACGTCGCCGCGAACCCCTCGCCGCGCACGGGGAGAGAGCCCTACCTCCGCGGCGCGTGGCCTCTCGATGACGAGCGCCCGAACGACCTCGGCCCCCACGGACTTCACGCCGTCGTCGCGGGGGGCGTCAGCGAGTTCGAGTCGCTCATCGTGACCCGACGCCTCTACGTGGATCCGGCGCCTGCGATTCGCGAAGACGCGGTCCTGAGCTTTGACGGCCGCGACGACGCCGTGACGGTGCAGCACGGGGGGAAGCTCTCTGCCAACGCGTTCACGCTCGAAGCCAGGATTCGACCGCGCGGGATCGGCGGCGACGTCGACAACGCGGGGATCGTCGCGAAGGGGGGCCAGACGTCGCCCTACGCGCTGCTGCTCACAAGGGACGGTGCGGTGCGCGTCGCGCTCAACCGCGACGCCAGCGTGTGCGACTCCTCGCAGCGCCTGAGCAACGACCGCTGGTACCATGTGGCCGTCACGTTCGACGGCGCGGCGGTGCGCATCTACATCGACGGCACGCTCGACGCGACCCGCGCCACCGGGGCGCCGACCCTGCTCACGAGCGAGGAGCCGCTCTACATCGGCGTGCGCCAGGGGGCGTCTCCTGCGCATTTCAACGGCGCCATTCGCGACGTGCGCGTGTGGGGCGGCGCGCGGACCGCCGACGAGATCGCCGCGAAGGCGCGCGTTCGAACGCTCGGCGGCGAGCCCGGACTGCTGGGTGCCTGGGCCCTCGATGAAGGTCGTGGCCCCGACGCGCGCGGGGTCGAGCTGGCGGCGCCCGAGAGGACGCTCTTCCACGACGGCAACAGGATCCTTCTGTGGATGGATGGGACCCTGCGCCATGTGCCGAACTTCGAGGTGTGGCAGGCGCTCTTCGCGGGCGGCATCAACACCTCGACGATGACCCCGCGCTCCGCGGCGCCCCACATCCCGGAGGGGCGCCCGCTGAGCGAGCGCGCGGAGCTCATCCGACGACCGGGGCTCCTCGCGGTCTACCTCGTCGACGGGATGGGGACGCACGCGGTCGCGCGCCACGTCGCAAGCGCCGAGGTCTTCACGGCCCTGCACTTCGACTGGAGCAAGATCAAGCTGAAGGCAGACATCGAGCTCATCGGGCCTCCGGTGTCGATCCACGCGAGGGCTGACGGACGCATCGAAGGGGCGACCTGGATCCGCGCGGATCAAGCCGTGAGCGCCGAGGCGAGAGCCGACGCCGTCGCGCGCGTTCAAGCCACGGTCGCGGCGAAGTTCGACAAGCTCGAGAGCTGGATGAACGGCAACTGGGAGAGCCTGAAAAACAAGCGGCTCCTCGATCTGTGCCTGCCGGGCACGCACGACTCCGGGACCTTCAATCTTTCGTTGATCGCGGCGCCCGACGCAGACGGCGCCCCGAAGATGATCCTCGAGAGCGAGGCGCTTCGGGTGAACCTCGGCGAGTTCGTGAAGAGCCTCGCGGTCACGCAGAAGGCGCAGATGGACTTCGGCGCGCAGTTGCGCGGGGGCATCCGGTACTTCGACCTCCGCGTGTGCGAGATGGCTGGAACGCTCTACACCTGCCACTCACTGCGAGGGATCGAGATCTCGACGCTGCTCACGCAGATCAAGGACTTCCTCGAGAAGAACACGAGGGAGGTCGTCCTCGTGAAGGTGGGCTTCAAGGGCGCAGTGCGCGATGGCAGGGCTCGGATGGAGGCGCTCATGGGGACGCTCTCCGACTGGATCCGTCGCCCGGCGGACGACTCCGGGTTCAGGGTCGGCTCGACGACGCTCGGAAAGAGCCTCGCGGAGGTCGTCGCGAGCGGGAAGCGCTGCATCTTCATCGAGAGCGACTGCATGTTCGACACGTACAGCGAGAGCGTCTGCACGAACGACGGCGTGTTCGCGGGCCTCCAGGGCCTCACGGGGCCGATCCACCTGACGGGTGACGACCTCAGCGAGCGCATCGCAGAGGCGCAGCTCATCCGACCGCTGCCGAACCCGATGGGGTTCATCGACGCGGCGGTCCTCACGTTCGGTGCGAGCGCGGGTGGGATCCTCGGGGGGCTCGCGAGCTTCGTCCCCGTCATCGGTGGCGCGCTGGGTCCCGTGTTGGGCCTGGGCGTCGGGGCGTACAAGGTGTCACTCAGCCTCCGGTCGAGTCGACCGCCGAAGGACCTCCTCGAAAACGCACACAATTCCCGCTCCATCATGCGACGGTATTTCGAGTGGCTCCACGACGAGGGGCGCAAAGCGCCCAGCGTGATGATCTGCGACTTCTTCGACGAGGTCCCCTACGTCGAGGTGGCGATCTGTCGGAGCGTCGGAGCTGACGCGCGCGCGCTGCTCCCGCTCTTCGTCGAGGATCCGCTGTCGCCCTCGGCGTCCACCTTCGCGGACCTCGTCCTCGGGCTCGTGCAGGCCGGACCGCTCGCGGTCGCGATGGGTATGAAATCGGCAGGCGTCGGGTGCCGCGCCGCTGGGGAGTGGCTGGATGACAACCTCCCCGGCGTGTCTGGCGACGTGCTCGGCGGAGCGCTCAAAGGTGCAGGCTTCGCCGTGGGCGAGGTGGGGGCCTTCACGCAGACCCTCGTGACCGACGCGCCCGGCGTCATCGGCCGCGGGGTCGAGACAGCCGCCGTGGCCATCAAGGACGGCGCGGTGGTCGCGTCGAACACCGTCGCCGAGGGAATCACCACGGCCGCGCGGGAGGTGGGTGGCGCCTTCGAGTCCTTCGGGAAGTCCGTGGGGGATTTCCTCGGCTTGTGACCCGACCGGGGAGCGAGCGGTGTGGATCCCTCGCTCCCAGCACGTCGCCACGCTCCTCGAAGACCCCGATGTTCCCGCCGCGCTGCTTCATGTCGGCCTTCGGCGTGCCGCTGACCTTCGAGCGTCACCCAGTCCATCCGCGATGCGCGAGCGGCCGTGTTCTCCGGCTTCGCCGTGCCAGTTACCACCGCCGCGCCGCGCGCCTCGATGGCGTCCCAGGTCCCGCCCTGGCTGCTTTGGCCGTTACGCGACGTGGCCAACGAGCAGGTCGGTCTCCCGATCGAGCGCCACCGCAGTGCGCGCGGTGTCGCGCAGCAACCGCTCACACCCGGCCACGTCCCGCTCGCCGATCACCCCACGCGCGTGGCGGTTGAAGCCCTCGGCCTCCGCCGCCTGCATGGCACCCGGACGACGCTCGCACCCACCCGGACGCCACCGCGCGGCCTCGCGACCCGCCCGTCGCGGCTCCCGGACGCCGCGAGCGAGGCGGAGCGCGACGCGGTGGACGTGACGCTCGCCACGGTGCACGTCGCCGTGTGGAGCTGCGCGCAGGGGGCTTCTGCGCACCGCGCGCTGCGAGAGAACCGGGCGGCGCGTCGGGCGGCGGTGCGTGCGCGGACGACGGTGGGCAAGGACGTGCTGGCGCGGGCGGAGGCCGAGGGGGCGCGGCTCGCCGACACGCTGAAGCAGGTGGCGGCGGGGGATGCGGCGAAGCTCGAGCGGATCGTGCACGCGACGCGACCGAAGGCGGAGGGGCTCACCGAAACGGGTCCCGGTCAGCGGCTGGCGTCGCTGGTGGCGATCGGGCGCGGGCTGGCGGCGAAGGATGCGGCCCGCGCGGCGCGCTGGAAGGTGAGCGGCGAGCGGCTCGACTGGAGCGGGGCCCTGGCGGACGAGGCGCTGGCGGCGGAGCGCTACGACGCGGCGCCGACGCAGGGCGATGACGCCCGCGCGCAGGCGGAGGTCGACCGCTGGGACGGCGCCAACCTCCGGCTGCTGGGCGCGATCGTGCGGGCCTTCGCGCATGGGAACAAGGCGCTCGCGAGTGTGCCGAGGCTGCGGGTGGTGGCGCTGCGGCACGCGCTCAACCTCTACACGAAGCGCACGAAGAAGCCCGCCGAGACTGCGAAGCCCGCCGAGCCTGCGAAGCCCGCCTGAGGCGCGGCGGGCTCGCGCTCAACCATTCCACCCGGGGCCGCGGGTTCGTTCGCGAGCTTCGATCACGGCTTTCTGGCCCTCCCCGCCAGCGTCGCGCTACACCTCTCCAATGCCCGGCGCTCCCCACGAGACGATGGTGGTCTTGCTGCGCGAGCACCCCGAGTGGCTGCGCGCCGTGGTGGAGGTGGTCGCGCAGCGCGCGCTCCCCGGCGGGTTGATGGTCTCCGATGCCGCAGTGCGCGTGGTCGATCCCGCGGAGGTGCGACTCGACCTGAAGTTCGTCGCAGAGGACGGGAGCTTCTGGGTGCTGGTGGAGGTGCAGCTCGCGGAGGACCGTGACAAGGCCTGCAAGTGGCCCCTCGCGGTGGCGGCGAGCTGGAACCAGCACGGCGTCCCCGGCGACCTCGTGGTGATCACCGCAGACCGCGCCGTCGCCACGTGGGCGCGCTCCGCTGGGGCGATGCTCGGTCCCTGCGGGACGACACTTGGGGTGACGCCGGTCGTCGTTCAGCTCACGGGGAACGTCGCCGCGCTGCTCCTCGACCCGGCCCGCCCCGAGCTTGCCTTCTTCGCCGCGTGGACGGTGCACGACCGCTATGGCGACGAGGCGCAGGCCATCGTCGAGCGTGCCACCGAGGTGATCCTCACCATCGAGGACGAGGCCTTGCGGAGCGCGCTGCTCCGCTACATCCTCGGCATGCTCCACGAGAAGCTCGTCGAGAAGATTCGGGAGATCGTCATGAACCCGCAGAACATCCCCGTCAGCCCGGCATTCCAGCGCCTCAGCGACGAATTGGACGCCCGCGGCGAGGCCCGCGGCGCCCTGAGTCATCCCCTCATTTTTCACGTCACAGCACCGAGAAGATCTCACGGGTGACCTGATGCTCCATGAGGATCTGGCCGAAGGCTGTCATGAGGGGTCGGAGCCACTCTTCGCGGAGCGTGGGGAGGAGCTGGAACCATCGTCGCCCTTGGGTGAAGAGGGAGTGGACGCGCTTCTTGGAGGTGCCGACGTAGAGGCGCTTGTCGAGCCCGACGCGCTCCGACGCCGCGCCCAGCAGCGTCAGCAGCGCCTCCGCCAGCGACACCATCAGCAGCAGGCGGTCCCGCCGCCCGCAGTCGCTGATCCGCACCGACGACAGCCCCAGCCCGAAGCGCGGGTCCTTGGTGTCGCGGAAGTTCTCCTCGATCGAGAACCGTCGGCCATACAAGGCGATGACCGCCGCCGCCGACAGATCCGCGCGGCTGGTCGCCAGGCACCAGGGCTCCTTCATCTTCGCCCGGTGCACCAGCACCACCGCGGGCACAGGGCTGCGGTCCGCCGTCACCGCGGCGTGGTGGAGCATCCGCGCTCGCCCGCCCTCGGGCACCCACTCGGCCGCCGTCCGCGTCACGCCCCGGTCGCTGTGCACCTGGATGTTGCCGCGGAAACGGATGACCCAGTCCCAGCCCCAGGCGGTGAGCATCGCGTAGCGGTCCTGGCTGCCGAAGCCGCGGTCGGCCAGCAGGGTCACCTCGACGCTCGGGGGGATGCTCTGGTGGGCCCGCTCGATCACCTCGCTCTCGGTGGCGAACTGGCGCCCGGCGAGCTCGGACTTGCGCACGGTCTTCCAGATCATGGGGGTGGTTCGGCCGTGGTCGGTGACGAGGCTGAGCATGCAGGTGGTCTGGTCGTCGGCGTCGTGGTCGGTCCAGTCCAGTGCGACGACGACCTCCTGGCGCTCGCGAACCAGGAAGGGTGCCCAGGAGCGGAAGATGATGGGGAGGTCGAGGCCCTTGTTGCTGAGCAGGCGATCGAACTGCTTGGTGGCGTACTTGGGGTCCTTGCCTGTGGCCTCCGCGAGCCCGAGACCGATCGCGTGGATGCCCAGGGTGGCGGTGTGCAGCACGCCCACCACCCCGTCGGCGAGCGAGTGGACGCGGCGCGCGTGCACGTCGTCTCCGAGCAGCTTCTCGACGAATGCATGCACGTCGTCAGGCGTGATCGACGAGGGCGTGGTGGCGTGAGTGGAGGGCTCGGCGGGCGACGACATGCGCCGGAAGCTACCGGAGCTCTGGCTCACACCAAGCTCAAACCGAACGCGGAATCCCCGAGAACTCTGGGCAAAAAACGAGGGGATGGCTCAGGG
>JBILLV010000242.1:0-13892 GCA_044375895.1 Polyangiales bacterium | reverse complement strand
ATGGTGCGCGAGGGGCTCATCGCCCTCCAGTGCGGCGCCTTCCATCTCTCCGTCGGCGGGCGGAAGTACTTCAACACCACGCCCCTCGGCCGCGCCGTCACCGCCACGGCCATCGTCCGCGCGATGCGGGCCGACGACGTCCACGTCTTCGGCGACGGCAGCACGCACAAGGGCAACGACATTCAGCGCTTCTACCGCTACGGGATCCTCATCGACCCGGAGCTGAAGATCTACAAGCCGTGGCTCGACACGCGCTTCGTCACCGAGCTCGGCGGGCGCCGCGAGATGAGCGCCTACCTGGAGTCCGTCGGCCTGCCCTACTCCATGAGCTCGGAGAAGGCCTACAGCACCGACGCCAACGTCCTCGGCGCCACCCACGAGGCGAAGGACCTCGAGCACCTCGACCAGGGGATGCACATCGTCAACCCGATCATGGGCGTCGCGCACTGGCGCCCCGAGACGCACATCGACGCCGAAGACGTCACCATCGCCTTCGAGGCGGGGCGGCCGGTGGCGATCAACGGCCGGCAGTTTCCGTCGCCCTTCGCCCTCTTCGCCGAGGCCAACGTCATCGGTGGGCGCCACGGCCTCGGCATGAGCGACCAGATCGAGAACCGCGTCATCGACGCCAAGAGCCGCGGCATCTACGAGGCCCCCGGCATGGCGCTGCTCCACATCGTGTACGAGCGCATCTTCTCGGCGGTGCACAACGAGAACACCACCGACCTCTACTGCACCCTCGGACGTCGCCTCGGCCGGCTGCTCTACGAGGGCAAGTGGTACGACCCCGAGGCCCTCATGCTGAAGGACGCGCTCACCCGCTGGGTCGCCCCGGCGATCTCGGGCGAGGTGACGCTCCAGCTCCGGCGCGGCGACGACTACAGCATCCTGCGCACCGAGGCCACCCACGCCTCGTACGACCCCAACAAGCTCTCGATGGAGAAGACCGCGACGGCCTTCACCCCCGAGGACCGCATCGGCGCCCTGGAGATTCAGAACCTCGCGGTGAGCGACAACCGCGCGCTGCTCCTGCACTACGCCGAGAACGTCGCCCGCCTCCGCGACAGCGCCGCCACCGACCTCCGCGCCCTCACCGAGAAGGGCGAGTAACCCGCACCGCCGCCCGCAGCGCCGGCCGACGCGCCGGCGCCGTCGGGCGCGCGGGGGCCGCCGTCCGCGCGGGCGTCGCCACCTGCGCGGGCGTCGCCACCTGCGCGGGCGTCGCGGCGGGCACGGGGATGCGCAGCGAGCGGCCGCCGTCCACGCGGTCGTTGTCGTCGTGCGAGGCGGGTTCGAATGCGAGCTCGGCGTGGTCGGCCGACCAGGCGAGGCTGCCGTGGACGTACGAGAGCCCCGCGGGGCCGCGGTGCGTGCGGAGCGTGGCGCGCGCGAGGTCGACCAGCACGCCCTCCGAGCGCGTGGCGACGACGGCGAAGCGGCCGTCCTCCGAGCGCGCGACGTCCGTGCCCGTGAGCGACAGGAGCGTCGCGCCCGTCACGGAGTAGAGCTGCGCGACGCCGCAGTCCGAGCCGCAGCGCCACGCGTGCCAGAGCCGATCGCCCGCGACCCAGTCGAGCGCCCCGCCCGCGCCCGGCGACCAGTGCCCGCGGCGGTTGGCGAGCTGCGCCTCGCGCGTCGGCGTGGCGAAGACGTCCACCTCGCGGGAGCCGCCGTCGGGGCGCGTCCACACGTAGAAGAAGCGCCCCGAGGGGCTCATCCGGGCGTCGATGAAGGCGCGGTAGGGTCGCGGGGGGAAGCGGACCCAGGGCTCGCAGCGGGCGCCTCGACAGCCCTCCACCACGAGCCCCTCCCGGAGCGATCCGCGCTCGCGCAGGGCGGGCGGATCGGCGCTGGCAGCGGCAGTGGCGAGGACGGCGGAGAGGGTGAGGGAGAGGGCGGTGATGCGGCGCACGGAGACGGTTGCTACCAGCGCCGCGCGGGGGCGGTCCAGAAAGCGGCGACGATCAGCGCGGGCAGATCGTGGTGGCGTTGAACGAGTGGCCCGTCGGCTCGCACACGTTGGGGAGCGTGTCGGCGCAGAGGCCGCAGGGGACGATGTAGTCCTGGCCGAAGAAGCTCGGGCAGGAGGCGGGAGAGGTCCCGATCATCTCGCGCGCGCAGGTCGGGTTGGCGACGACGCCCGGCCCGGCGTCGACGCCGCCGGCCATGAGGCTGATGGGGAAGTTGCGCAGGCAGCCGCAGCACGCGGTGACCGGGAAGTTGTACTTCGGCGTCTGCACCGACACGTTGCCGCCGGTGTGTCCGAAGGCGGAGACGCTCAGGATGAGGCGCTTGACGACGTTGGGGTTGTAGCGCGGGACGCACACCCCGGCCGGCACGCCAGGGATCTGCGCGATGCCCATGTTGGTGACGCAGAGGTCCTGGAAGAGGGCCTCGCCGATCTGCTGCGGGAGCGCTTCGAAGATGGTCGCGCCGAAGGCCGCCGTGCCCTGGAGCGAGGCGTTGATCACGAGCGACTGGTACACCGAGAAGGGGTTGTTGAAGGTCGAGCCCGCGGGCTGGTAGAGCGGCCCGGTGGGGGAGTCCTCCCGGATCTCGACGATGTACCCCTCGATGATGACGTGGTTGGTCTCGGCGCGGTTGGCCTGGTTGTCGAAGCGGCCGAAGATGTTGTTCTGGATGAGGGGCGAGAGGTTGTAGGTCTTGCGAAACGCGAGGTCGAGCGTGCCCTCGGTGAGGGACGCGCCGGACATGTCGTTGGTGACGGAGCACTGCCCCATCAGCGCGACGGGGGATTTGATCAGGCGGATGAGGACTGAGACGTCGTTGTCCGCGCACCCGGCACTCGCAGTGAGGGCGCCGGCCGCGAGCAGGGTGCGGAAGGCAGTGGTTCGGTTGGAGCGGGGCGTGGCACTCATGAACGCTACGATAGGTCACCCGCGCGCGCTTCGCGACTTTTGTGCGAACGGCGGAGGCGTACCTTGGAGCTCTGGGAAATGGCGGCGCACGCAGGGGAGAGGACAGAACGGGGACGGCCCCGCCACCGCCGCCCCGCGTCTCCCGCGGGTGGCGGGGCGTTGGGGCGGTGGGTGGCGGGGCCGTCGAAGGTAAGCGGGTGACGAGTGACCGGCCGCGGCTCAGCGTCCGAGGGACTCGGCGCGGTTGACGATCCGAGGTGTGATGAAGATCAGCATCTCGGAGCGGCGGTCGGTGGTGCGGCGGCGCTGGAAGAGCAGGCCCAGGATGGGGATGTCCCCGAAGAACGGGACCTGCTCGACGTTGCGGCCGGTGTTGCGGGTGTAGATGCCGCCGATGACCGCGGTGCGACCGTCCTGGATGAACAGGTCGGTCTCGGCCTCACGCTTGAGGATCGTGGGGTCGCCGCGGGCGCCGGTGTTGTTGAAGTCGGGCTCGTCGCGCGTCACGCGGACGTGGATGGAGACGTAGCCGTCGGCCGTCACGTGCGGGCGCACGCGGAGCTGGAGCTTCGCCTCCTGGAAGGCGGTCTGGACGCCCGCGGCGCTCACCTGGGAGAACGGGATGAGCGTGCCCTGGGCGATCTGGGCCTCGGTGTTGTCGAGCGTGAGGATGCGCGGCGAGCTGACGATGCGCAGGACGCCGGAGCTCTCCGCGGCCGAGAGGCGCACGTTGAGGTTGAGGTTCTGCGCGATGGAGCCCAGCGCGAAGCCGATGGCGCCACCGGCCCCGGTGCCGACCGCGGCGGGCATGTTCACCGCGAAGTTGGGGTTCGCGATGCGGGGCGAGGTGGGCGAGAGGCCCGCCGTCGGGGTGTTGCCGTCGGAGGTGCCGCCGGCCGTGGAGAAGTTGTTCGGGAAGGTGATCCCCGTCGGGTTGCCCGTGGCGCCGCTGGCCGTGAAATCGCCGCCCCACTGGATGCCGAGGTCGCGCGAGAACTGGCTCGTCGCCTCGACGATGCGGGCCTCGATGAGCACCTGCGGCGTCTGCGTGTCGAGCGAGCGGACGAGCTGCTCCACCTGGTTGAGGTTGCTCGCGATGTCCCGGACGATGAGCACGTTGGTGCGCTCGTCCACGGAGAGCGTGCCGCGGCTCGACAGGAGCTCCCGCGCGCGCGGGGCCATGTTGGCGCCCGTGGCGTAGCTCACCGGGATGAGCCGCGTCTCCAGGGGCTCGAGCTGCTGGTTCTGCTTCGCCCGCTCGATCGCCAGCTCGCGCTCCTTGTCGAGCGTGGACTGCGGGGCGATGCGGATGATGTTGCCGTCGCGCTGCATGCCCAGCGAGCGCGCCGCGAGGATCACCTCGAGGGCGCGGTCCCACGGGACGTTGTGCATGCGGATGGTGACGTTGCCGCTCACGTCGTCGGACGCCACGATGTTGACGTTGCCCACCTCGGCGAGGAGGCGCAGCACGTTGTGGATGTCCGCGTCGCGGAGGTCGATGTCGATGCGACGTCCGGTCTGCGCGGACGGGCCGCGCGCGCCGTTGATCTGCATCGGCACGGTGGAGAGGAAGCCCGCCTCCTCACCCGTCTCGGAGCGGACGACCACCGGGGCCTCACGCGCGATCGTCCGGGAGGGCGGTCGCTGCGTGTCTGCCGGTGGCGTCGCCGTCGACGGAGGAAGGGGCTGGGCGGTCACGGTTCGCGGCGCGAGGCACGCGAAGGCGACCAGGAGGGGCCCCGCGACGCGCCACCAGAGGTGGTTCGCTCGCGGTAGACCGGGGGACCGTGGGGTGTCTCTACGATGCATCCAGGACCTCACAGAGGGTTCTCTGCGACCCTAGTGGACCCCCACGTTGAACCCTGCATTTCAGGCAACGTTTTCTGTTCTGTCGTCCGCGCTCGAACCCCCGCGCGCGAATGACAAAAGGGGTCGACGCCTTCTTCACTCCGTGAAGTGCGTCAACCCCGCTTGCGAGAACCAGTTTGTGGAGCTGAGGGGGATCGAACCCCTGACCTCGTGAATGCCATTCACGCGCTCTCCCAGCTGAGCTACAGCCCCTTGGAAGGGATCGCGTATCTACGCTGGTCGCCGACCGCCGTCAAGCATTTCTTGAGGTGCGCAGGGCGTGACCGATCATCTTGTAGAGCAGACGGGCGGCGACGTTGCCGTCCCACTCGTCGCCGTCGGGGCCGGGCACCACTTCGACGAGGTCGAGGCCCACGATGCGGCGGCCGGAGCGGGCGACGGCGCTGACGAGCGCGCAGGCCTCGGCGAAGGAGAGCCCGCCGGGGACGGGGGTGCCGGTGTGCGGGCAGAGGGTGGGGTCGAGGCCGTCGATGTCGAACGAGAGGTACACCTCGGCGGGGAGCTCCGCGACGATCGAGGCCACCACGCGCGACCAGGGCTCGCCCTCGAAGCGCCGCTCGGCGAGGTCGCTGTCGAAGAAGGTGGCGATGACCCCGCGGGAGGCGTCGATGCGCGCGGCCTCCTGGTTGGAGAGGTCGCGGACGCCCACCTGAACCAGCTTGGCCACCCCCGGGATGTGGTCGAGCACGTTGGCCATGATCGACGCGTGCGACCACGTGAAGCCCTCGTAGGCCGTGCGGAGGTCGGCGTGGGCGTCGAGGTGGAGGATGCCCATGCCCGGGTACCGCTCCGCGTGCGCCTGGATGCAGCCGAAGGGGACGGCGTGGTCGCCGCCGACGAGGGCGACGAGCTTCCCGCGTTCGAGCCACGAGGACACCTCGCGGTAGACGATCTCGTTCACCTCGCCGCAGAGGAGGTTGACCCGCTGGAGGGCGGCGGCGAGCTCGGGGGAGCTGGAGACATCGCCCCCGACGGCGATCACCTGTTCGGCCAGTGCGCGGGCTTCGCGGTCGCAGCGTCGCACCCGCTCGGACTCGTCGAGCATCGCGATGCCCGAGGCGTAGGGGCGCCCGGTCTCCCGATCGTAGAGGTCGACCTGGCGCGAGGCGGCGAGCACCGCGGCCGGGCCTTCCTGCGCGCCGCCGCCGTAGGAAGTCGTCGCGGCGAAGGGGACCGGGACGACCACCACCTGTGCCTCCTCCGGGGTGTGCGGTAGCCCGTAGATTCCAGAACCAGGGGTCGACGCCGCGTCGGGATCGAACGTTCGTGTCATGGCACTCACCGTATCGCGTCACGTCGTTGTTTACGAGCGCGGCGTGCGGCTGGTAGGTTGGCGCCCACGTGTCTTCGACGACGCGAAGACGGGTGAACCATCATGCTCGGCGACCGAGAGTTTACGACCGAAGAGATCGCACAAATCTGCGGGGTATCGCGCCCCGCGGTGGTCGATTGGATCAGCCGCGGCACGCTCCGCGCGCGGGTGACGGACGGCGGTCACCGACGGGTGGCGCGCGGGGTCTTGTCGGAATTTCTGCAGGTGCAAGGCTACCGCGTCCCGATGACGGTGGCCCGCGAGCGACCGCTCGTGTACGTGCTCGACGACGAGGAGATCTGGCGCAAGTCGATCCAGACGGCGTTGCAGAACGACTTCGACGTGGAGACCTCGGCCCCGGCGCCCGACGCGCTCCTCGACATCGGCGAGCGGCGCCCCGACGTGGTGATCTTCGACCTCCACATGCCGGGGATGGACACGCTCTTGTTGATGGAGGCGCTCCATCAGTCGACGGACACGCTCGGCGAGGTGCTGCTGGTGGCCGTCGGCGCCCACGAGGAGGAGCTCCCCCTCGCCCGTCGCAGCGGCGCGCAGCTCGCGCTCTCGAAGAACCGCATCGCCAACGGCGACCTGCACCCGCTGGTGGTCAAGCTCGTGTCCGAGCACCAGCGCCGCCCGATGCTCACCGCCTGACGAAGGCCGTCACTCCGGCGTGCGCGCGAGGCGGAGCGTGAGGCCGCCGAGGGCGACGTCCATCGTCCCAGAGGCGCGCAGGAGGCCCACCGCGGTGGAGCGGTCGTCGAGCACTTCAAAGCGCACGGCGACGGGCTCACCGGCTTGGACTTCCCAGCGGCCCGAGAGGCCCGACGACCACACCTGATCGCCGGCGACGCCTACGTCGCGGTAGTCGTAGCGGAGGCGCCACGTGCGGTCGGACGAGAGCGTGAGGCGCCCGGCGACCACCGCGCGCTCGGGTGCGGCCGCGGCGGTGATGGCCCACGTCCCTGCGACCGCGGTGGCGCGCGGGGCGGTCGCCGCGACGTCCGCGTCACCCGCGCACGCCGACACGAGCCCGCACACCAGACCCAACGCTCCGAACGACCTCATGACACAGCCTCCACCCAGGGTCGTTACCCGAGGCCCCGCGCGAGGGGCAACAAAGCGGCGTCGATTCCCCCGCGCCATGGTCTACTCGCGGCCCATGAGCGACCCGATCGACCTGGTGCGCGCCCGGCTCCGCGACGTCCCCGACTTCCCGAAGCCCGGCATCCTCTTCAAGGACATCACGCCCGTGCTCGGCGACGCCGCGGCCTTCTCCGCCGCGCTCGACGCGCTCGCCGCCTACGCCGCGCCCCTCGGGGTCACCCGCGTGCTCGGCGTGGAGGCGCGCGGCTTCATCCTCGGCGCCGCCCTCGCCGCGCGGATGGGCCTCGGCTTCGTCCCCGCGCGCAAGCCCGGGAAGCTCCCCGCGGCCGTCGACCGCGCGAGCTATGCGCTGGAGTACGGGGCCGACAGCCTCGAGATGCACGTCGGGAGCTTCACGCCCGGCGAGCGCGTCCTGCTCGTCGACGACGTCATCGCGACGGGGGGCACTGCTGCCGCCGCCATCGCCCTCGCGCACATGCAGGGCGCGGTGGTCGCGGGGGCGGCGTTTCTCATCGAGCTCAGCTTCCTCGGCGGGCGCGCGAAGCTCCCCGCGGGGACGGACGTCTTCGCGGCGCTCACGTACTGACTACCCGCGGCTGCCGAAGAGGGCGCTCCCCACGCGCACCCGCGTGGCCCCGCAGGCGATGGCCACCTCGAGGTCGTGCGTCATCCCCATCGAGAGCTCGGGCAGCCGCGCGGCGCCGCCGTTCGTGTCGCGCAGCGCGGCGAGCGCTTCGAAGTGAGGCCGCGCCCCCGCCGGGTCGTCGGTGTGCGGCGGTACGGTCATGAGCCCGCGCAGACGGAGCGACGGCTCCTGCGCGACGGCGTCGCACACGGCGGCGACTTCCGCGGGCGCGCAGCCCGACTTCTGCGCCTCGCCCGCGACGCTCACCTGCACAAACGCGTCGATCACACGCCCGGCCGCCGCGGCCCGCAGCCCGAGCTCCCGCGCGAGCTTCGCGGTGTCGACGGTGTGGACGGCGGCGGCGCGCGGCGCCACGACGCGGGCCTTGTTGGTCTGCAGGTGCCCGATGAAATGCCAGCGGAGGTCGGCGAGGTCGGTGAGCGCGTCGGCCTTCTCGACAAACTCCTGGGCGTAGTTCTCGCCGAAGTCGCGGAGGCCGAGGGCGTAGGCGTCGCGCACCGCGGCGGCGGGCCACGTCTTGGTGACGGCGACGAGGGAGACGGCGGCGGGGTCGCGGCCGACGGCGAGGGCCGCGCGGCGGATGCGGTCGCGGACGAGCGCGAGGTTGTCGGCGAGGGTCACGGCGTGGCTTCAGACGTCGAGGGGGTAGCCTTCGAGGGCGCCCGCGCGGAGGAGCACCTCCACCACGCGGTGGATGGGGAGGCCGACGACGTTGTGGTAGCTCCCTTCGAGGCGCTCGACGAAGGCGCCCGCGAGGCCCTGCACCGCGTAGCCGCCGGCCTTGTCGACGCCCTCGCGCGTGGCCACGTAGCGCCGCACCTCGTCCTCCGACAGCGCGCGAAACGTCACCGCCGTCGTCTCCGCGTACGCCGGCGCGTCGAAGGCGTCGGCGCCGTGCACCACGAAGCCCGTGGTGACGTGGTGCGTGCGACCCGAGAGCAGGCGGAGCATCCGGCGCGCGTCGTCGGCGTCGCGGGGCTTGCCCATCAGCTCGCCGCCGAGGTGCACAATGGTGTCGGCGCAGAGGAGCCAGCGCCCCTCGACGCTGCGCCCGGCGCGGTGGAGCGCGTAGAGCGCCGCGGCGCCCTTCTGCCGCGCGAGGCGCGTGGCCATCGCGTCGGGGCGCTCGCCCGCGAGGAGCTGCTCGTCGATGTCGACCGCGAAGGTCTCGACGGGAATGCCCGCGGTGCGCAGGATCTCCAGGCGCCGCGGGGACTGTGATCCCAGCAGCAGGGGGTTGGACGACGAGAGCCGCTCGAACATCACGCGCCCCATCGTGCCGTGGTTTGTGGATTCGTCAACACGGTGTCATCAACAATCACCGGGGTGCGCTCGGCGGACGGGCCGGGGTGGCGGGTCGGGCGGGCGCCGCGGGGCGGGCGGGCGCCGCAGCGGCGGCGGGGGTCATGGTGTGTTCGAAGCGGGTGTCGAGGTCGAGGTTGCGCCCCCCGGCGCTCACCTGGACGCGCATGTTGCCGGTGGTCTGCGCGCGCCCGACGCGGCCTCGCCCGAGCTCGAGGATGCTCTCCCCGGTGGCGGCGCCCGTCCCCGACATCCGCACGCCGCGCACGGCCATGCCGGGCGGCGTGGCGATGGTCATCGCGACCCCGAGGACGGCGACCTGCGCGGGGCCGACGCCGCGGAGCTGACGGAGGGTGTAGGTGGTGTCGACGTTCATGTCGAGGTCGGCGGTCCCGGGGGCGAGGTGGAGGGCGCGCTGGTCGTGCCAGGTGCCGCCGCGGGCGATGGGCCCCTCGGGGAGGGCGGCGCCGAGCTGATCGAGCGACTCGAGGACGCTGTTGAGCACCGGGCGCATGTCTTCGGGCACCTCGCCGACGGTGCGACGCGCCGTGACGCGCCCGCGGGCGTCGACGGTGTACTCGATGACCAGACCGCGCATCGCCGTGGTGACCCGCTCGCGGACGGGGGCGGGGATGTTGGCGCCGGTCATCTCCATCGACGCGATGCGCATGCGCTGCTCGGCCGAGCCGTCAGGGAGCACGCGGAGCGTCTCGACGTCGTGGGTCGACGTGGTGACCGTGGTGCCGAGGGCGCCGGGCATCGTCTGCGCGGTGCGCGTGGTGTAGCGGGCGGTGGAGCCGGCGACGTAGCGGTAGCGCAGGGTGACCGCGGGCTGCGCGCGCGCTTCGAAGGCCACGAGCGAGAGGGTGAGCGTGAGCGCGAGGGGGAGGAGCTTCATCGAGCGGGGGAGGGACGGTACCTTGAGACGGGCGTCGGCGAAACGGGGTGGTGGGGGTATCGGGGGTGCGGAGCGGCGCGCGGTGGTCTCTCCCGATCGCTCCCGCGATACGGTCCGTCATCCGTCGCCGGGGCCATTCGGGCGCCTTCGAACGAAGCGTCGAGTCGATGCGCGTCGCCTCGTAGGGAGCGACCGTACGGCTGCCAGCGACGGACGACAGACCGTATCGCGGGAGCGATCGGGAGAGACCACCGCGCGCCGCCACCACGCCGGTTCGAAGCGGCGCGCTCGCGGTCGTAGGGCCGTGTCCCTGGCGCTCCAACGGCGATAGCATCGACGCGATGGACGACCTGCTCCCACAGACAGTGCGCCCGGCGAGCTTCGCGTACCTGCTCCCGTTTGTTTTTGTGGGGGCGCTCGTGCTCGCGTGGAGCCTCGACCTGGTGGGGCGTGGGTTCGGCAGCAACGCGCTCTGGATGTGCACGGGCGCAGTCATGCCCTTCGTCCATGCAATGCGGGGCGCCACCTGGACCCGCGCCCTGCCTCAGAACGCTGCTCTCTGCGCACTTGTCGGCGCGCTCACCGGCTTTGGAGCGTGGCGGCCCGGCGAGATGGCGACGCCCCTCGCCTTGCAGGCCGCCGCTGGGGTGATCTTCGGCCTCTTCCTCTGCGGGTTCGGCGAGCTCGCCGCGTGGCCTCTCACCTCCCGCATCCGCGCAGCGCGCCTCCACCCGCGCGGTCGCAACATCGCCGGAGAGTGCGCGCTCATCACGATCTACGGGGTCATGGTCGGCGTGCCCGTCTGGAACCACGCGATGTTTCGCTCGAGGGCGACCCTCGTCCTGGTGAGCAACGTCGCCCTCGGCGTCGGGGTGTGCCTCGCCGCCCTCGTCGCGATCGCCTGGGAGCTTCGCCTTCGCCTGCGAGTGCGCGCCATCCTCGCCGGCCGCGTCCCGGGCTGGCGCGCCATCGAGCTTCCGCCGGGCGCGCCGCGCAACGTTCCCGCGCTCCTCTGGCTCGACGGCGCCGCGTGGGCCACCCGCTCGCTGGAGGCTCGCCTCGGAGAGCTGCGCGCCATCGTCCGCGACGCGCCCACCTCCGGCGGCGCCTACCGCGCCGCGTCGGAGCCCTACGTGCTCGTCCCGCCCCGCGTGTCACTGCTGGGCGCTCGCTCGATGGTCTGCGCGCTGTGCGTCGTCGGGTTCTTTCAGATGGCCCACACGTTCAACGAGCTCAGCGCCTGGGGAGAGTAGCCCCCCGCGCGACGCGACCGGCATCGCCCTTCGCAACCGCGGCCGGGCCGTGTCCGTCAGTCGCTCGCGACGCCCGCAGCCTCCCCGCCGCTCCCCTCACCCCACGACGCGGTCGCGGCCCTCGTGCTTGGCGTCGTAGAGCCGGTCGTCCGCGCGGCGCAGCACGTCTTCCAGCGTCGCCGCGCCGGCGTCGTCCGACACCCCCACGCTCACCGTCACCGACAGCTCGCCGCGCCCCGTGTGAACGGGCGTCGCCGCCACCGCGGCCCGCACGCGCTCGGCCACCGCGCGCGCCTCGTCGGCCCCCGCCTTCGACAGCGCGATGGCGAACTCCTCGCCGCCGAAGCGCCCCACCACGGCCCCCTCGCCCGCCGCGTCGCGCACGCGCCGCCCCACCTCCGCGAGCACCACGTCGCCGACGAGGTGACCGTGCGCGTCGTTGAAGGACTTGAAGTGGTCGATGTCGAGCATGATGGCCGCCATCGGCCGCGGGCGAAACGTGAACGCCTCCTCCGCGAGCGCGAGGAAATGCCGCCGGTTGGCGAGGCCCGTGAGCGCGTCGGTGGTGGCGAGGCGCTGCACCTCGCCGAAGAGCTGCGCGTTCTCGATGGCGATGCCCGCCTGCCCCGCGATGGCCTCCAGCAGCTCGAGCAGGTCGTCGTCGAAATGGTGCGGGCGCGAGTGGGTGAGCGTGAGGATCGCCAGGATGCGACGGCGCCGCCAGACCGGCACGCACACCGCCGAGCGCGAGCTCTGCCCGTTGTTGTCGATGCGCAGCCACCGCGGGTCGTCGAGCGTGTCGTCGACCTTCGCCGGGACGCCCCGCCCGAACACCCACCCCGCGAGGCCCCCGTGGAGCACCCGCGTGAGGGCGGCGTCGTCCACCTGGTAGGGCATCCCCCCGCGCACGGCGATCTTGCGCTGCGGCTTCCCCGCGGCGTCCACCAGCATCAACGTGCCCGCGGTGGCCCGCCCGAGGCGAACCGTCCGCGTGAGCATCTCGCCGAGCACCTGGTCGAGGTCGAGGCTCGCCGTGAGCGCCGTCGTCACATCCAACAGAATACGAATCACCCCCGCAGGCGCATCCGGGGGCGCGGTCGGCATGGACGGTCGATCGCTGGTCGTGGTCATCACCCGCTGTCGGCGCCTCTCCTACGCCGATGCGTGCATTCGGTCAACTCGCAACGAGGGCGTCGCGGGTGACATCCCAGCGCGGCGATGTCCGCGGAACGTTCGCCGGCTCGAAGCGCCGCGCGAGCGTGCGCAGGGGTGACCCATCGTCGATCACTCCCAGCGACGCGAGCAGCTCGGCGCGCAGCCGCTCGGGCCGGTGACCGCGCTCCCGCAGCTCGCGCAGCCCCATCGCGCCGAGGCGTTTGGCGAGGCGCTCGCCGTCGCTCCCGAGCACCAGCGGCAGGTGCATCCAGCGCGGCGGCGGCGCGCCGAAAGCCTCGTAGAGCAGCACCTGCCGGGGCGTGCTGGCGAGCAGGTCGTCGCCGCGCACCACCTCGGTGATCTCCATCGCGAGGTCGTCGACCACCACCGCGAGCTGATACGCCGCGACCCCATCGCCGCGCGCGACCACGAAGTCACCCACGGCGCGCGCGACGTCCTGCGCGTACACCCCCGCGACGAGGTCGTGGACGGTGACAGCGCCCCGCGACCGATCGACGCGGAAGCGCCACGCCACGCTCCGCCCCCGCGCGCTCGCGTCGCGCACGACCTCATCGGGATCGCGTTCGCGGCACGTCCCCGGGTACAGGGCTTCGGCCCCGTGGGGCGCCTGCGACGCCGCCTCCACCTCCTTGCGACTGCACGCGCAGGGGTACACGAGGCCACTGCCCCGCAGCGCGTCGAGGGCCTCGCGGTAGAGCCCCGCGCGGGCGCTCTGACGGTACGGCGCGTGGGGCTCGTCGGCGCCGGGGCCCTCGTCCCACGCGAGGCCGAGCCACGCGAGGTCTTCGTACATCGCCTCGATGGGGCGCGTGCTCGAGCGCACCACGTCGAGGTCTTCGACGCGCAGCACCCAGCGGCCGCCCGTCCGCCACGCGGCGAGGGCAGAGGCCAGCGCCGTGCGCGCGCTGCCCACGTGGAGGGCGCCGGAGGGGGTGGGGGCGAAGCGTCCGCGCTCGATCGTCACGCCGTGATGGTACCGTCACCGCCATGGCCGTCGCTGCCCGTTGTGTCGTCGCCCTCGCCCTCCTCGCGGGCTGCCCCCGCACGACGGAGGCCCCCGACGCCACCGTGGCCCGCGACGTCGCCGAGGTGAGCGTCGACGTCGTGAGCGAGCTCCGCCGCGATGGGTCGATGGCGTCGCAGCCGCGCTTCGTCCCCTGGGAGGCAGGCGCGCCGGCCACCTGCGACGCGCGCGGCTGGTGCTGGGAGAACCCGCAGCCCGCTGGCGGTCACATCGCCGCGATGGGGGCGAGGGGCAACGAGGCGTGGGCCCTCACGCGCGAAGGGGTGGTGCTCCGCGCGTCGTCCGCGGGCCTCAGCGCCCTGCGCGTCCACCCCTACGACCCCACCCGCACGAGCGGAACCATCGCCGTCCTCAGCCCCGACGCCGTGTGGGTGGCCATCCCCGGCGCGATGCTGCGATGGAACGGGGAGCGCTTCGAACGGGCGG
>JBILLV010000598.1:0-3405 GCA_044375895.1 Polyangiales bacterium | reverse complement strand
GAGCGACGCCCAGCGCGCGCTCACCCCCAGGGCGGCGGCGAGGCGGGTGACAAACTCCCGCACGGTGACGCGCTCGTCGTCGGTGACGTAGAGCACCTTCGCCGCGGCCTCGGGCGCCACCGCGGCGCGGAGGGAGGCGCTGACGAGGTTGGCGACGTGGGTGGTGGCGCAGAGGGAGCGGCCGCCGTCGATCCAGCGCCAGGGGAGCTCGCCGCGGGCCGCGCGGACGACGCGCGGGGCGAGGCAGGTGTCGTCGACGCCCCAGAGCCAGCCGGGGCGGAGGGTGACGGTCTCCAGGCGCTCGTCGCTGGCGGCGATGACGAGGTCTTCGGCGAGCGAGCGGGTGACGGCGGCGTCGTCGTCGAAGGGGATGGGCTGGGCGAAATCCTCGTCGACGTACGAGCGCTCGACGACGCCGAGGGTGACGTCCGCGGTGGAGCGGTACACGAGGCGCCGCACGCCCGCGGCCCGGCACGCGGCGAGGAGGTTCTCGGTGCCGACGAGGTTGACGGCCTCGAGGACGTCGCGCGGCTGCGTGGCGTCGTCGACGCGGGCGCCATGAAACACCACCGCGCAGCCCCGCGCGGCGCTTTCGAGCGAGCGCTGGTCGCGGACGTCGCCCGTCACCAGCGTCGCGCCGATGCCCTCCAGGCGTTTGCGCGCGGCGCCCGAGCTCCCCTCCCGCACGAGGGCGCGCACCGCGTGTCCCTCCGCCCGCAGCGCCGCGACGAGGGCGCGCCCCGCGAACCCCGTCGCCCCGGTGACCAGCGTGTCCATAGGCTCTCAGCTCCTTGCGATCAGCGCGCCGCCCACCACGAGCAGCACGACGTAGACACTCGTCCGAAACGTCCGTTCGGGCACGCGGCCGTGGAGCCACTCGCCGGCGGTGATGCCGAGGGCGAGGGCGGGGACGAGCAGGGCGGTGGTCTCCAGGCTGCGCGCGGTGAGGGCGCCGTCGAGCGCGTAGCCCCCGACGAGGACGGCGTTGAGCGCCAGCCACAGCGCGCTCAGCGTCGCGCGGAAGCGGGCCTTCTCGGGGAGCGCGCGGCCGATGACGTACACCGCGAGGGGCCCGCCCGCGCCGAACATCCCGTGCACCACCCCCGCGGCCGTGAGCAGCCCCGCGGCGACGGGCGCGGGCGTGGCGCTCGGCGCGTCGTCGCCGCGTCGGAGCTTCGCGAGCTGAGCGACGGAGAGGGCGATCACGAGGGCCCCCAGGACGCGCCGCGTGACGGGCTCCGAGAGGCGGCGCACGAGGAGCATCCCGAGGGGCATCCCGAGGAGCATGAGGGGGAGCACGCGGCGCCCGAGGAGCGCGCGGTCGATGTCGCGGCGGTTGCGCGCGGCGAGCCAGAGCGAGAGGGCGACGTTGAGCGGCACGAACACCGGCAGCAGCGCGCGGACGGGCAGCACGCGCGCGCCGAGCGAGACGGTGATGACGGTGGCGCCGAAGCCGAGCGCCGACTCGACGGTGAACGCGGCGCACACGATGAGGGCGAGGAGCAGGGTGGGCACGCGCTTGGCGTCGGGAGACTACACCCCAATGGCGGCCCCGCGCGACATCGTGTAGAACCCGACGCCGCGCATGGCAGCCGGCAAGACGATCGTTCTCATCGAAGACGAGCCCGCGATGGCGTTGGGCGTGACCGACGCGCTCTCCTTCGAGGGCTACCGGGTCACCTCCGCGGGGACGGGGCGCGAGGGCATCGAGCTCGCGCGGGCCGAGAAGGCCGACCTGGTGATCCTCGACCTGATGCTCCCCGACACCAACGGCTACGAGGTGTGCGCGCAGCTCCGGCGCTGGTCGCGGACGGTCCCGATCCTCATCCTGTCGGCGCGCAGCCAGGACAACGACAAGATCCGCGGGCTCGACGCGGGCGCGGACGACTACGTCACCAAGCCCTTCTCCGTGGGCGAGCTGGTGGCGCGGGTGCGCGCGATCTTCCGCCGCGCCGAGCGCACCGCGCAGGCGCCCGCCCTCGTGCGCATCGGCAAGGCCGACGTGAACCTCGCGGGCCACACCGTCACCGCCGACGGACGCGAGGAGGCGCTGTCGTCGTATGAGGTCGCGCTCCTCGGGCTGCTCATCGAGCGGGCGGGCGAGGCCGTCGGGCGCGAGGAGATCCTCGACCGGGTGTGGGGCGGTCAGGCGATCAACAACCGGGCGGTGGACAACTTCATCGTGAAGCTCCGGCGCAAGGTGGAGCACGCCCCCGACAAGCCGCAGCACATCCTCACGGTGTACGGCCACGGGTACAAGCTGGTGCTCTGAGATGAGCGACGCGTGGAAGGCCGCGGGCCTCCTGCTGTGCTCCAACGTCTTCATGACGGCGGCGTGGTACGGCCACCTGCGCGAGCGCTCGGTGAAGCTCTGGCAGGCCGTCCTCGGGAGCTGGATGATCGCCCTCTTCGAGTACATGCTCATGGTCCCCGCCAACCGCATCGGGTACCGTCAGCTGTCGGCCTACCAGCTCAAGGTGATGCAGGAGGCGATCACGCTCACGGTGTTCGTGGGCTTCTCGTGGCTGTGGCTCGGCGAGAAGCTCACTGCCCGCTACGCTGTCTCCTTCGCGCTCGTCTTCGCCGCCGTCGCCATCGCCTTCAAGAAGTGACACCCATGAACGGCATCCTCCTCGTGGACAAGCCCGGCGGGATGACCTCCCACGACGTCGTCTCGCGCGTCCGCCGCGCCGCGGGGATGCGCGAGGTGGGCCACGCGGGCACCCTCGACCCGATGGCCACGGGGCTCCTGCTGGTGCTGCTCGGTGAGGCCACCAAGCTCTCCGCGTGGCTCACGCTCGACGAGAAGCGCTACGTCACCACAGTTCGCTTCGGCGCCACCACCGCCACCCTCGACGCCGACGGACCCATCACCGAGACGAGCGACGCGCCCCTCCCCACGGCCGAGGCCGTCGCGGCGGCGGTCGCGGCGCTGGTGGGCTCCATGCTCCAGGAGCCGCCCGCCGTGAGCGCGATCAAGGTGGGCGGCGTCGCGATGCACGAGCGCGTACGGCGCGGCGAAACGGTGGCGCTCCCGCCGCGGCCGGTGACGCTCCACCGGGCAACGCTGCTCGCGGTGCGGGAGGGCGCGTGCGACGTCGACCTCACCGCGTCGAAGGGCTTCTACGTACGCTCGTACGCGCGCGACCTCGCGGCCTCGCTCGGCACGCTCGCATACCTCACCGCGCTGCGTCGGCTCGCGTCGGGCGCGTTCACCGTCGACGAGGCCCTCGACGCGGCCACCCTGGAGCGCGCCGCGAAGAAGGACCCGGAGGCGCGGGAGGCGCTCGTGGCGAAGCTTCTCCCGATGACGGCGGCGGGGCGGGCGATGCCGATGGTGACCGTCGACGACGACACCGCGAAGGCCCTCACGCAGGGCAAGCGACCACCCACGACGGTGGCCGA
>JBILLV010000599.1:0-3405 GCA_044375895.1 Polyangiales bacterium | reverse complement strand
CTGCTCGCTCGGGAGGTACTCGATGCTCGTGATCGCCCGGTCACCCTCGCGGCCGAGCAGGTCGTTGAGCAGGCCGCGGAGGATGTCGGGGTGGGTCGAGAAGATCCGCCGGAAGACGAAGTCGTTCTTGAGGTCTGCGAAGATCATGGGGCCGTCTTTCTGCGTTGCGGTCGGCGCTCGCCGCGTCCCGACGCGTACAAGGCAATGTCCTCGATCGCATCCTCGTCGAGGTGCCGACGATCGAACTCCACCGACGGGGTCTTGTCGCCCGCCTTGAAGCACGCGATGCGATCGACGTCTACGAGCATGAAATCTGCGGACAACATCGTCGCGTAGCCCTCGACCTGCCCGAGGTCGATGCACGCCGCCCAGTTGCGGTTGCGATCGAGGTGCAGCCGTCGCTTGACCTCGATCACGCAAACCGTTTTGTCGTTGTGATACACAACGCGATCCGCGAGGCCCCTGCCCACACGCACCTGACGCTCGATGCGATACGGCGCCTCGCCCAAGCCCGCGAGTCGTAGCAAGGGGTCGACGACGTACTCCTCCACTTCCTTTTCGAGGTTGAGGTGCCCCGAGGCGAGGTTTCGCAGGTCGTCGAGGGTCATGGCGCCAGGCCGCGGCAGCGCATGGTTCTCGACGGGTTGCATGATGTCGTCACGAATGTCGGAGTCCGTGGGGTGCCTGATCTTGATGCACGATAGCAGCGCGTTGGCCATTGCGGCGGTGAGCTTCTTGCCCGACTGGCCCTTGAGGATCAGCGTCTCGCCGCAGATCGCGCAGAGATCTTTGAAGGTGATCGGCTCGATCTCCACCATGCTCTTCAGGCCGAAGCACCACTGCCCCGGCGAAATTTCGGCGCGCGAATCGACATGCGCCTCGTAGTAGGGATCGCGATCGGCGCGTGCGACGAAGCACACCGCGCCACGGGGGGCGGTGTAGTAGAAGAAGAGGAGGTCGTCCTCCTCCGTGTGGGGCGAACCGTTCCAGTACCAATAGTCAGGCTCGGCGTTGATGCCGTCGAGCCGCTGGCGATCGACCCACGAGTCGTCGTTGCCGATGATGATCCAGGCGTTGCGAGGCGGGGGAGAGGGCCCCCAGCGCAGCCGAAAGTCCGGGCGGACCCGCTCCAACATCTCGGCGATGGTGTTGAGCGAGACGGGCGTCGTCCCCGGCTTCCCCAGGAGTGCCTCGTGGGCAGCCGCGATCGCCGCGTACTGGTCCTTCTCGACTTCGTCATTGGCGAGCCGGGCCTGGAGAGCCCATGTCTCTCCGCGGCTTCGGATGTCTGAGGCGAGCTCCTCGTACTTAAGGACTACACGCTTGATGAACGGCAACGAAGCGAGTTCCGCCTTCTGTGCGGCTTCCTCATCGGTCTCGTTCGTTGTTTGCTGCTTCACCATGGCCTGCCTTTCGAATCGCATCCACTGACAGTTTCAGCCTTCCAGCCCAGTTCGTCCCGGCAACTCTCCGCACCCGGGCGACCTGCACGGTTTTGGACCCGTGTCGATCTTATGGGAGCGCTACGGGTATCCTCCTTCCTCAAAGCCCAACGCCAACACCTGCGCCTCGGTGTAGTCGTCCCCACCTCCCTCGAAGGTACAGATGCAGGTGACATCATAGCCCTTGTCGCCCACGACCACGCTGTCTACATGAAGCATATCATATGTGTCGATACGGATTCCCAACCGCGGGAACGGAGGGAAGGGGAGCTTTGCGCTTTTGGTCCAGACTCGCTTGTTCCAGCCGAGGACCAGCAGTGCGGAGAACGGGCCTGATGTTCGTACTGGCAAGCTAGCCACTCGTCAACTCCATCAATGCTTCCGCTCGCGGCCGAACGACCCCGACTGGTTGTTCAGCGGATTCAGGCAAAGTTCCACCCTGGAAGCAGGTTGACCACGAAACTGTCGGCTCCAACGCTGGTACCCGGAGGCTTGAATCCTGAGCGTCGCCCAAACCGACGGAGGTTCGTTCATATCCATACGAACTCCACCATCGACATCCGAGAGGGCTTCATGGTCCCGTTCACCATAGCCCCTCTCCAGTTTCAGCAATGCCATCGCGTGAACCACCGGCATTCCGGAATGACATGACGTTACGCGTGCCTCTATTGTAAAAAACTGATCGCATGCATTCTGAAGACAAGCCACGACAACCAGACCACACAAGCGGCCGAGGCATTCTCCGCTGCGCTTCATGGTCTGCGACCCTGCGGTAGTCATCGTCTGTCACCGCGAACCCGAGGCTGCCCAACATCGTGTTCTATCCGGCAAAGATCATAAACACAGAGCGGGCATCGCTATCAAGCCGCTCCATACCCCCTAACAGCCACTCCTCCCACCGTCCCACCCCGTCTCTCGTGCCACGCCCGGCACGAAGTATGCCCCGCCGCGATTTGCTCCCCACACCACGCTATCATGGACTCCACTCCACCCTCCCCTGGAGTGAAGTCCACCCTCCCCCGGACTTCACTCCTCTCCGCCCGACCTCAACTCCACGTCTCCCCGGACTCAACTCCACGTCCCCCCCGGACTCAACTCCACCCTCCCCTGGAGTCAACTCCACCTCCCCCTGGAGTCAACTCCCCGACTCCCGGACTCGACTCCACCTACCCCTGATCTTCACCCTACCGCGGCGACCTCGTCACTCGACCGCGACCACCTCCGCCCCAAGCCGCCCGCGGAGCGCCCCCAGCCGCGCGTCTCGCTCCCTCCCATCGGGCAGGTCCGCGAGTCGCACCACGCTCGCCCCCTCCACCCCGAGCGCCGTCGCACGAACCGTCGACACCCGCACCCTGTGCCCGCTTCCGCTCGGAACCAGCCCGAGCGCGAAGCTCAGGTACACCCGCTCCCCCTCGCCCACGCCCGTCCCGATCCCGTAGGCCACCAGCGCCTCACCACGCCGCGTGCTCAGCCGCTCCACCCGCTGCACGCCGCCCGCCCCCTCGCCCAGCACGACGTCCGCGCCGTGGTCGACGAGGAAGCGCGCGTCACCCCGCTGCTCGGCCGCCGGCAACGCGGCCACCGCCCCCCAGGACACCGACGCCATCACCAGGCACGCACAGCTCCCGTTGGCGCGGACGTGGGCACGGCACGACGCGAGCGCTTCGTCGAGCCGCCGCCGCCATCGCGCGCGCTTGGCCCGTAGCTCCGTCCCCCCGTGCGCGAGGCTCACGCGCAACACCGCAGGGGTGTAGAACGAACCGGGCGCGATGACGACCGGCGCCGCAGCTTCGTCGGGCACGACGCCGAGGCCCACCATGCCGACGCCGCGGGTCTGCAACGACGGCATCGCCCGGGCGCGTTCGAGGAGGCTGGCATCGAGCGCGCCGAGGTGGGTCCAGTACTCCGACTGCGCGGCGGCGGGACGGGGCGTCACGAGCGCCAACGTGAGGAGTACGGCCCC
>JBILLV010000241.1:0-13941 GCA_044375895.1 Polyangiales bacterium | reverse complement strand
GTCATGTGGTAGCCGAACACGAAGGTGGCGGTGCTGCAGTCGGTGGCCGTGCGGAGGCAGTGGCCCGCGGTGGCGAGCACGTCGGGGGCGACGAGGAAGGCCGTGCAGAAGGCGGGGTTGGGCTGCGTGCGGAAGGGCTCCTCGGCGCAGAGGGAGTAGCTCGTGGCGAAGGTGCCCGACGCGTTGACCTGATAGCTGCCGTCCGTGCGGAGGGTCACCGCGGTGCTGCGAAACACGCCCGCCGTGGAGTTGGCGAGGGCGATGCTCGGGGCGGTGGTGAGCTGGTAGCGCTCGAGGCGGTCGTCGGCGCCGTACACGAGCGGGCCGGCGGTGCTGTCCGCGCCGTCCGCGCCGACACAGCCAACGAGGAGACCGACGAGCAGCGGGGCGAACGAGAGGCGACGCGCGAGCATGAAGGGACCTCCGAGCGAGCGGGGCGACAGTGCCCGCGCGGAGTGTCTTCGGCCCGTAGACCGAGCGTCAATGTGACATTCGTTGCACAGACGGCCGCGACATCGTCTCAGACGACGTCGCCCTCACCGCACGTAGATGGCGCTCGCGCGGGGGCGGAAGGGGACGTCGATCGCGCCGCCGCGGACGGTCACCGCGGGGCCGCCGAGGGCGTCGCGGAGGGTGGTTCCGTCGGGGACGTCGACGTCGCTGACGCGGACGGAGACGGTGCGGGCGGTGGTGCCGCGGTTGAGCGCGATGAGGGCGACGTCGTTGCCCGTGCCGCGCGCGTAGACGTAGCCGTCGCCGTCGGTGTGGAGCGAGCGACGGGCGCCGCGCCGCAGGCCCGCGTGGGTGCTGCGGAGCGAGCTCACGGCCTGGACGTGCGCGAGGAGGCGCTGCTCGCGGGGGTTGAGCTCGGCGCCGAAGCGCATCATCCGGCGGTTGTCGGGGTCGGCCGTGCCGGGCAGGCCCACCTCGTCGCCGTAGTAGATGAGCGGGACGCCGCGCTGCGTGAGGGTGAAGGTCCACGCGAGGGCCATCCGCTCGTAGGGGGCGTCGCTGTCGGGCGGGGGCGGCGGGTTGTTGAAGGCCTGGTCTTGCAGGTTACCCATGAGCTGCCCCGCGGCTTCGGACATGAACCGCGGGATGTCGTGGTTGCCCAGGAAGGGGGACATCGGCGCGTCGCCGAAGGCGCGCTCGCTGGTCTGGACGGAGGCCTCGAGGTCGCCCATCGAGCCCTGGCTCGCCGCGAAGGCGCGGCGGATGGACCAGTACAGCGGGAAGTCGAACTGCGCGTGGAGCGCGTTGCGGCCGATGTAGCGGCGCACGAGCTCGTGGCCGTCGGCGCCGGTGAAGGTCTCGCCCACGGTGTACATCCGCGCGTTGCCCGTCTCCCAGCGGTCGAGGGTGGCGCGGAGGTTGGTGGTGCCGAGGTAGTTCATGTGCTTGACGGCGTCGACGCGGAAGCCGTCGGCGTCGGTCTCGGTGAGCCACCACCAGGCGTCGTCGAGCATCGCGTCGGCGACGGCCATCGAGCCCCAGTTGACGTCGGGGAGGTAGTTGGTGAACCAGCAATCGAGCGCGCGGTCGTCCCAGCTACAACCCGGGCCCCCGCACACGCAGTTGCCGTCGCCGTTGAACCACCCGGCGCGCTGGTGATCCATGAAGTACGGGTGCTCGCGGTGGAGCTGGTTGTGCACGAGGTCGTAGAGCACGCGGATGCCGTGGCGGTGCGCCTCCGCGTTGAGCGCGCGGAGCGCGTCGAGGGAGCCCCAGTGCGCGTCGGTGTCGCGCGCCCGGTTGACCCAGTACCCGTGGTAGCCCGAGTAGTTGCGCCCGTCGCTCCCGCGGCCCACCGCGGGCGTGTTGCTGTTGACGGGGGAGAGCCACAGGGCGCGCACGCCGAGGCGGTCGAAGTAGCCCTCGCGCAGCGCCGCCGTCACGCCCGCGAAGTCGCCGCCGTTCCAGTCGGCGATGGGGGCGGTGGCGCCGGAGCGGCCGTCGTTGGTGGGGTCGCCGTTGCGGAAGCGGTCGGTGAAGACGAAGTACAGCGGCCCGTCGCCCCAGACGTAGGGCGTGCGCTCGACCCACATCGGCACGAAGAGCTCGCGGGCGCGCCGTCCGCTCGCCGTGGCGGCGTTGACGCGCAGGGAGTACTTCGTCGCCGCGAGACCGCTCGCTCGCACGCGGATCATCCCCGCCGCGCGGTCGACGGTGACGGCGCCCTGGGGGAGCGCGGTGGGGCTCATGGTGACGCGCACCGAGGCCGCGTCGAGGCCGCGCATCTCGGCGCCGTCGGTGTAGGCGATGTCGAGCTCCAGCGCGCCTTCGCCTGTGGCCGACTGGCGGGCCACGCGGAGCGACGGGAGGTTGCAGTCTTCCACGCGGACGCGGGAGTTCTCCACCGAGCCGACGTACTTCCGCTCGATGGCGGCCGGGTCGAGCACCCACTCGCTCCCGTCGATGACAAACTTGTAGCCGTAGTCGCCGGGCGGGAGGGCCACCTCGGCGCGGTACACGCCCGTGGTCCCCGTGTCGGTCATGGGGGTGGCGGTGGCGGAGAAGCCGTTCCACTCGCCGCCGATGGCCACCGCGCGGGCTGGGCGGCCGAGCATGAAGGTGAAGGTGGTGCGGCACGAGCGCGGCGGCGTGGCGTCGCCCGGGGGAGGCGCGGCGTCGCCCATCGGGGGCGCGTCGTCGGTGCAGGCCGTGAGCGCGAGGGCGGTGGCGAGGAGCGCAGGGCGGATCACGGCGCTGAGTCAAACGCCTCGATGGCGTGCGGGTCAAGGGGGCGACAGGGACGGTTCAGCCCGTGGTGAAGCGTGGCGCTTCGTGCTTCGGGCGCCAGGGGGTGGCGGAGTACGGTTGCGCCCCAACGGATGCCTCGACGGATGCCGCTCCTCGCCATCGCCCTCACCGCGCTCTCGGTGCTGGCGCTCCAGGTCTCGCTGACGCGCGTGTTCTCGCTGCTCATCTGGTACCACTTCGCCTTCCTCGCGATCGCGATGGCGCTGCTGGGCTTCACGGGCGGCGGGGTGATCGTGCAGCTCCGTCCGGCGCTCCGAGAGGGCGACCTCGACGCCCGCCTGGCGAAGCTCTGCCTCGCGGCGGCGGGATCGGTGGTGCTCGCGCTCACCGTGGCCTCGCGGCTCCCTTTCGGCGTGTCGGTGCTCGCGAGCCCGCTCCAGTTTGCCTATTTCGTCGCGCTCCTCGCGGTGGTGCTCGTCCCCTTCCTGCTCTCCGGCGTGGTGATCGCGGCGGTCCTCTCGTCGTACGGGGCCTCCGCGGCGACGCTCTACGCCGCCGACCTCGTGGGGAGCGGCGTGGGCTGCGGGCTCAGCGTCCTCGCGCTCGATCACCTCGGCGGCGGCGCGGGCGCGATGGTGGCCTCGGCCGCGGGGATGGCCCTCGCGGCGCTCGGCTTCGCCCGGCGCAGCGCGGCCTTTCGCGCGCGCGGCACGGCAGTCGCCGTCGCCTCCGCGGTGGCGCTCATCGCCCTCACGGCGTGGGGGAGCGACCCGCTCCACGGGCCCTTCTACCTGCCCAACGCGAAGCTCTATCCGCGGGTGGAGCGCTCGGCCATCTACTCGCGGCGCTGCGACTCGACGGCCTGCGTCGACCTCTTTCGCAACCCCGAGCACATGGGCATCTGGGGCCTCTCTCCCCGGTACAGCCTCCCCGCGCCGACGCAGGTGGGCGTGGTGATCGACGCGTGGGCGCTCACGTCCATCTTCGAAGCGAGGCGCGGGGCCGACGGGCTCCCCGAGTGGCGGCACCCGGTGTTCGAGATGCTCCTCCCGAGCTTCGCGCACCTCGTCGACCGGGCGCGGAGCTTCCGCCCCCAGCGCATGCTCATCATCGGCGCGGGCGGCGGCGTCGACGTGCGGGCGGCGCTGCACTTCGGCGTCCCCGAGATCGAGGGCGTCGAGATCAACCGGAGCATCATCCGCGGCGTCTCCCGCGACTTCGACCGCTTCGCCGGCGGCGTCTACCACCACCCGCACGTCCGCATCACCCACGCCGAGGGGCGGCACTACCTCCGTCGCTCGCCCACGCGCTACGACCTCCTGCAGATCTCCGGCGTCGACACCTACGCCGCCTCGCAGGCCGGCGCCTTCGCCCTCAGCGAGAACTTCCTCTACACGGTGGAGGCCTTCAAGGAGTACCTGGAGCACCTCACGCCCGAGGGGACGCTCACGATGACGCGCTGGCTCTACCGGCCCGACCGTCACACCATCCGGCTCTGCGCCATCGCCGACGCGGCCTACCGCGCGCTGGGCCTCGGCGACGCGGGTGCGCGTACGGTGATCCTCTCGACCAACGCGGTGAACGCGCCCGGCGACCTCTCGCTCCTCCTCGCGCGGCGCACGCCCTTCCGCCCCGACGAGCTGCGCGCGATCCGGGTGCTCGCAGCGGCCAACGGCTTCAGCGTGGTGTGGTCGCCCGACAGCCCCACGACGGACAACGTCTTCGAACGCTACTTCCGCTCGCCCGACCGCGCGGCCTTCGTGCGCGACTACCACTACCGCATCGAGGCGACGACCGACGACACGCCGTTCTTCTTCGAATACAACCGCTTCGCGCGGCTGCGGTCGAGCCGCGAGTGGGTGTTCGGCGCGGCCTCGGGGCAGACGCTGCTGGTGGTGACCTTCCTCCTCGCGCTGGTCGGCGGCGCGCTGGGGCTGCTCCTCCCGCCGTGGCTGCGGCGACGTCGCGAAGGGGCCGCGGGGCCGGTGATGGCGGGCGGTGAGGCGCTCACCTTCCTCGCGCTGGGCCTGGGGTACATCGCGGTGGAGTCGGTGTTCGTGCCGAAGTTCACGCTCTTCCTGGGCAACCCGGTGCACGCGTTGTCGGTGGTGCTCTTCGCGCTGCTGGTGTCGTCGGGCGTCGGGAGCGCGCTCTCGGCCCGCGTGGTGCGCGGCGAGCCGAAGCGCCTGGCGGCGGTGGCGGCGGCCGTGGTGGCGCTGCTCGTGGCGGAGGGTGTCGGGCTGCAGCGGGTGTTCGAAGCGGGGCTCGCGTGGCCCTTCGCGGCCCGGTGCGCGCTCGCGGTGGCGCTCATCGGCGCGCCGGGCCTGCTGATGGGGATGCCCTTCCCGACCAGCCTCGCGCTCGGGGCGGCGCGGCGTGACGAGAACGCGCGCGGCGCGTGGGTGGCGCAGGCGTGGGTGCTCAACGGGTACGCGTCGGTGGTGGGCTCGGTGGGGGCGATGATCGTCGCCATCGCCGAGGGCTTCACCGCGGTGCTGGCGGGGGCCGCGCTGTGCTACGCGGCGGTGGCGCTGGTGGCCTTCACAGCGGCAGGCGAACCTCGCCGCGACCGATGATCACGGCCGCGCCGCCGACCTCGACGCCGCTCACCGCCGCGTCGCTCCCGCTGGCGCGCGCGTGCAGCTCCGACGGGCGACCGATGCTGGCTCCCTGCGCGATGCGCAGCGCCGTCCCCCACGCGACGCGGCCGTGGCGCGCGAGGTGGAGCGCGAGCGGCCCCGCGGCGGAACCCGTGGCGGGGTCTTCGGCGACGCCCCCCGCGGGCGCGAACACGCGGGTGAGCACCTCGGCGCCCTCCTGCGCGAACACGCTCACGCACAGCACGTCGAGGGCCGCGAGGGCGGAGAGGTCGGGGCGCAGCGACTCGACCTCGGCGGGCGAGGCGAGGCACACCATCGCGTGGGTGGGGCCGTTGTCGTAGCGCTCGACGGGGAGCACCGTGGACGTGACGCCGAGCACGCGGAGGAGCGCGTCGGTCTGGGCGAAGGGGGCGACGGTGGGGAGGGGCTGATCCATCCAGCCGAAGACGCCGCGGGCGTTCTCGCGCTCGAGGCGGACGCGCACGATGGCCTTCGCGGTCTCGAGGTGGAGGAGGTCGACGGTGAGGGGCTCGCCGACGACGAAGGCGGTGCCGAGCACGGGGTGGCCCGCGAAGGGGACCTCCTGCGTGGGGGTGAAGATGCGGAGGCGGCAGTGACCGCCCTGCGCGGGCGGGAGGAGGAAGACGGTCTCGGAGAGGTTCATCTCGCGGGCGAGGCGCTGCATGGTGGCGTCGGAGACGCCGCGCGCGTTGGTGAACACCGCGAGAGGATTGCCCATCAGCGCGCGGTCGGTGAACACGTCCACGCGGACGTAGCGGAGCTGCATCATGCGAGCGTCGTAGCGAAGCGGGGCGGCCGACGCAATGGCCGAGCGCGGGCCGCTGGTGGCGCGCGGGGTGACGGTGGTAGGCTGCGCGCGGAGGTTCTCGGGGTCATGCAGGCAATCGCGGGGTGGGCTTTGATCGGCGTGTCGGTGCTCGCGTACCTGTACGGGTCGCACGTGTCGGAGGGGCAGGTGAGCTACGTGATGGTGGGGCCCGCGATCTTCGGCGCGCGGTTGGTCTACCAGCACTGGCGCGACACGTGAGTCGAGGGGGGCGGCGAAGCCTGCTCGCCGGTGCGTGCGCGCGGTTCAACGTCCCAGGGTTCGCGGAGCGCTCACCCTGGGCTAGCATTGGATCGCCCGCCGAGCCGGGCTCAGGGAGAACTGCATGGCGTGAGATGCGTGAGCCCGGCCTTGCGGGCGATCCAAACACAGCCCAGGGTGAGCGCTCGGCGAACCCTGGGACGTTGGGGGTAGACAGCACGTCAAATGGGCTGGTCTTGCCATCCCAACCACGCGACCACCGCCGCGCTCGCGCCATCACCCCCCGCGAGGCTTCTTCTTCGCGGCGGGCGCCTTCTTCGCGGCGGGTGCCTTCTTCTCCGCCACCTTCCTCTTCGCTGCCACCTTCTTCTTCACCGCCTTCTTCACCTTCGGCGGCAGCAGCACCACCTCGGCGAACGCTGCCGCGAGAAACGCCCCGAGCTTCTTGTCGCTCTCCGACACCGTCGTCGGCAGGAGCCACCAGTCGGTCATCCCCTTCCCCCGCTGCATCGGGTTGAACACCGCCGCGTCGCGCGTCTCGGCGAACTCCTCGTGCATCCCCGCGGGCAGTCGCACGACGACGCTCTCCTCGAAGAGCCCGCAGAAGAAGTTGTCGTTCACGAACGCGCAGGGGTAGCCGAACATCTTCCGCCGCTCGACCGCAGGGTGCTCGGGGAGGGCCGCGTCGAAGCGCTCCTGCAGCGCACGGGACGATTTCTTCCAGTCGCTCATGAACCACGGCGCCTACCACAGCCCCACGCGCCGCATCCAATCGCCGACGCTCCCCACGCCGCGCTACAACCGCCGCCATGGACGTCGCCACCCGCACCCTCTGGCGCCCCGTCGGCCCCGACGAACTTCGGCTCATCGAGGCCACCGGGCGCTTCCCGCCGCGCCTCGCCGATCAGCCCATCTTCTACCCCGTCTGCAACGAGCGCTACGCCCGCGAGATCGCCGACCGCTGGAACCTCCCCGCCTCCGGCGCGGGCTTCGTCACGCGCTTCCGCGTGCGGGCCGAGGCGCTCGCGCCGTACCCCGTCCAGACGGTGGGTCGCGCGTACCACCAGGAGCTGTGGGTCCCTGCCGAGGCGCTCGACGCCTTCAACGACGCGATCGTCGGCGCCATCGAGGTGGTTCCCCCCATCCCCGACCATGGCGTGCGCGACGCCTACGCCACCGTCGCCGAGACCTACGCCGCCCGGCTGCTCGACGAGCTCGCGCACAAGCCCTTCGACCGCGCCCTCCTCGACGTCGTCGCCGAGCGCACGCGCGACGTCGGCCGCGTGCTCGACCTCGGCTGCGGTCCTGGCCAGGTGGCGCGCTACCTCCACGCGCGGGGCGTCTCCGTCGAGGGCGTCGATCGCTCGCCCGACATGCTCGCCGTCGCCCGCCGTGAGAACCCCGAGCTCCGCTTCACCGAGGCCGACTTCACCGCCCTCCCCATCGCCGACGGCGCGTGCGCGGGGGTCGTCGGGTACTACGCGATCGTGCACCTGCCCGGCGACGCGCTGCCCCGCGCCTGCGACGAACTCCGTCGCGTGCTGCCCGTGGGCGGGGTGGCGCTGCTGGCGTTTCACGTCGGCGACGCGCGGGTGCACCTCGACGCGTGGTGGGAGCTGCCCGTGTCGGTGGACTTCTTCTTCCACCCGGTGGAGCGCGTGGAGGCGGCGCTGCGGGCGGCAGGGTTTCGCGTCGACGCGCGGCTGGAACGACGGCCCGACGCGGCGGTGGAGCACCCCAGCGAGCGGGCCTACGTGTTCGCGACGGCGGTGTGAGGGGAGGGGAGCGGGTCAGCCGTTGGGCGTCGGCGTCGGGGCGGGGGATGTAGGGAGGCAAGGCGCGCTTAGGAAGCGGTTGCGCTCACCCCCGATCCGCCAGCCTCCCCCACTCCCCCCGCTCGCACACCGCGACGATCGCCTCCCTCCCCACGCTCCCCCGCACATGCGGCATCCCCCCGCGCGGCGTCATCGCCACCTCCACCGGCACATCCAGCCGCGCCGGATCGATCCGCCACGCCACCACGTCCGCCCCCGCCGCGAAATACAACCGCGCGCTCTCCGCCACCGCGTCGGCATACGAGCAGTGCACGAAGCCCTCCCGCGCGAGCGACTCCGGCGCGTACCGCCCCTCGGGCAGCGGCTGTCGCACCACCAGGTGATACAGCCACCGCCGCCCCTCAGCGTCCATCCCTTCGCTCACCCCAACCCCACGTAGCGCGTCTTCACCTCCAGGTACTCCAGCAGCCCTTCCATCCCCGACTCTCTCCCCATCCCCGACTGCTTCACGCCCCCAAACGGCGCCTCCGCGGTCACCGGGTACCAGTCGTTGACCCCCACCATGCCGAACGCGAGCCCTTCACTCAGCCGCGTCGCCACCCGCAGGTCGCGCGTCCACACGTACGACGCCAGGCCGTACTCGGTGTCGTTCGCCTTCGCCAGCGCCTCCTCCTCGCGCTCGAAGGGAACCACCACCATCACCGGCCCGAACACCTCCTCGCGCAGCACCGCCGCCTCCTCCGGCGCGTCGACCAGCAGCGTCGGGCGGTAGAAGTACCCCGCCCCCTCCACCGCCGCGCCGCCCGTCACGAGCTTCGCGCCCACCGCCACCGACGCGTCGACGATGCGCGCCACCCGCTCGCGCTGCGTCGCGTTGATGAGCGGGCCGAGCGTGCTCTTGCCGTCCAGCGCGTGACCGATCACCTCGCGCTCCATGGCCGCCTTCGCCGCCGCGACGAAGGCCTCGCACACCGACGCGTGCACGTAGAAGCGCTGCGGCGCGATGCACACCTGGCCCGCGTTGCGCAGCTTCGCCGTCACGCCGCTCTTCGCCACCGCGGCCACGTCGACGTCGGGCATCACGATGACGGGCGCGTTGCCACCGAGCTCCAGCGACAGGCGCTTCACCGTGCGCGACGCGCCGTCCATGAGCAGCTTCCCCACGCGGGTCGAGCCCGTGAAGGCCATCTTGCGGCAGCGCGGGTCGTCGAGCATCGCCTGGCCCATGGACGCCGGGTCGCCGTGCACCACGTTGAGCACGCCCGGCGGGAGCCCCGCGTCCGCGAAGGCCCGCGCGTAGTCGAAGGCCGTGCGCGGCGTGTACTCCGACGGTCGCAGCACGGCGGTGCAGCCCGCGGCGAGGGCCGAGGCGACGGCGCGGTTGGGGTTATAGACGGGGAAGTTCCACGCCGTGATGACGCCGACGACGCCGACGGGCTGGTGGGTGACGTCGATGCGCCGCGGACCGAGCCGCGAGGGGATGCTCCGCCCGCCGAGCGACCGCGCCTGCTCGGCCGCGACGCGCAGGTAGTTGGGGGCGCCCGCCCACTCCCCGCGGGCCTGCGCGAGGGGCTTGCCCGACTCCTCCGCCGTCCGTGGCGCGTACTCCGCCGCCCGCGCCGCGATGATCTCCGCGGCCTTCTCCAGCACCGCCGCCCGCTCGTACGTCGTCTTCGCCGACCACGCCGGGAGCGCCTTCGCCGCCGCGTCGAGGGCGAGCTTCGCGTCCTCCGCGTCGCCGTACGGCAGCTCCGCGAGCACCCCTTCGGTGCCCGGGTCGATGAGCGCGCGCGTCTGGCCGCTCACGCTCCCGGTGAACTCCCCGTTGATCCACATGCGGTCGATCATGTCGCGGCTCCGAGCTTCTGGGCGGTGGCATCGACCGCCGCGTCCACCACGTCGAAGGCCTCGTCGAGCGTGGCGTCGTCGATGGTGAGCGGCGGCAGGAAGCGCACGCAGTTGGAGAACAGCCCCGCCCGGATGGTGATGACGCCGCGCTCCAGCGTGGCGGCGTTGACGCCCTGCGTGGCCTCCATCCACGGCTCGCGGGTGACGGGGTCGCGCACGAGCTCCATCGCGAGCATCGGGCCGAGGCCGCGCACGTCGCCCACCAGCCGCGGGTGGCGCGCCTGAATGGCCTCCAGCCGCGCGCGCATCCGCACGCCGATCGCTTCGGCGCGGGCGAGAAACGACGGCTGCGTGATGAGGTCGAGCGCGGCCAGGGCGGCGACGCAGGCGAGGGGGTTGCCGGAGTAGGTTCCGCCGAGGCCGCCGGGGTGCGGGGCCTCCATCACGTCGGAGCGACCGATCACCGCGGAGAGCGGCATGCCCGCGGCGAGCGACTTCGCCGTGGTGATGACGTCGGCGACCACGCCCGAGTGCTCCATCGCCCAGAGCTTCCCGGTGCGCCCCATGCCCGACTGCACCTCGTCGGCGACGAGCAGCATCCCGTGCTTGTCGCAGAGCTCGCGGAGGCGGCGCAGCCAGGGCGTCGGGGCCGGGAGGAAGCCCCCCTCGCCGATGACGGGCTCGATCACCACACACGCGACGTGCGACGGGTCGACGATGGCCATGAAGCAGTGATCGAGCTGGCTGATGCTCCAGTCGATCCACTGCTCGGCGCTGAGCCCCTGGGGGCGGCGGTAGAGGTTGGGGAAGGGGAAGCGGTACACCTCGGGGGCGAAGGGACCGAAGCCCTTCTTGAAGAGGTTGAACTTCGACGTCATCGACATCGTGAGGTTGGTGCGCCCGTGGTACGCGCCGTCGAACACCACCACGCCCTGCCGCTTCGTGAACGACCGGCTCACGTGCACCGCCGTCTCCAACGCCTCGGCGCCGCTGTTCATGAAGACGGTGCGGCGCGGGAGGTCGCCGGGCGCGAGGGCGTTGAGCCGCTCGGCGAGCTCGATCGCGGGCTCGTAGCTCGCCACGATGGCGCACATGTGCACGAGCTTCGCCGCCTGCTCCTGGAGCGCACGCACGACGGTGTCGGGCGTGTGGCCGACGGCGAGCGTGCCGATGCCGCCCGCGAGGTCGATGAAGTCGTTGCCGTCGACGTCCGTCACCACCGAGCCGTGCGCCGAGGCGACGGCGATGGGCGTGAGCTTCGCGGCGCCCGGCGGCGTGGCGGCCTCGCGTCGCGCGATGAGGGAGCGGCTCTTGGGGCCTGGGATCTCGGTTCGAAGCTGGATGACGCCCATACGCGATGGTCTCCTTGCAGGGGGCGCAGTGTCGCCGCCCCCGCGCCCGCCGCGCAAGCGTGTGATGCGGGTTGACGTCCCCCCCCGGAGGGTCGGTATGGTCGCCCGCTGTGCTGACACCCATGACCGAGCCGTGGCCCTTCCGCGACGGGGACATCCCCCCCGGCGAGAACCCCGAGAAGGCCCGCGCGGCCCTCCAACGCTTCCAGCTCGAAGAGGTGCGGCGCGACGAGGCCTTCACCATCGGCTACGACACCCTCGACGTGCAGTTTGGCCCCGTGGGGGAGATCGAGCGGCGCGACGTGCTCGGCAGGTGGTTCCGCGAGGGGTCGCTGTCGCGGGCGGGCTCCGTGGTGCAGGTCACCTACCACATGAGCCTCGTGTGGGACGGCGACGCCCTCGCCGGCGTGCGCGATGACTTCACCGCCGTCGACCGCGAGACCGGCCGCGTGGTGGCCTTCATGTCGCACAGCCTGGTGCTCCCCGCGTGGCGCCGCACGGGCCTCGCCACGCTGCTCCGCGCGCTGCCCGCGGCCCACGCGCGCGTCGACGCCGAGCGCCTGGGCATCGCCGCCTCCGAGCGCTCGCTGCTCGCCGAGATGGAGATGATGGAGCCCGACCGCCAGGAGACCCGCGTGCGGCTCCTGGCCTACGGCAAGGCGGGCTTCCGCGTCGTCCCGCCGTGGCACCTCCCCTACGCGCAGCCCGACTTCCGCGACCTCGCCGCGCTCGGCGTGGTGGCGCAGCCCGTCCCGATGATGATCCTCGTCCGGCAGGTGGGGGAGGAGTCGCTCACGACCGTTGACCCGCGACGCGCCCGCACGCTGCTCGACCACCTCGCGGCGGTGCACGCGCCCACCGTCGACGCCGCCCAGATCGGCGCGATGCACCGCAACGTGTCGCACCGCCTCGACCCGCGGGGCGGCCCCATCACGCTCATCGACCCGACCGAGGCGGCCTCCCTCGCCCCCCTCGCGCGCGCCACCCTCACGCACCTCTACCCTTCGAAATGGCTCGGAGAGACGATGAACGACGACCTCTTCCCCGGAGAGCCCTCCCCCGCGTCGATGGTCACGCGCGTCCCGGGGCCTCGCACCGAAGAACTCCGCGCGCGCCACCACAAGCATCAAGACGCGCGCACCGTCCATTACTACCAGGACGCGCGGCGCAGCCTCGGCAACTACGCGGTGGACGTCGACGGCAACACGCTCCTCGACGTGTACGGCCACATCGCGTGCGTGCCCGTCGGGTACAACCACCCGGCGTTGCTCGAAGCGTTTCGAAGCGAGAAGTTCGCGTGGCTGGCGGGGTGGCGCCCGGCCCTCGGCGTCGCGCCGCCGCCCGAGTGGGTCGACCTCGTCGAGGGGCCCCTCATGCGCTGCGCCCCCAAGGGCCACGACCGCGTGATGACCGTCACCACCGGCGCCGAGGCCGTCGAGAACGCTCTGAAGGCAGCCTTCGCGTGGAAGATGCGACGTCGCCGCGACGGCCGCCCCTGGAGCGCCGACGACCTCGCCGCCGTGATGAAGAACCACCAGCCCGGCGTCCACGAGCTGAAGGTGATCTCCTTCGAGGGAGCGTTCCACGGCCGCACGCTCGGCGCGCTCTCGGCGACGCGGAGCAAGGCCATCCACAAGCTCGACTTCCCGGCGTTCGACTGGCCGGTGGTGCCGTTTCCCGCCAACCGCTTCCCGCTCGACGCTCACGTCGAGGAGAACCGCGCCCTCGAAGCCCGCGTGCTCGCGCAGATCGAGGACGTGCTGCGCGCGGCCGAGGGCACGGTGGCGGCGCTCATCGTGGAGCCCATCCAGGGCGAAGGGGGCGACCGCCACGCGAGCGCGAGCTTCTTCCGCGCGCTGCGCTCGCTGCTCACGAAGTACGAGGCGGCCTTCATCGTCGACGAGGTGCAGACCGCCCTCGGCGCCACCGGAACCTTCTGGGCCCACGAGCAGTGGCACCTCGAGGAGCCGCCCGACGTGGTGACGTGGTCGAAGAAGTTCCAGCTCGGCGGGCTCCACCTGCGGGCCGACTTCGTCCCGACGGAGGCGTACCGCTTGTTCAACACCTTCCTCGGCGACCCGCTCCGCGCCGCGCAGGCCGAGGTGATCCTCGACGTGGTGGCGCGCGACGGCCTCATCGACCACACGCGGCGCACGGGCGAGCTGCTCGTCGCGGGCCTCGCCGACCTCTGCGCGCGCTACCCCGCCGTCTTCTCGCAGCCGCGCGGTCTGGGGACCTTCGCCGCCGTGGACGTGCGCGACGCCGCCACGCGCGACCGCATCCTCGACGGCGTCCGTCAGATCGGCCTGGAGGCCGGCGGCTCGGGCGACCGCTCGATCCGCTTCCGCCCCGCGCTGGTGTTCGGCGCCCGCCACGTCGCCGAGGCCATGGAGCGCTTCGACCACGTCGCGAAGGAGCTCGCATGATCCAGCAGCTCTTCCACTCCGAGCGCTACTTCGCCGACCTCGGTCAGCACGTGATGCCCATCCGGAAGTTCGCGCTCGTGCGGGCCGGGATCGAGGCCGAGGGCGTGCCCGTTCGCATCGACGCCCCGGAGCCCGTGACGGACGAAGACCTCCTCCGCGTCCACACGCCGGAGTACATCCGCGCCATCGCGA
>JBILLV010000597.1:0-3410 GCA_044375895.1 Polyangiales bacterium | reverse complement strand
GCCTGCCCGACCGCACCGTCCGCTGCTGGGGCGCCAACGCGTTCGGCCAGCTTGGTGACGGCACCACGATGCCGCGCCTCACACCGACCGCCGTGACGTCGCTCTCTGACGTCCTCCAGCTCGCGGTCGGCTACCACCACGCCTGCGCCCTCCGCCTCGACGGAACCGTGCGTTGCTGGGGCTCGGCGGGCTGGGGGCAGCTCGGCGACGGCGCCATGACGGCGCGCTCGACCCCTGTGCCGGTCCTCGGTCTGATGGGCTCCTACGAACTGGGCGCGGGCGACGGCCACACTTGCGCGACCGCGGGCGACGGGACGCTCCGCTGCTGGGGCCTCAACAACCCGGGCCAGCTCGGCGACGGGACGACCCTCAACCGCTCCGCCCCGGTGCTCGTCGCCGACCTCGCCAACGTCACGCAGGTGGCCCTCGGCAACAGCCACTCCTGCGCGGTGTTGCGCGACGGCAGGCTCCGCTGCTGGGGCGCCAACGCGCAGGGTCAGGTCGGCGACGGCACCACCACCCCCCGCACGCGGCCCGCGGCCGTCTCCATCGTCCGCGTCGTGCAGGTGACCGCGGGCTTCGACCACACCTGCGTCCGCATGGACGACGGCGTCCTCCGCTGCTGGGGCGCGAACGCCCTCGGGCAGCTCGGTCAAGGCACGACGCGCCCGAGCGTGTCCCCGGTCGGCGTGTTCGGAATCGGCCTCACCCGCGACGTGTCCGCGGGCGCCAACCACACCTGCGCGATCACCTTGGACGGAGCGCTCTGGTGCTGGGGCGACAACGCCTACGGCCAGCTCGGCGACGGCACCACCACCGGGCGCCTCATGCCTGTCCGCGTCGCGCTCGGCACCGCCGTGACGCACGTCGCTGGCGGGCCCACCCACACGTGCGCGCGCACCGCGGACGGCGCCGCCTGGTGCTGGGGCGACAACCGCGCGGGCCAGCTCGGCGACGGCACCAACACGCAGCGGGTGTCCCCGGTCCGCGTGCGCTGACCGCGCGGACTCCGTCTCGCTACGCCCCTTCGAACACCGGCGTCCGCCGCGCTCCCGCCGCCGCCAGGCCCTCGCCCAGGTCGCGGCTCCCGTAGCTCTCCGCCTGATGAAACGCCTCGGCCTCCAGCGCACGCTGCAGCGCCGCCCGATCGACGCCCAGCTCGCCCTTCAGCGCCCGCACCGAGAGCGGCGCGTTGGCCGCGATCTGCCGCGCGATCGCCGTCGCCCGCGGGAGCACCTCGTCGGGCGCCACCGCCTCCAGCGCCATCCCGATGCGCGCGGCCTCGGCCCCGTCGAAGCGCCGCCCGGTGAGCAGGAGCTCCGCGGCCCGCTGCGCCCCCACGCGCCGCGGCGTGAGGTACGTCGCGCCCATCCCCGGGTGCAGCCCGAGCTGAACGAAGTTGAGCGCGAGCTTCGCCGACGCGTCGACCACGAGGACGTCGCAGGCCATCGCCACGCAGAGCCCCGCGCCGATGGCCGCGCCGCGCACCGCCGCCACCACGGGGACGTCCAGCGTCGTGAGGTGCAGGTAGCGCGCGTAGAAGCCCAGCATGAAGTCCCGCGCCGGCTTGAAGCCCGCCGTGCGCAGGCGCTCGAGCATCGCGAGGTCGCCCCCGGCGGAGAAGGCGTCGCCCGCGCCCGTGAGCACCACCGCGCGCACCGAGGCGTCGGCCCGCACCCGGTCGACCGCGTCGTGCAGGGCGTCGCCGAGCGCGGGGGTCATCGCGTTGCGGCGCTTCGGGTCGTCGAGCGTGAGGGTGGCGACGTGATCGCTCACGTCGAGGCGGACGAGGGGGGCTGATTCGCTCATGAGGGGTGCGACGGTACCACTGCCCCTGGCGACAGTGAGCGGCTCGCGTTGACCCGCGCGGGTGTGGTAGAGGCGCCCCAGAAAGGCAGCAACCCCCTGTGATCCATCGCCTCCTCCTGTGTGGCCTCCTTACCCTCGTCGCGTGCAAGGGCAACGCGAACTCCGGCGCCGCCCCGTCCTCGGGCCCCCTGCGCACCAACGACGAGAAGACGCTCTACTCGCTCGGCCTCCTGATGGGGCAGCGCATGGGGGACTTCAACCTCACGCCCGCGGAGCTCGCGGTGGTCGAGCGCGGCATCAGCGATCAGGTGCTCGGTCGGCCGCCGGCGGTGCAGCTCCGCGAGTGGGGCCCGCGCATCAACGAGATGGCGCAGGCGCGGTCGCAGGCGCGCGGCGAGCAGGAGAAGGCGCGCGGGCGCGAGTTCGCCGAGCGGGCCTCGCACGAGACGGGCGCGGTGCGCACGCCGTCGGGGCTCGTGTACAAGGAGACCCGCGCGGGCACCGGCCCCCAGCCCACCGCGGAGGACACGGTGCGCGTCCACTACCGCGGCACGCTCACCAACGGGACGGAGTTCGACACGACGCGCGGGGGTGAGCCGGCGGAGTTCCCGCTGCGCGGCGTGGTGCCGTGCTGGACGGAGGGGATGCAGCGCATGCGCGTCGGCGGCACCGCGAAGCTCGTGTGCCCGTCTGACATCGCGTACGGCGACCGCGGCCAGCGCGCCATTCCCCCGGGCGCGACGCTGGTGTTCGAAGTCGAGCTCCTCGCGATCGTCCCGCGGCCCGCGACCCCTGAGCCCGCCCTGGGGCTCCCCGGCATGCCCGGCATGCCCCCCGGCGCGATGCCTCCCGGCGCGATGCCTCCCGGCGCGACGCCTCCCGGCGCGACCCCGCCGAGCGGCGCCGCGAACCCCAGCGCGCCGCCGACGCCTCCCCCCGCCGCCGCGCCCGCGCACTGAGCGCCCCGTTACCCCCGCGCGGCGAGCGCGTCGTACACCGCGCACGTCCGCGCCACCATCCGCTCCAGCGTAAACGCCTCCAGCACCCGCTCCCGCCCCCGCGCCCCCATCGCCCGACGCTCGGCCTCCGAGCGCGCCGCGATGGCCGCGAGCCCCTCGGCGATGTCCGCCGCATCCGTCCCCGCGAGCACCACGCCGTTCGCTCCCTCCACCACGATCGCGTCGCGGTTGGCGGGCGGCGACACCACCGCGGGCGTCCCGCACGCGAGCGCCTCCAGCACCACGTTGGGCATCCCCTCGAAGTGCGAAGGGAGCAGCACCGCGTCGGCCGCCGCCATCACCTCGGGCATCTCGCTGGAGGCCCCGCACAGCCGCACCGCGTCGCCCGCGTCGGCCGCCCGCACCGCCGCGTGGAGCGCGTCCGCGAGCGCCCCCGCGTCGACGCGCCCCACGAGCCAGAGCGCGAACCCCGGCGGCAGCGTCCCCGCGCGCTTCATGCGACCGACGGCCTCCACCGCGCCGAGCTGGTTCTTCTCCTGCGACAGGCGCGCGGGGAGCACCACCACCACGCCGCGCATCCCGAGGCGCTCCCGCACCCGCGCGCGCGCCGCGTCGTCGAGGGGCGTGAAGCGCGCGTGGTCG
>JBILLV010000240.1:0-14028 GCA_044375895.1 Polyangiales bacterium | reverse complement strand
ACACCGCAAAAATCGGCGGTTTTGTCCCCCTCGCAACGCGAAACGGGAGCGTGTACATTCCGCCGCCCTCGCCACCGCCCCCTCACAAAGAGCCCCTCTGAGCACTCCGCGATGATGCAGCGTTCCTTCCCGTTCACCGCTTCGCTCTCCGACCGTCCGCTCGACACGAGCGCGCGCCCCGCCGCGGCGCCGCTCACCCCGGGCCTCGACGGCTTCACCTACCGCGACCTCCGCGACCTCCGCGCGCTCCCGCGTCTCACGGCCGCGTTCGACGCCTTCGCCTCCGCCGCGCTCTCGCCCGAGGCGTGGACGGCCTTCGCCCGCTACCGCGCCACGAAGGGCGAGGGGATGTCGCCCGAGGAGGTCTCCGACGCGCTCGTGCAGACCGCCCCCGTCGTCGCCGCCTTCCTCGCGAAGGTCTTCGGCGTCGACGACGGCCGCGCGCGCCTCAAGGCCGACGTCGTCCGCGAAGACGTGGTGTTCGAGTTCAAGCGCGACTTCGTCAAGAAGCGCACGGCGAAGCGCAAGCGCACCGAGCTGGACGCGCTCGACGCCGCCGCCCGCAAGTCCCTCGACGCCGCCGCCCGCGCCGTCCTCTCCACCGCCACCGGCCTCCCCGACCACTGGAACGACGAGCGCGAAGTGGCCCTCGCCGTGCTCCCGCTCCTCCGCGCCGAGGAGCTCTTCCGCCAGTCGCTCGCCCGCGGCGGCGTCAGCGCGACGGCCGACGACCTCGCGCGCGCCGCCACCCTCGCCGACGCGCTCCGCCCGACGCTCGGTGACGCGCTCCCCGCCGAGGTGAGCGACGACACCGCGGGCGCGAAGGTGTACGCCGCCGCCCTCGACGTCATCGACCGCTGGTGCCTCCTGCGCATCGTCGACCACGGCTACGACCACCACTGGGTGTCGCTCCGCCTCCCCAAGGTGCTCGACGCGCAGAACCTCGTCCCGCTGCGCCGCCCCAACCAGCACCTCCCCGAGGCGATGGTGGGCGCGCACGAGCGCCGCGAGCGCGACGGCTTCGCCCTCACCGACCGCCGTCAGCCCCTCCGCCGCGTGCAGGACGAGGTGGAGTACTGCATCTACTGCCACGACCGCGACAAGGACAGCTGCTCCAAGGGCCTCCGCGCCAAGGACGGCTCGCTCAAGCCCAACGCGCTCGGCGTCCCGCTGGCCGGCTGCCCCCTCGACGAGAAGATCTCCGAGGCTCACTACCTCAAGCGCTCGGGGGAGACCCTCGCCGCCCTCGCGGTGATCATGGTCGACAACCCGACGCTCCCCGGCACCGGGCACCGCATCTGCAACGACTGCATGAAGGCCTGCATCTACCAGAAGCAGGAACCCGTCAACATCCCCCTCATCGAGACCTCCATCCTCACGGACGTGCTCGGGCTGCGCTGGGGCTTCGAAATCTACGACCTCCTCACGCGCTGGAACCCCCTCCGCGTCGAGCAGCCCGAGCAGCGCCCCTACAACGGCCGCAACGTGCTCGTGGTGGGCCTCGGCCCCGCGGGCTACACCCTCACGCACTGGCTCTCCAACGAGGGCTTCGGCGTGGTGGGCGTCGACGGGCTCAAGATCGAGCCCCTCCCGCCGCACCTCATCGACGGCCCCATCGAGGACTTCAAGAGCCTCTACGTCGAGCTCGACGAGCGCGTGCTCCTCGGCTTCGGCGGCGTCAGCGAGTACGGCATCACCGTGCGCTGGGACAAGAACTTCCTCACCGTCGTCTACCTCATCCTCGCGCGCCGCGAGAACCTCGCGATCCACGGCGGTGTTCGCTTCGGCGGCACCCTCGACCTCGACGACGCGTGGCAGATGGGCTTCCACCACGTCGCCGTCGCGTCGGGCGCCGGCAAGCCCACGCTCGTCGACGTCCCCAACGGGCTCATCCGTGGCGTGCGGCAGGCGTCGGACTTCCTCATGGCCCTCCAGCTCACCGGGGCCTACAAGAAGACCTCCCTCGCCAACCTCCCCGTCCGCCTCCCCGCGGTGGTGATCGGCGGCGGGCTCACCGCCATCGACACGGCCACCGAGCTCCGCGCCTACTACGTCGTCCAGGTGGAGAAGGTGCTCGAACGCCACGAGACCCTCTCGCGCGAGCTCGGCGAAGAGCGCGTCATCGAGCGGCTCAGCCCCGAGGAGCGGATCCAGCTCGCCGAGGCCCTCGCGCACGGCCGGGCGATCCGTGACGAGCGGGCGCTCGCGCAGGCCGAGGGTCGGGCGCCGCGCTTCAACGCGCTGCTCGACTCGTGGGGCGGCGTCACCATCGCGTACCGCCGCACGCTGGTGGAGTCGCCCGCGTACAAGCTCAACCACGAGGAGGTGGAGCAGTGCTTCGCCGAGGGCGTGGTGATCGCCGAGCGCCTGTCGCCGAAGGAGTTTCTCGCCGACGACTTCGGGGCCGTGCGGGCCGCGGTGTTCGATCGGATGGAGGTGCGCGACGGCAAGCTCGTGCCCACGGGCGAGACCGCCGAACTCCCCGCCCGGACGGTGTGCATCGCCGCCGGGACGTCCCCCAACGTCACCTTCGAACGCGAGCGCCCCGGCAGCTTCGAGATGGACCCGAAGACCCGCGCCTTCCGCCCCTACCGCGCCGTCCTCGGCGGTGAGGGCGGCCCGCGGGTGGAGCCCGATCCGAAGGGCTTCTTCACCTCGTACGTCGGCCCGCAGCGTCAGCTCGTGAGCTACTACGGCGACAACCACCCCGTGTACGCGGGCTCGGTGGTGAAGGCCATGGCCTCGGCCAAGGACGGCTACCCCTACGTGAGCGCCCTCTTCCGCGCGGACATCGACGCGGCCCGAGTGGGCGAGCGCGAGGGGGAGTGGAACGCCTTCCGCGCGAAGGTCGCGGGCGAGCTCGACGCGGTGGTCCATGAGGTGAAGCGCCTCACGCCGACCATCGTGGAGGTGATCGTGCGGGCCCCGCTCGCGGCGCGGAAGTTTCTGCCCGGGCAGTTCTACCGGCTGCAGAACTTCGAGATGCTCGCCCCCATGGTCGACGGCACGCGACTCGTCATGGAGGGCCTCGCCATGACCGGCGCGTGGACCGACCCCGAGAAGGGGCTGCTCTCCATGATCGGCCTGGAGATGGGCGCGAGCTCGCGGCTCATGGCCCTCCTCCGCCCCGGCGAGCCCGTCGTGGTGATGGGACCCACCGGCGCCCCCACGGAGATCCCGAAGGACGAGAAGGTGATCCTCGCGGGCGGCGGCCTCGGCAACGCGGTGCTCTTCTCCATCGGCAAGGCCCTGCGCGCCAACGGGTGCGAGGTGATCTACTTCGCCGGCTACCGCGACCCCAACGACGTCTTCCGCATGGACGACATCGAGGCCTCCGCCGACCAGGTGGTGTGGGCCAGCGACAAGGGTCCTGCGATCAAGCCCCGCCGCCTGCAAGACCACTCCTTCGTGGGCAACATCGTCCAGGCGATGCACGCCTACGCGGGCGGCTCGCTCGGCGTCCGCAAGGTGTCGCTCCACGACTGCTCGCGCATCATCGCCATCGGCAGCGACCGGATGATGGCCGCGGTGCAGGCGGCCCGGTACGCCATCCTCAAGGAGCACCTCCGCGCCGACCACGTCGCCATCGGGAGCATCAACTCGCCGATGCAGTGCATGATGAAGGAGATCTGCGCCCAGTGCCTCCAGCGGCACATCGACCCGGTGACGGGCAAGGTGTCGATCGTCTTCACCTGCTTCAACCAGGATCAGGAGCTCGACAAGGTCGACTTCCCCTTCCTCAACATGCGGTTGAAGCAGGCCGCGATGCAGGAGTCGGTGGCCGACCTCTGGCTGAAGCGCCTCCTCGCCCTCTACGACGGCCCGCGCATCTGAACCCCCGCGGTCGATTTTGGTGATCGCTCCCCGCGGGTGCCCCCCACGGGTAGGGTGATGACATCCTCGATCGGCCGCCGCGCCTTCCTCCACAGCGCCGCCCTCGCGGCAGTCGCCGCCCCCTTCCTCACGCTCTTCCGTGGGGACTCGCACGCCGGGGGGACGAGCAACGCCCGCCGCATCGTCTTCTTCTTCACCCCCAACGGCACCGTCCACCGCCACTGGCGCCCGACGGCCTCTGGGGCGACGTATTCGTTCCCCGCGGGGTCGATTCTGGAGCCGCTCAACCCGGTGAAGCGGCACCTCGTCGTGCTCGACGGCATCGACTTCCTCAACGCCTCCAACCACGAGGGGGGCATGGCCGCGATGCTCACGGGCGGCGGCGGCGCGAGCACCCCGACGATGGGCATGTCGGTCGACCAGTACATCGCCCGCGCGGTCGGCGGATCGAGCCGACTCGCCTCCCTCGAGCTCGGCGTGCAGACCAGCGCGTGGGGCGGCAACTCGCAGACGCGCATGTCGTACACCGGCCCCGGTCGCTACGCGCCGCCCGACGACGACCCCGCGAGCGTGTACCGCCGTCTCTTCGCCGGGATGATGCCCGCCCCCGGCATGATCGACCCGCTCCTGGCCCGCCGCCGCAGCGTGCTCGACCTCGTCCGCGGGGAGCTCCGCGACCTGCACGGACGTGTCGGCGTCGAGGAGTCGCGCAAGCTCGACGCCCACCTCGAAGCCCTCCGTCGTGTCGAGACCTCCCTCACCGGCCCGTCGATGATGACCCCCGCGGCCGCGTGCACGCCCCCCGCGGTGATGACGCTCAACCCCGCGCAGAACGACAACTTCCCCGCCGTCGGACGGACGCAGATGCAGCTCCTCCTCGCGGCCCTGTCGTGCGGGGCGACGAAGGTGGCGTCGCTCCAGTGGACGCACACGGTCGCGCCGCAGGTGTTCACCTGGCTGGGGCAGAGCGAGGGGCACCACGCGCTCTCGCACATGAGCGACGGCAACGCCGCGGGCGTGGCGGCCTTCGTGCGGGCCGAGCGGTGGTTCGCCGAGCAGTTCGCGTGGTTCGTCGCGCAGATGGCGGCGCTCCCGGAGCCCGGCGGCGCGGGGACGATGCTCGACAACTCGCTCGTCGTGTGGGTGAAGGAGATGGGCGACAGTCGGCTGCACGACTGCATCTCGGTTCCGTTCGTGATGGCGGGCGGCGCCAACGGGAGGCTCCGCACCGACCGCTACCTGCGCTTCGATCACGTTGGGCACCAGCGCCTCCTCGTCACGCTCTGCCACGCGATGGGCCTCGACAACCCCACCTTCGGCGACCCCTCGCGCGGCACCGGCCCTCTCCCCGAGGTGCTCTCGTGACGGCCCGCTGGATGCTCACCGCGGCGCTCGCCCTCGGGTGCGCGCAGGGCGAAATGAACGACGGCGACGGCGCCCCGCCCGCCCTCCCCGACGGCGCGATGCAATTGGAAGACGGCGCCGTGGTGCTCGAAGACGGCGCGCTCTACCAGCCTGAGGCGGCCGTCCCCGCGGGGCCCGTGTGCGACGCCGACGTGCAGTGGTTTCGGCAGACGCTGTGGACGCCGCTCCTCGCGGTGCAGTGCGTCGGCTGCCACAACGCGGCGGGGGCGGCGGCGGCGACGGGGATGGTGTTCCGCGCGGAGTCGGAGACGGGCTGGCTGGAACACAATTTCCGCGCCGCCCGCGCGATGGCGCTGAGCGAGCTCGCGGGCATCCCGCAGCTCCTCCTGCGGCCGACGGGGCGTCACCCGATGGGCCACACCGGCGGCACGCTCGCGGCCCCCGGCACCTCCGAGTACGCCGACCTCGAACGCTTCGTCGCCCGCGCCCGCACGCCCACCTGCAACACCGCCATGCCCGGCCAGGACGGCGGCGTCACCCCGCCGACGGAGCCCGACCGCTGCGCCACGGTTCGCCCCGGCGCCCGCATGCTCCGCCGTCTCACCGCGTCGGAGTACGACCGCACCGTGCGCGACCTGCTCGGCGTCACCGCGCAGTACGGCGCCCGCTTCGTGGCCGACCCCGTGGTCGACGGCTTCGACAACGACGCCGCGTCGCTCGTGGTGTCGCCGCTCCTGGCCGAGCAGCTGCGCGTCGCCGCGGAGGCCCTCGCCACCACGGCCTCCGCCGCTCCGATGCTCTCGCGCATCGTCCCGTGCACGCCGGCGTCGCCCACCGACGCTGCGTGCGCCCGCCGCTTCGTCGAGACCTTCGGCGAGCGCGCCTTCCGCCGCCCGCTCACCGCCGCCGACGTGACCCGCTACGTCAACCTCCACACCGCGATCGCGACGCAGGAGGGCTTCGCGGAGGGCGTCGAGGCGGTGGTGACCGCGATGCTCCAGTCGCCGCACTTCCTCTACCGCACCGAGCTCGGCGTCGCGATGGGGACGGGCTACCAGCTCACGTCGTGGGAGGTGGCCAGCGAGCTGTCGTACCTCTTCACCGGGTCGATGCCCGACGCCGCGCTCTTCGAAGCCGCCCGCAGCGGATCGCTCACCAACCCGATGGCCATCGAGACGCAGGCCCGGCGTCTCCTCGCGACGCCCGGCGCGCAGGAGTCGATGCGGCGCTTCGTCTCCCAGTGGCTCGACGTCGACCGCCTGTCGAGCGTGCCGAAGGACGGGGTGACCTTCCCGGCCTTCACCCCGGCGGTGCGGACCTCGATGCGCGGCGAGTTCGATCACTACGTCGACGCGGTGCTGTCGCGGCGCGGCGCCACGCTGGTGGAACTCTTGACGTCACCGTTCACCTTCGTCGACCCCACCCTCGCGGCCTTCTACGGGCTGACCCCCGAGGGCGCGGCCGACGCGCAGGGCTTCCGCCGCGCCGCGATGCTCGAGCCGCAGCGCCTCGGGGTGCTGGGGCTCGGCGCCGTCCAGACGACGCACGCGCGGCCCAACTCGTCCTCGCCCGTGCACCGCGGGAGACTCGTGCGGGAGCGGCTCTTCTGTCAGCACCTGCCGCCGCCGCCGCCCGGCGTCAACGCGCAGCCGCCCGACCCCGACCCGCGTCGCACCGTGCGCGAGCAGTACGCGATGCACTCCAGCGTGCGGCCCTGCGTCGACTGCCACCGACTCATCGACCCGATCGGGTTCACCTTCGAGTTCTTCGACGGGGTGGGTCGATACCGCGCGATGGAGGCGGGACGACCCATCGACGGCCGCGGTGAGGTCGTCGGGAGCCGCACGTCCGATCGCGCCGTGATGGACGGGCGCGGGCTCATCGAGCACCTCGCCGCGAGCCCCGAGGTGCACGACTGCTTCGCGCGCCAGGTGTTCCAGTACGCCTTCGCCGCCGAGCCCGGGTCGCAGACCGCGTGCGCGCTCGCCGAGGTGCAGCAGACCTTCCGCGGCGCGCGGCTGTCGGTCGACGAGCTGTTCGTGGCGCTGGCCCGCTCGGTTCACTTCACGCGCCGGGAAGGGCCGAGCACGCCGGTGGTGCCGACGCCCGACGCGGGTGTGGCCGACGCGGCGGCCGACGTGATGATGGCGGCGGAGGCGGGCACCGACGCGGGGCGCGACGCGGCGATGCCGACGCCCGACGCGACGGTGACCGGGCCGACCACCACGATGGGCGTCACCACGATGACGGTGCGCGACTCCACGTGGGACACGGGCTTCTGCGAGCGCATCATCGTCACCAACGGGACGGGCGCGCCGCTCGACTGGACGGTGGTCCACACGATCGCAGGCACCGTCACCACGAGCTGGAACTCCGAGCGCACGGGCGACATGGGCGCGGTGGTGTTCCGCGGCGCGATGTGGAACCGCACGCTGGGCCCGCGGGAGCGCACCGAGCTGGGCTTCTGCGCGCGGCGGTAGGCGACGGCGCCTGCGAGCGCAACGTGACGGTGACTCTGACGGGCGCCTCCGGACTCCGGGGGCGCCCCCGACGGGGGCCTCGGGATGCCGGGGGTGGCGTCGACGGGGCCGCGGCTTCCCGAGGCGTGGTCGGCGACGGGCCACGGGGTTCCGAGGTGCGGGTCGAGGGTGGCCACGGCATTCCGAGGAGCGCCCCAGGGGGGGCCACGGCATCCCGAGGTGCGCGCCGAGGTGGCCACGGCATCCCGAGGCGCCCGTTCGAGGGGGGCCATGGCATCCAGAGGCCCCGATTGGCGGCGTACGCGGACAGCACGAACCCTCGTGGGGGGTGCGGGTTGACGCCGAGCGCGCGGTGCGCGTAAGTCACCGCAAATGCGCCAATATGTGGGGCTGGCGACGGGCTGAGGGAGGTTGCGCCGGGCAGGAAGTTCGCATCGAGTCGGTTAGCGCGCGTCCAGCGTTCCCAGGGTTCGCAGGAGCTCACGCCTGGGCTGGGTTCGGATCGCCCGCAGAGCCGGGCTCATGGAGAACCATGGAGGGTCCGCGACGAGGGAGCCCGGCTTTGCGGGCGATCCGAACCCAGCCCAGGCGTGAGCTCCTGCGAACCCTGGGAACTCCCGATGACGCTTGCCCCACGCTAACGGACCGGCATTGGCCTTCGCGCGACAATCGATCCATGTCGGGCGAACCCTGGGCACGGAGCCGGAACGACCCGACGGTCGCATCGACCACTTGTCGCCCTCACACTACCACCGGCCCCCGCGGCCCATACAGCCGTCGCGCCAGCTCCGCCACCCACGCGCGCTCGGCGCCATCCCCCAGCACCAGCCGCCCCGTCTCCGCCGCGCCCACCAGCGACTTCATCGCCTCCGTCCGCGGCCCGTACGCCTCCAGCGCCTTGAAGATCGTCGCGTGCGTCGCGTCGACGCCCGTGCGCGCCACCCAGTCGGCCACCGCCGCTTCGAACGCCGCGTCGCCCGGCAGCGGCTCCTCCGGCGCGTGCCCCGGGCCGAGCCCGTTGATCGCGCCGATCACCCGATCCTTGCGCGGCTTGTACGGCAGCGCCTCCAGCTCCTCCGCGGTGATCGGCGCGCCGATGTGGATGTCCTGCCGACCCATCCCCACGGGAAACTCGATCCGCTCCGTCAGCGGCTCGACGGGCAGCGCGCCCGCGAAGCGAACGGGCACCACCGCGACGCGCATCGCGATGGCCATCTCCAGGATGGCGCCGGTCATCTTCACCACGCGCTCACGGCTGGAGAGCGAGCGCGTCCCCTCGACGTGGATCATCACGTTGGTGCCGACGCCCTGCATCTCCTGCCCGAGGTCGTTGAGCACGTCGGGGAGCGACGCGGGGTTCTCGCGGTCGAAGTACGAGATGACGCGCGGCGAGGTGAGCCCCGGGTACGAGAAGCCCAGCTTGAGGAGCCGCCCCACCCACGACTCGCGGTGCTCCCCCTTCGCGAGGGTGAGCGTCGAGAGCCCGTTGAGCGCCGACACCATGATGCCGAAGAAGATCGACTCGACCCCCACCTGGTGGTTCGCGAGGTACAGGATGGGCTTGCCGCGCAGGGCCGCGAGGCCGTCGGGGTCTTCCACCCGCACGCGGCGGACGAAGCGCTCGATGAGGCTGAAGTAAAGGTCTTCGCCGGGCCAGAGACCCGTGTGCAGACGCGCCCGCCAGAAGTCGCGCACGGGGCCCACGTCGAGCACCGGCGGGCCCGCGTCGCGCACCACCACCGCGCTCCCCTCGTGCGACACCGACACCGGCCACCGCGCGAAGGGCTCGTGCGCGCTCACCGCGTCGGCTCCCTCCACCGTGACGCGGCGGGGGTGCGTCGCCGTGGCGCGGCCGACGTGGTCCTTCACCGCCACCGTCACCGCGACGTCGTCGCCGGCGCGCAGCGCGTAGGCGCGCTCCACCGTGCCCGGGAGCCAGTTGCTCGCCACGATGTCCTGCGGGTCGAGCACGGTCGCGTCGCCCGTCGCGCGTGAGAGACCGACGTCGGCGACGTAGCGCCAGTCGCGCAGGAAGGCCGCTCGGGCTTCGGGCGGCGCCACGCCGATGGGGCCCTTCGGCATGAGCACCTCGGCCAGCGTGAGCTCGCACCACACGCGGCCGTCGGCCACGCACTGGAGCCGCGTCCGCGCGTGGGTGCCGCCCCAGGAGACGAAGCGGGCCTCGACGCGGACGCTCCCCTCGCGCGGCGCGGGGCCGTAGAAGCGGGCGTCTTCGATGCGGTGCGGATAGGCGGCCCGATCGCGCGGGACGAGCTCCGACCACGACTCCATCGCGTCGTGGGGGATGCCGTGCGTCGCCGCGTCGAGCAGTCCCTGGTTGAGCGCGCCGAAGGGGACCGTCGCGCGCGCGTCGAGCGTCGCGCTGCTCCCGCGGGCGTCGCGGCGGAGCTCGCGGAGGAGGCGGAAGGCGGGGCCGTGGAAGAGCGATCCTGCGGCGTAGGGGTCGGGCACCACCGGGGCGTCGAGCGACGACAGCGCGTCGGGCGGGGAGGGATAGTCGCCCGTGGTCACCACCGCGGTGGCGACGACTTCGAAGCGCGAGAGCCGCGGGTCGCGGGCCTCCCGGTACACCGCCAGCGTCGCGGCGTAGCGGCCGTCGTCACGCGCCGCCGCCGTCGCGCGGAGGCGGGTGGGGCCCGCGAGCGTCACCCAGCGACCCACCTGGAAGTCGTCGATGGCCACCACGTCGCGCCCGCTCGCGCGCCGCGCCGCGTGGGCGAGGCGATCGAGCATCGACATCGCCGGCAGCGCGGGGAGCACCCACGTCGGGGCGTGGTCGTTGACCCACGCGTCCACGGCGGGGTCGAGCGTCTCCTCGGCGCCCTCGTCGCCTTCGACGAGGCGCATCGCGAGGTCTTTGGCGTCGTAGATGCGCTTGCCGTCGACCCACAGCGAGGCGTCGGCCACCGCGAACACCCCGCGCTCGTCGCGGCCCGTGGCGGTGACCTCCAGCGTGCAGCCGATGACCTTGTTCTCGGGGACGACCTGACCGCGGTACTTCCAGGTGAGCTTCTTCCCGGAGGCGATGGGTTCGAAGCGGGGAGCGCGCAGCCCCTCGTGCATCTTCGACTCCAGCATGAACACCTGGAGGAGCTGGCACATCGCCTCGACGCCGAGCGATCCGGGCTGCACCGGGTCTTGGAAGAAGTGGGCCTTGAAGAACCACTCGCCCGGGTCGACGTCCTTCTCCGCGCGCAGCACCCCGAGGCCGTGACGTCCGCCCGCGAGGTCGACGTGAACCACCCGGTCGAGCATCAGCAGAAACGGGTCGGCGAGGCGCGCCGTCCCCGTGCAGAGGTGCGCGGGTCGGGCTTCGAGGTCGATGGAGCGATGCGCCGGGAGCTGCGACACCGCGCGCTGTTCGGGCGTGGTGGGGAGGCCCGCCTGGTCTTCGAACGCGGACGTCGGGAAGAAGCCGAACACCGTGTCGAGCGCATAGACGGCAGTGTCGCCGACGGCGCAGCGCACCTCGAAGTTCACGATGATCATCGAGCCCGCAAGCGACACGCCAGTGAGCTTCGCCACGGTGCGGAGCGTCCCCGCGGTGGGGAGCACGTCGGCGAGGAGCGTCCCCTTGCCGTCGAGGTTGCGGAAGAGGAGGTCTTCGTCGCGGAGGAGCGCGCACCCGACGTAGCTCGCGAGCCAGCCGCAGGGCTGCAGCGCGGCCTCCATCAGCACGCACATGGGCATCGTCGCGTGCCCGTTGCTCGCGAAGTACCACGCGTCGGCGGGGACGTCGTAGTCGACCTCCACGCGCGCCCCGGCCTTCGCCTCGCCCATCGCCCCCTCCACCTTCACGATGCGCGTCATGAAGTGGTACGGCGGACCGGGGAGGCGGGCGACGGTGCGGGTCCCGTCGAAGCGTTCGTAGATGGGTCCGAAGGCGGCGCTGGGGCGGCCCAACGCGCAGGCCACCAGCGACGCGTAGTCGAGGGGGAAGCCCTGGGAGGGGCCGTTCTCGACGATGGCGACGGGCTTCGAGGCGTCGAGCTGCGCGAGCGACGTCGGCTCGCGACCGGGCGGCGGTGCGTGGCCGTCGGCGGCGAAGAGGCGCTGGCGACTCGTGAGGGGCCAGTCGGGCACGAGGCGCAGCCCGACGCGGCGCGCGTGGAAGGCACCGAGGCCGTCGACGGTGCACAGGAGGTCGGCGTAGAGCGTGGGGACCGGGCCCGCGACAAACTCCTCGACGAACACCTCGTACACGAGGTTGCGCGAGTCGGGCGTCACCTGACCGCGGCAGAGCAGCTTGTACGTCTCACCAGGGACGGGCTCGAAGCGCCACCCGTCGCGGCGGAGCGTGACGCCCATCGACGCGAGGTAGAAGGCCATCGTCTGGAGGCACGCTTCGAACATCAGCGTGCCCGGCATGCACGGGTCGTGGAGGAAGTGCCCCGGGAAGAACCAGTCGTCCGCGTGCACGTCCGTCTCGGCGCGGAGGTACCCGCGACCCCACGGCCCGCCGCGCGGCGAGAGCTCGGTGACGCGGTCGACGAAGGTGAGCCGACCCGCGGCGATGCGCGGCGTGCGGCTGTGCGTGAGGGCGCGTTCGAAGCCCGCGCCGAAGCACGCGTGGGCGTCGCCGTGCGCGAAGGCGTGAATCTGCTCCTTCGTGAACGCGCTGCGGGTGCACCGCACGGGGGGCGCGTCGAGGCGGGCCGTCCCACCGGCCTCCGCGAGCGCCTCGATCTCCTGCGTCTCCGGCTTCCAGAGGATGCCTGCGGAGTCGTCGAGCTCCTTGCGGGTGAAGAAGCCCGCCTGCCCGTTGCGCACGCTCAGCGCCGGGACGCCCGCGATGCGGCAGTCGTAGTGGAAGAACATCAACCGCACGTCGCCCTGGTGCGCGTGCCCGTCGATGTGGATGTCGTAGTCGAGCGTCTCGCCCGCGGCGGGGGGCGGGCGGTGGTACGTGAGCTCGCAGCCGAGGAGGCGGTAGCAGCGCTCGCCGCGGTTGAGGAAATCGATCCCCATGTACGAGACGAGGAGGAGGTCGGCCTGACCGGTCTCGATCATGACGCCCGCGGGCATGCGGCCGTCGTGGAGGTACCAGTGGTCCCAGCGGAGGTCGGTCTCCGTCCAGACGGTGCCGCGGCCGAGCACGCCGGGCGTGGCGTCGATGCCGGTCGCGCGGTCGGCGAGGAGCATCGGCTCCATCGGCATGCGCACCTGCACGCGGTAGCCGTCCTGCTGCTCGAAGAGCGGGCCGAACACCTCGGAGATGCGACCGCCCGCGTGCACTTCGAGCTGCTGCCGCGAGAGGGCGAGGCCGCGTGGCTTCGGCGGCGCGAGGTTGGGCTCGATGCCGCGGGGCTTCCCCGTCCGCTGGCGCGCGCTCGGCGGCGCGACGGGCGTCGGCGTGACCACGATCGGCGCCGCCACCGGAGCCGGGGAGGGGAGCGCGACCGGGGCCGCTGCGGGCGCGGCGACGCGCGGGGGGAGCGGCGGTGCTTCGAAGGGCACGGCGACGGGCGGCGCGGTGAGGAGCGGCGACGTCAGCATCCCGAGCGTGCGCATCCGCACCTCCAGGAAGCGCTGATGGGCCGCGGCCTGCTGCGCGAGGAAGGCCTTGTGCGCGTCGCCCACGCGGCGCTGGAAATCCGCCACGCCCGCGAAGACGTCGTGCGCCACCGTCGGCTGCGCCACCGCCACCGGGAGCGCGACCGGCGCGGCCGCTGCGATGGGCGCAGGCGCGGGCGGAGGGGGCTCCTCGAAGGTCGGGTAGTCGAAGACGGGCGGGAGCGCGGCGGGAGGTTCCATGGCGGAGGGGAGCGCGGGGCGAGCGGGGAGCGCGGGGATGACCGGCATCGGGCGGTGCGCGCGGAGGTGGAGCGAGGGTGCCGTCGAGGGGGCGGGCGCGTCGGGCAGCGCGACGGGCGCGAGGTCGGTGGTGAGCGTCACCGACGCGGTGAGGTCGTCGGCGTGCGAGGTGATGCGAACGGCGCGCGGCGCAGGCCACGGCGCGAGGGCGCCCGGCGTGAGCGAGGGGAGCGCGCCGTGGCGCAGCGCGACGAGGCCCGCCGCGAGGTGGAGGAGCCCCGTCGCCGCCGCGGTGTGACCGAACAGCGGGGTGAGCTCCGTCGCGCCGTCGCCGAGGGCGAGCGTCGAGGTCGCGTCGTCGTCGAGCACCGCGAGCACCGTGTGGCCGCCCGCGCGCGCGTCGTCTTCGCGGAGGAGCACCAGCGCGATGGCGGCGTCGCCGCTGGGGCGCTGGTCGCCGCGCGCGCGCAGGCTCTGCTCGTGGACGGGCTCGGCGCAGGCGTCGACGGCGCCCACCACGCAGGCGTCGAGCTCGCCGCGGCGGAGCGCACGGGCCGCGAGGGAGAGGGCGGTG
>JBILLV010000239.1:0-14031 GCA_044375895.1 Polyangiales bacterium | reverse complement strand
GCCCCCCCGCCGACGTCGTCCTCGTGCGCGGTTCGAAGAACCACATCGGCGCGGCCGACCGCTCCCTCCTCGGCCCGCCCTGGTCGCTCGCCGGCCACGAGCTCTCCGCCACCGACATCGCCGCGGTGATCCTCCGCGCGCTGGTCGGCATCGTGCGCGCGCGCCCGGGACTGCCGCCCATCGACGGCGTGGTGGTCACGCACCCGCAGCGCTTCCGCAACCGCGAGAAGCTCGCGACCGCGCAGGCCGCGAAGATGGCGGGGCTCCCGGTGGCGGGGCTCCTCACCGAGCCCGACGCCGCCGCCTGGGCCTACGGGCTCCACGCGGGGCGCGCGGGCGACGCGGGGCGCGCAGGGGCCTTCATGGTGTTCGACTTCGGCGGCGGCACGCTCGACGTGACGCTGATGCGCCGCGACCCGACGCGCGGCCACGCCCACCTGCACGCCATCGACTCGTACGGCATCCAGCTCGGCGGCCTCGCGATGGACGCGCGCATCCGCGACGCCCTCGTGGCCCAGTACGCGGAGAAGACCGGCGACCGGGGCTTCACCCTCGCCTCCGTCAACGAGGCCACCGCCGAGCGCCTCCTGGAGCTGGCCGAGTGGTTCAAGGTGGCGCTCAACACCGACGCGTCGAGCGACCCGTCGCCGATGGCCCGCGCGCGCCGCAAGCGCTTCGTCCCGGTGTTCGACGCGGAGTCCGAGGGCGAGGAGGTGACCTTCGAAGTCACCCTCGGCGACCTCTCCCAGTGGATCTCCGGCGAGCTCGACCGCGCGATGGCCTGCGCCGACGAGGCCCTCCGCCGCGCCGGGCTCACGTGGGACGCGCTCGACGAGGTGCTGCTCACGGGCGGCTCGTCGCTGCTCCATCCCCTCCAGCAGCGCATGCGCGAGCGCTGCCGATCGGTGCGGGTGTTCGACGACCCGCTGCACCCGCTCAACCCGCTCACCATCGTGGCCGCGGGGGCTGCGCTCTACGGCGCGTCGCTCGGCGAGTCCGAGCACCGCCCCGCCGTGGCGGTGAGCGGCGTGGTGCCCGACACCTTCTCCATCCGCGCGTTTGTCCCCGACGCCACGCAGCCCGACGGGCGCCGCGCGGTGCTCCACCCGCTCGTCCCCGCGGGCACCCCGACGCCCTTCATCGGGCGCTCGTACTTCGCGATGCGCGGGGGCGGCAGCGTGCTCCCGGTGGAGGTCTTCGAAGGCCGCTCGGAGCGCGAGGCGACGCGCGTGGGCGTCTACCAGATCGCCTTCGACGACGACCTCCCCGACGGCGCCCGCGTCGAGGTTCGGCTGGACGTGCGCGCCAACGGGGTGCTCGTGCTCGGCGTGCTCGACGCGCGCACGGGCGTCACCCGCGAGGCCCGCCTCGACGAGGCCCCCGGACTCTACGCCGACGACGAACTCCAACGACGCGCCCGGTGGCTCCAGGGCCTCCGCGTCGAGACCTGAGACCCCCTTACGCCCCATACACCGAGAGAGACCTCCGATGCCCGAATTCGCCGAAGTGAACAAGCAGGTCCGATGGCTCCGCGAGCGCGTGCGCGGCGCCGTGGTGAGCGCCTCGGGCCACACCGGCGGGCACTTCCCCGCGCTCAAGGACAACCCCGCGAAGGACGCCATCCTCCGGGGATTCTTCGAAGGCGCCTCGCTCACGGACGTCACCCAGCGCGGCAAGCACGTGGTGATGCACCTCTCCACGGGCACGCTCCTGTCGCACCTGATGTTCAAGGGGCGCTGGTCGGTGGCCGGCGAGGATTTCGTCTCCCACTACAAGCACCACAAGGAGCCCCCCACGCCGAAGTCGGTCAACTTCTGGATGGACACCACCCGCGGCCGCGTGAACTTCCACGAGCCCGAGTACAAGGGCAAGGTTCACTGTTTTCCTGGCGTGGCGAGCGGCGACGTCCCCGAGCTCCTCGACCTCGGCCCGGAGGTGTTGGTGACGTCCGAGACCGACCCCGCGTTCACCACCGAGTGGTCGGCGGACGACCTCGCCCGCAGCGCCGCGAAGACGCGCACCGCGATCAAGGCCCTGCTGCTCGATCAGAAGAAGCAGGCGGGCATCGGCAACATGTACGCGTGCGAGTGCCTCTACCGCGCGCGGATCGCGCCCGAGCGCCCGGCCAACACGCTCGCGGCCGACGAGGTGACGCGCGTCCACGCCGAGCTCCAGGCCACGCTCCGCCTCGCGATCGACACCGACCTCGACTACGACCGCGTGCTCCAGGTGTATCGCAAGACGAGCGACCCACTGGGCAACCCGGTGGAGTGCGCGGAGGTGGGCGGGAGAGACACGTTCTGGGTCCCCGCGGTGCAACGATGAGGCGACGCCACGCGTGCGTCCTGGGCGCGCTTGCCGCGTCGCTCGGCGGGTGCGCGACGACCTTCGCGCAGGCGCAGGCCAGCGCCATCGTGGGCACGTCGGGCACGATCGGCGGCGCGGTGGAGGGGAGCTACGGCACGGGGGGTGGCGGCCTCGGCATCGAGGCGGCGGTGCGGACGAAGTTTACCCCCGACGTGATCTCCGCCGCGCTGGGTACGGGCGTCTTCCTCGCGGGCGGCGCCGAGTCTGGCGGTCCGCTCGTGTGGGGCCACCTCGGCGCCCACGTGCTTCAGGTCGACGTGATCGACGCCACGCCGTACGTGAGCGCCTTCTCCCCCTACCTCACCGGCGGCATCGGCATCTGCGTGGATGGTTGCGCCACGCCGACGCGCACGCCCTCGTACCTCGGGACGAGCACCAGCACGCGCGAGCAGACGGTGCTCACCATCGGGCTCGCGGCCGAGTACGACGTGCGCTTCATTCGTCCGGGGGAGGGATTCTTCGGGCTATCCGTGGGCTACGGCTTTCGCTCGCAGCAGGACGTCCATCTGCCGTTCTGACGTCGGGGCACACACCCCGTCCGGCAAACGCGGCGCGCTCACATCCCAGCGCACATGATGGGGAACTCCCCGAAGCACCCGGCCAGCGCCCCCTGGCAGGTCATGTTGCTCTGCTGCGCCGTCATGAAGCACGTCTGGAGCTCGTTGACGCGAGCCATGCAGTTGGTGGTCACACACGCCTGGTCAGCGCACATGTTGTCCTGAATGCACATCTGCAGGCGCATCCCCTGCATCGGACAGCACGTGATCTGCGCCTGACCGACGCACTGCGCGCAGGCCATGTTGCGGTTGACGGCGTTGGTCTGGCAGGTGGCGTCCATCCCGCACGTGCAGAGGGCCTGCACCGTGGCCGTCCCGCAGGTGCCGCCGGGCGTCCCGCCGCCCGTGTCGGTCGTCGCGGGGCGATCGGTCGTCGCGGGGCGATCGGCCGTCGCGCTGTCGGTCCCCGAGGGGCGGTCGGCCGGGGGCTGGCTGGCGTCGCCGCCCGTCATCGCATCGCCGCCGCCGGTCGCCACATCGGCCGCCGCGTCGTCGGACGTGAAGCCGCCGCCGTTGCTGGAGTTGCACGCCATCGAGCCCATAAGAAGTACGGCGAGCGCCGTCATGCACTTGTTCACGTCCATTGCCTCCTGATCGCAGACCTCGGGCGCCCTCTATCCCAACTCCGCGCGGCGCTTCAAGCGAGATGCGATGTTGTCCCGCCCGCGCCTTCCCACGCGGCGAGGAGCAGCCGCCGCACGAAGGCGTTGGGCACCACCTGCGGGTTGGCCCGGCGAAAGGCGTCGTAGTCCGTCCCGGTGACCGCGCGGGCGAAGTCGGCGACCGCGCCGCTGCGCGAGACGCCCGCGTGGCAGTGGACGAGCAGCAGGTCGGGCCGGGTGGGGTGGTCGTCATGCGCCAGTCGGACAAACCCGCACACGCGCGCGGCCATCGCCTCGTCGAAGTACACGAAGCGCGCGTCGCGGGGACGATCGTCGCGCGCCTCGATGTCGTCGAAGGAGAGCGCGAGGCGATCGTCGCCGTCGGTCACGAGGGGCACGGGCCCGTCGTCCCAGCCCTCGAAGGCGTTGAGCGGGCACGCGGGGGCGTTGGTGATGCCGATGATCCAGACGCGCTCGTGCGCCGAGGCCGCGAGCGCGCAGGGGTTGAGCGGGTTGCCCGCGAGGTAGTCGGCCATCACCCCGTAGGAGACCGCGCGGACCGTGATGATCGCCACCGGCGCACCTCGCTCAGCCGAGCGCCTCCACCTCGGCGACGGCCTCGCGCATCGCCTCCACCACCCGCACCACCTCGTGGTCGTCGAGCTCGCTGTGCGTCGGGATCGACAGCACCTCGGCGGCGGCCCGCTCGGCGTGGGGGAAATCCCCGGCCCGGTGCCCGAGCGATGCGAGCACCTTCTGCAGCGGCATCGGGCGGGGGTAGTACACCTCCGCGCCGACGCCCCGCGCCTCCAGCGCCACCTTGAGCGCGTCGCGCCGCGGGTGCCGCACCGTAAACTGCGCGTAGACGTGGCGCCCGTCGCGGTCGTCGGTGGGGAGCACGAGCTGCGACGACACGTCGTGCAGCCCCTGGCGCAGCGACTCGGCGTTGGCGCGGCGCCGCGCGATGCGGCCCTCGTAGTGCGGGAGCTTCGCGCCGAGGATCGCGGCCTGGAGCGGGTCGAGGCGGTAGTTGCCGCCGGGGAGGTCGTGGACGTTCTTCGAAGTGGCGCCCGTGACGCGCACCTGGCGCATGCGGAGCGCGAGGTCGTCGTCGTCGGTGACGCACGCGCCGCCATCCCCGTCGCACCCGAGGGGCTTCGCGGGGAAGAACGAGAAGCACCCGATGACGCCCGTCGACCCGGTGCGCCGCCCCTTTCGCTCGGCGCCCGCGGCCTGCGCGACGTCTTCCACGAGGTGGACGCCACGGCGCGCGGCGATCTCCGCGAGCACGTCGGTCTCAGCAGCGCGGCCGAAGAGGTGGACGGCGAGGATCGCCTTCGTGCGCGGCGTGAGCTTGCCCTCGACGCGCGCGGGGTCGAGGTTGAAGGTGGCAGGGTCGATGTCGATGAACACCGGCGTCGCGCCCACGCGGGTGATCACGCTCGCGGTCGCGAAGTAGCTGAACGCGGTGGTGAGCACCTCGTCGCCGGGGCCCACGCCGAGGGCCTGGAGCGCGACCACGATGGCGTCGCTCCCGTTGGAGACGCCGAGGACGTGCTTCGCGCCGCTGTACGACCCGAAGGCCCGTTCGAAGGAATCGACCTCGGGGCCGAGGATGTAGTGACCCGAGCGGAGCACGCGCAGCGCGGCGGCCTCGATCTCGGTCTGGTAGCGGGCGTGTTCGCGCGCGGGATCGGCGAGGGGGATCATCGCCCGGGAGCTCTATCACACACGGGGCGATCGACCGCGCACGAACCGCCGCGACCGCCCGCACGCGCCTTGACACCGCCACCCCCTCGGGGTCTCCTTTTCGCGATGGAAGAGGTGTCTGGATCGTCGCGCGGTATCCGCGGGGTCTCGCGTCGATGACCGTTGCACAACGGGTGGAGCTCGGGGCCGTGTTCGCGCGGCAGTTTCGTGTGCAGCGCGTGCTCGCCGAGGGGGGCATGGGGACGGTGTACGTCGCCGAGCAGCTCAGCACCGGCAAGCTGCGGGCGCTCAAGGTGCTGCTGCCCGAGATCGTCTCCGACCCGCGGCTGCGCGAGCAGTTTACGCAGGAGGCCCGCGTCGGGTCGATGATCGGCAGCGCGCAGATCGTCGACGTGGTGGCGGCGGGCGTCGACGAGTTCACCGGGCTCCCGTGGCTCGCGATGGAGCTGCTCGACGGCGAAGACCTCTCCACCCTCGTCGAGCGCAACAAGACCCTCGCCCCCGAGCACGTGCGGGCGGTGTTCGAACAGCTCGGCGAGGCCCTCGGGGCGGCCCACCGCGCGGGCGTCATCCACCGCGACCTCAAGCCCGAGAACGTCTTCCTCGCCCGCTCGAACATCCGCGGCGTCCCCTTCCTGTTGAAGGTGCTCGACTTCGGCATCGCCCGCCTCGTGGCCCAGAGCGCCGTGCCGGTCTCCACCACCCGCGCGCTCGGCTCACCTCTCTGGCTCGCCCCCGAGCAGGCGCAGACCGGCGCTCCCCTGAGCCCTTGCACGGACGTGTGGCCCCTCGGGCTCCTCGCGTATCACCTCCTCACCGGGAGGTACTTCTGGAAGGCCGCCAACGCCGAGGCCATCAACCTCACGGCGCTCCTCGTGGAGGTCACCATCGAGGCGCTCCCACTGGCCTCCGTGCGCGCCGCGGAGCAGCAGGTGGGGCACCTCCTCCCCCACGGCTTCGACGCGTGGTTTGCCCGCTGCGTGGTGCGCGAACCCGAGCAGCGCTTCGCCGACGGCGCGCAGGCCTGCGAGGCGCTCGGCCGACTCTTCGGCTGGGCGCAGGCGTCGAGCTCGGCGCCACTCTCGGGCCCGTTCTTCGGCGCGTCGTCGGCGCCGCCACCACCCCCGCGCGTCGCCGTCGATCCGGTGGCCGCGACGCGCCCGGGTCTCGGCGTCGAGCTACCCGCGCCCGCCACCCCACCCCCGCGCCGCCGCGGCCGCGTCGCCGCCCTCGTGGTGTCGCTCCTCGTGGCCACGGTCATGTTCGCCGCGGTGTTCGCGTGGCACCGCCTCCGCCCTCCCACGACCTGCGACGAGGGAGCCGCCTCGCTCTGCCGCGCGGAGGGCGAACGCTTCGCCGCCGGCCAGGGCGTCACGGCCGACCCCGCGCGCGCCGCTCGCCTCTTCGAACGAGCCTGCACGCTCCACGACGCCGCGGGCTGCGCGCGCCTGGGCGACTCGCTCGCGCGGGGTCGCGGGCGGGACGTCGCCCGCGCCGCCAGCGCTTATGAGCGGGCGTGTGACGGCGGTCAGCTCGCGGCCTGCGCGTCGCTCGGCCGACTCCTCGCCGACGGGCGCGGCATCGCGCGCGACCGGGTGCGCGCGGTGCGGCTCTACCAGAAGGCCTGCGACGGCCACGTGGTGGAGGGGTGCGTGCGCCTCGCCGTCGCGCTGCGCCAGGGCCTCGGGGCGGTGACGCAGCGGCCGCAGTCCGTTCAGCTCCTCACACAAGCGTGCCGCGACCACAGCGCGGAGGGCTGCATGGAGCTCGGGCTCACGCACCTCCGCGGCCTCGGCGTGGCGATCGACCCGGTGCGCGCCCTCCCCCTGCTCGAACGGGCCTGCCTCGGCAACATCGGCGAGGCCTGCCGCATCCTCGGCGACCGCTACGCCCAGGGCCGCGGCGCCTCCCCCGACGCCGCCCGCGCGCTGGACTTCGACCGGCGCGCGCGCGACGCGTGGCGCCCCGAGTGCACCAACCGCCGCGCGGCCGCGTGCCTGGGGCTCGCCGACCTCCTCGCCGCCGGGCGCGGCGGCCCCGCGGACGTCCCCGGCGCGACGGGGCTCTACCGCTGGGTGAGCGACCTGTACGGCGAGCGCTGCGACCGACGCGGCGGCTCGGGGTGCGCGTCGCTCGCGGCGATGTACGAGCAGGGGCAGGGCGTGGCGGTCGACCTGCAGCGCGCGTCGGCGCTGCGCGAGCGAGCGTGCGAAGGGGGCGACTCGGAGGTGTGCGTCACCCTCGGCGACACCTACCGCGAGGGGCGCGGCGTCGCGGCCGACCCCGAGCGCGCCGTGGCCCTCTACGCCCGCGCGCGGACGGCCTTCGTGGAGCCTTGCGGCCAGGGCGACCTCGGCCGCTGCGTCGCCCTCGGCGACCTCCTGCGCGACGGCCTCGGCGGCCCGCCCAACCCCGCCCACGCGCTGGAGCAGTACCGTCGCGTGTGCGCCGCGGGCGAGCAGCGCGGGTGCGAGCGCCTCGGCGACCTGATGCTGCGCGACGGCCCGCAACACGACGAGGCCCGCGGGACGAGCCTGCTCCAATCGGCCTGCGACGCGGGCGAGACCGAGGCGTGCGTGGCGCTCGGTCAGCGACGTCACGACGCGCAGAACGGCGCCGGCGCGGTGGCCCTCTACCAGCGCGCCTGCGACAGCGGCAACGGGACGGGCTGCACGCTGCTGGCGGGCGCCTACCTGCGCGGCGAGTCGGTGCCGGTGAGCGGCCCGCGAGCCGCGGCGCTCTTCGAGCGGGCGTGCGTCGCGGACGACTTCGCCGCGTGCCACAGCCTCGCGCGACTGCTGTCCGCCCCACCCTCGGACGTGCCGCCGTCGCGCGAGCGGGCGCGGGTGTATTTTCAGGTGGCCTGCCAGGGCGGCGTGCGCGACGCCTGCGGGCGGTGACGGCGCCGCGCGTGACCTTGACACCCCCCGTGGGCGCCCGTAGGGTCCGCGCCGCTTTCAGGTCTGCGCAGTCTCGCGTGTGGGTGTACCGCACCGCTGCGCGAGAGCGCCTCAACGGGCGGTGACGCCCACCGAGCGCGCGGCATCGAAATCCTCCAACGGAGCCACACATCGCATGGATCGACGGGATCGCGACAACAGGAAGCCCGCGCCGCGCGGGCCGCAGCCGGACGCGCGCCGCAACGCCGCCCCCCAACCGCCCGCGCTCGCCTCGTACGAGGACCCGAACGCCTACCGGAGCCCCGGCTTCCAGGACGTGACACACAACCCGTACCGCATCGACTACGAGGGGCTCCCCAAGGACGACGACGAGGACAACATCGGCAACGTCGCCCCGGGCCCCGGCCTCGCCTCCACGCCGCTCACCAACCACGGCGTCCGCAACCCGCGCGGGATGGGCGGCCGTCGCCGTGACTACGCGGGCACCGATCCGGGCGCGTACCGCAGCCCCGCGTTCCGTGAGGAGCTCGCGAAGTCGCGGCGTCCGGGCCAGGGTCAGGGCGGCGGCAATGGTCGCCCCGCGCCGCGCGCCGAGGGAGCGCTCGCGGCGGCGGCAGGCGAGCGCGGACCGTCGCGTCGGGAGCGCCGCAACGAGCGGCCGAAGTTCGAAACGACCTGCAAGGAGTGCGGCGCGGCGGCGGTGGTGCCCTTCGAGCCGGGCCCCGATCGGCCGGCGTTCTGCAAGCCGTGTTACGAAGTGAAGAAGGGCGAGCTGGGCCTTGGCCCGGGCAAGCGTCCGCCCCCCGTCGCCGACGTCGTGTAGCGCCCCGATCGCTCCCCCAACGCCTGAGGAGCCACCCGTGGCGGCTCCTTTTCAGGCCGATTCGTTGGTTCGGGGAGAGGGATTCGAACCCCCATAGCGGGTACCAAAAACCCGCGTCCTGCCATTAGACGATCCCCGATCAGGAGCGATGGCGGACTCTACCATCACCCCGACGCGCCCGTAAATCCGTGCGTGGATCCGTGCGCCAACGCCGCCCCGTTCGCCGTGAGCGCCAGCGGGTCGGTGGTCGTGAGCTGCACCACGATGCCCCCCGGCGGCCCCGCGGGCACGGCCGCCACCCCCGCGGGCTCCCACACCACCACCGCGGCCCCCTCCTCGTCGAGCGCGAGCGTCACCCGATCGCCCGGCGCCGTCGCCGCCACCTCCGGCGCGGCGCTGATGCGCGTGCGCAGCGTCGATCGTTCGCCTTCGAACAACACCGCCTCCTTCGCGCGGGCCAGCGGCACCTCCCACGCCACGCTCACGGGGTACACCGCGCCGTCCCAGCCCGTCGTCGCGAGCGGGTCGACGGTCACCACGGCCTCCCGCGCGACGCCGCCGCGACGCATCACGCACGCCACCCCCTCGGGCGCCCCGTGCGGCCGCGCGAACCAGCCCGGGCGATGGAGCTCCCGGTGTTGAAACGGCGCGCTCGGCCCCAGTTGCCCCCAGCGGTTCACGCTCCCGGGCGGCAGGGAGAGCTCGCCGACAAACTCCAGCACCAGCGCGCGCAGGCCGAGCTTGTCGACGCGCCAGCGGTGCGCCATGCCCCGCGGGATCCACACGTGCTCGGCGGGGTTGGCGCGGAGCGTCCCACACGGGGTGTCGAGCGTGGCGCCGCCCTCGATCACGCACACCACCTGGTCGCCGTCGAAGTCCGTGAAGGTCACCGTCTCGCTGGCGCTGTCGGCGCGCAGGCACGACACCGTCACCCCTTCGCCGACCAGCAGCGGCAGGCGCCCCATCACCGCATCGCCGCCGTCCGGCAACGCGTCGAAAGGAAACGTGCGCCGCGTGAGCGCGCCATCGAAGGCCTCGGCGGCGGCGGGGCGATGCGGACCGCGCGCGCCGTGGAGCCAGCGCGTCGCGTCGGAGGACGGCGCCGCGTGGCGATGCAGCACCGTCCACGCGCCGTCGCGTCGTAGGAGGGTCTCTTCGAAGTTGGTGGAGCCGATGGAGAGGTGCGCGAACATGCGCGCGGGAGACTACGAGATCAGGCCGGGTCGTGGCGAACGTACACGAAGTCGACCGGGCGGCCCTTGATGCCCTGCTTGGGCGGGGCGATCCAGTGGGCCATCTGGCCGGGCTCGTAGACGGGCTTCGTCATGAGGCTGGCCACGTACGCGCGGTCGGCGTCGCTGGGGAGCCACTGCGACTTCTGGGCCGCCCACTCGGCCTCGGTGATGAGGTCGCCCGCGGGGTTGAAGCGGAGCCCGCCGTAGAGCCCCTGCGTGCGGTTGAAGCGGCGGCTCGGGAGCGTGAGCACCACGTCGAGGCCTGACTCGGCGATGGCGCGGTTCCACTTGTCGACGCCGCGCTGGCAGTCGGTGACGTAGTCGTCGCGGAGCACCTCGTTCATCGCGGTGCGGAGCGCGACGCTCTCGTCGACGACGCGGCCGTCCTTCACGTGCGGGATCACCTTGGTGCCGGTGAGGGCGAGGTGGTCTTCGTACTGCTCCTCCTTCGCGCGCCCCTTGAGCCCGGTGGCGAAGAACGACGCCGCGTTGGACGACACCTCGCCGCCGAACAGGTCGAGCGAGCTGGAGAACCAGAAATTCAGGTACTTCTGGAGCGTCGCGAGGTCGATGCCGCCCTGCTTGCGCGCGTCGCCGTGGGGGTCGAGCTTCGTCAGCTCGCACGAGCGCTGCACCACCCGCAGCACGCCCGTCTCCCCGACGAACATGTGATGCGCCTCCTCCGTCAGCATGAAGCGCGTCGTGCGGGCGAGCGGGTCGAAGGCGCTCTCGGCCAGCGCGAGGAGCTGGTACTTCCCGTCACGGTCGGTGAAGAACGTGAACATGAAGAACGACAGCCACTCGGTGCACGGCTCGTTGAAGGTCGACAGGATGCGGGGCTTGTCCGGGTCGCCCGAGCGCCGCTCCAGGAGCCCGTCGGCCTCCTCGCGCCCGTCGCGCCCGAAGTACGTGTGGAGCAGGTACACCATCGCCCAGAGGTGACGGCCCTCCTCGACGTTCACCTGGAAGAGGTTGCGGAGGTCGTAGAGCGAGGGCGCCGTCTGCCCGAGGAGGCGCTGCTGCTCCACCGACGCGGGCTCGGTGTCGCCCTGCGTCACGATCAGCCGACGGAGCGCGTTGCGGTGCTCGCCCGGCACCTGCTGCCACGCGGGCTTGCCGAACTCGTCACCGAAGCCGATGGTGCGCTCGGCCACCTGATCGGTGAGGAAGATGCCCCAGCGGTAGTCGGGCATCTTCACGTAGTCGAAGTGCGCCCAGCCCTCGTGATCCACCGACACGGCCGTGCGGAGAAACACCTGGTCGGCCTGGAAGCCCTCCGGCCCCATCTCCATCCACCACTTGATGAAGTTGGGCTGCCACTCCTCGAGGGCCCGCTGGAGCCGCTTGTCCGACGAGAGGTCGACGTTGTTCGGGATCTTGGTGTCGTTGACGACGCTCGACATGCGGGTCTGTGCCTCCTCGGCGTGAAGAAGTGCGACGGTCTCTGCTGGGATGACGGGGCGGGTCGCTCAGGTGCGGCGATAGTCGAAGACGGGGCGCTCAGGCTGGCCGTACATCGTCAGGGCCCCGCGCGCGCCCACCGCGTTGGGGCGCTGGAAGATCCAGTTCTGCCACGCGGAGAGGCGGCCGAAGATCTTGGTCTCCATCGTCTCGGGGCCGGCGAAGCGGAGGTTGGCCTCCATGCCAGTCATCGCGTCGGGCGACATGGCCGTGCGCTCTTCGACGGCGACGCGCACCTCATCGTCCCAATCGATGGGGTCGGGCGCGTACGTGACAAGGCCCGCCTTCATCGCGTCGGCCGCGTCGAGCAGGTCAGAGCTTGCGCGGAGCTTCTCCACCAGCGACGGGTCGTAGAGGAAGCGCGTGGCGAGGCGCGTGAGCCCGTTGGACATCGGGAAGGGGCCGAAATTCATCGGCGAGAGCCCCACCGTCACCCCGTCCTCGTCGCGCATGAAGGTGCGGTCGGCGGCGAGGGCGAGCTCGAGGAGCGAACCCGCGAAGGCGCTGCCCGGCTCGACCAGGGCGAAGAGGCTCTTGGCGGTGAGGTCGAGGCGCTTGAGCACGCGCCGCTGGAGCCCGAGCACCTCGCGGGCGAGCCAGTCGCCCGCGTCGCTCATCCGCAGGAGCGCCCGGTCGTGCGCGCGCACCGCCTCCGGGTCGCCCGCCGTACGAAGCGTGATGAGCCCCACGTCGAGTCGGTTGAAGCGGAGGTGCAGCAGCGCGTCGTCGAGCTCGCGCCACGCCGCCACCAGCCACTGGCCCGCGCCCGCCGCGTGGAGGGCTTCGGGCGTCTCGGGCGGGGCGACGCTCGGCGCGCGCACGGTCACGTCGGCGAGGCGCCGCGCGCTGTCGATGGCCACGGTCACGAAGCTGTACTCGGTGCGGTGCTCCTCGCGCTTCGCGGTGAGCGGCGGCAGCGCGAAGCCCTCCCCGGCGGCGGTGCGGGCGGCGCGGGCGGCCATCTTGCCGACCCGCGCCTGCACGACGGCGTCGAAGCGGCTGCGGGACGCGACCTCGTCGACGAGGCGCCACTCGATGGCCCGCTTGCCGCGCACCCCCTCGGCGAGGGTCGAGAACACGTCGGCCAGATCGCGCCGCACCTTGCGCTTGTCGACCACGCGGGTGAGGCCGCCCGTCCCAGGGAGCACGGCCAGGAGGGGAACCTCGGGGAGGCTCACGGCGCTGTTGCCGTCGTCCTGCAGGATCACCTCGTCGCACGCGAGGGCGAGCTCGTAGCCGCCGCCCGAGGCCGTCCCGTTGAGGGCGGCGAGGACGGGGATGCCCGACCAGGAAGAGAGGTCTTCCAGGTAGAGGCGCGTCTCGTTGGTGTACTTGCAGAAGTTGACCTTGAAGGGGTGCGACGAGCTGCCCAGCATGTAGATGTTGGCGCCCGAGCAGAAGATGCGATCTTTCCCGCTGGTGACGACCACCGCGCGGACGGCGGGGTGTTCGAAGCGGATGCGCTGGATGGCGTCGGCCAGCTCGACGTCGACCCCGATGTCGTAGGAGTTGAGCTTCAGGACATAGCCCGGCCGGTGGCCTCCCTCCTCCACCACGTCCATCACGACGCGCGCCACCGAGCCCGGCGCGAGGCCCGGAACGGCGGGAAACTCCAGGCGCCAGTGACGGTAGCGCGTCGGAGAGGTCTCGAACTGGAGGGGGGCGTCGTGGTGCGAGGGGTGATCCATGACTGCGAAATCGGTCACTACCGCAGAGTGACCGCGGCCCGCAAGCGCGGCGCTCGGTCAGAGCGGGCTACAGGGGGCGGGGGTAGCCGCCGTTCCTGAGACTGATTGATTGGAGCGACGATGAGAATCCTGCTCGCGGACGACGACCGCACCACCCGCCTCCTCCTCACCCGCACCCTGGAATCCTGGGGCTACGAGGTCGACGCCGTCGCAGACGGAGCGGCCGCCTGGGAGGCCTTCCAGACGGGTGAGTTTCGCCTCGTCCTCTCCGATTGGGAGATGCCGCGGCTCGACGGCCCGAGCCTCTGCGCCCGGGTGCGCGAGTGGGAGGGCCCGTACGCCTACGTCATCATGCTCACCTCGCACGGCACCTCGTCGCACATCGTCGAGGGCCTCAACGCCGGCGCCGACGACTACGTCTCCAAGCCCTTCGACCCGGCCGTGCTGCGGGCCCGGCTCATCGTCGCGCGGCGCCTCCTCGCCCTCCAAGACGAGCTCGCTTCGAAGAACGCCGAGCTCGCCCGCGCCAACTCCGAGCTCACCCGCATCGCCACCACCGATCCGCTGCTCGACGTGGGCAACCGCCGCAGCTTCGAAGACGCCATCGTGCACGCCCACGGGACCTCCCGCCGCACCGGGCGGAGCTACGGCGTCCTCCTCGCGGACATCGACCACTTCAAGCGCGTCA
>JBILLV010000033.1:0-47392 GCA_044375895.1 Polyangiales bacterium | reverse complement strand
CTGTACCGGCAGGAGAGCGACCATCGCTTCAGCGACGTGACCTGGCTCGCGGGGACGGCCACCGAGCTCAACGGCCGCGCCCTCTGGCTCGACGTCGACCGCGACGGCGACCTCGACCTCGTCACCGCCCCGTCGGGCAACTGGACGCTCCACCGCAACGACCTCCGCAACAGCAACCACTGGATCGAGCTCCGCCTCGCCGCCCCGACGGGCAACACCGCCGCGATCGGCGCGCGCGTCACCGTCCGCGACGCGAACAACGTCACCCGCATCCGCGAGGTGGAGGGCGGCGGAGCGACCTGGGGGACGCAGACGTCGGGCCTCCTGCACGTCGGGCTCGGCGCGTCCGCGGGCGCGGTGCGTGTGTCCGTCCGCTGGCCCGATGGGATGACCACCGAGTCGCCCGACCTCGCCGTCGACCGCGCGTGGCGCATCCCCCGCACGGGCGCCCCCACGGCCCTCCCCCGCTGACCGAAGCGCGCAGGAACTCCCCTCAAGCCCCGCCCCCGTGGTACCGATCTACATCCCGTGGCGAAACCGTCAGAAACTATGGCTCCGAGGCGGTGCCCCGTAGGATGCAAAGGTGATGTGGGATAGGCTCCAGCGACGCCCCCTTCTGACGTATTTCGTCTACCGCTCCCTGGCGTTGACGTGGGCGTTTGCACCGTTCCAGGTGATCTACCTCCAGTGGCGGGGCTTGAGCTTCGCGGAGGTGTTCGACCTCAACGTGGTGTTCTCGCTCTCGGCGGTGGCCTTCGAGGTGCCGACGGGGGTGCTCGCCGACCGCTACGGCCGCCGCGTCTCGATGAGCGCCGCGGGCTTCGTGATGGCCCTGGCGTGCTCCCTCTTCGTCTTCGGCAGCAGCTTCTGGGTCTTCGCCGCGGCCAACGTCCTCTGCGCCCTCTCCATGGCGCTCGCGTCGGGGGCCGACAGCGCCTACCTCTACGACCACCTCTCGGCCACGCAGCAGTCGCAGACGTACACCCGCCTGGAGGGCTGGAGCACGGCGGCGAAGGGCCTCGGCAACCTCGGCGCGGTGCTCATCGGGATGGCGCTGTACCAGTACGTGCACCCGGCGAGCGTGTTCGTGCTGACGGCCGTGCTCACGTCCATCGCGGGGGTCATCGCGATGGCGCTCCCCGAGGCTCGCGTCCGTCACGAGGGTGACCTCGCCGACCAGCTCCGCCGCGCCTTCACCACGCTCCGCGACGACGGCCGGCTGCTCGCGGTGGTGTCCTTCGGGGCCGTGTCCTTCGTGCTGCTCCGCCTGTCGCTCTTCGCCGATCAGCCGCACCTCCAGGCGCACCTCCACGGCGCGTGGCTCGAGCGCACCGCCCTCTCCCTCGGGCTCCTCGCGGCCGCCAAGGAGATCGGCGGGGCCATCATCGCTGGCGCGTCGGGGACGATCCTCTCGCGGGTGCGCGGCCGCTACCTCGCGCTCGGCCTCGCGGTGGCCCTCGTCGGCGCCTATGCGCTGATGGGCGAAGACCGCGCCGTCCCCTGCGCCGTGGTGATGGTGCTCCTCGCCAGCTCCTTCGGCCTCTTCTCCCCGCTCATGCGCTCGCTCATGAACCGCCTCATCGACGGCCCGCGCGACCGCGCCACGCTGCTGTCGGTGGAGGGCATGGGCCGCCGTCTGCTCTTCGCCGCGGTGTCGCCCGTCTTCGGTCGCGCCGTCGAGGCCTCCTCCCTCCACACGACGTTCTCAGGGACGGCGTGGGTCGCCAGCATCGCCTTCGCCGTCCTGGGGGTGTCGGCGTACCTGTCGTTTCGTTTCCCGGCTGCGCAGGCCGTGAGACGTCCGTCGCGCCCCTCCCGCCCCTCCGCCCTCGCCTCGGTCGGCTGACCCGCGTGAATGGGCGCGGCGCCCCCGCGCATCACGGTTGACGCCGCGTCGCTCCGTCCGCTACGCGCCACCTCCTCAACCGCATGTGTGGCATCACCGGCCTCGTCTTTCGTGACCCTCGCCGTCACGCCCCCGCCGACCTCCTCCGCGCGATGGCCGACACCATCCGCCACCGCGGCCCCGACGACGCGGGCGTCTACGTCGACGGCGCCGTCGGGCTCGCGCACCGACGTCTCTCCGTCCTCGACCTCTCCCCCGCGGGCCACCAGCCCATGGCCAACGAGGACGGCTCCGTCTGGATCGCCTTCAACGGCGAGGTGTACAACTTCCGCGCGCTGCGGCGCGAGCTGGAGGGGCGCCACACCTTCCGTTCGAACACCGACACCGAGGTGCTCATCCACCTCTACGAAGACCTCGGCCCCGCCATGGTCGACCGGCTCGACGGGATGTTCGCCTTCGCGATCTGGGACGCGCGCAAGCGGCGCGTGGTGCTGGCCCGCGACCCCTTCGGCATCAAGCCCCTCTACGTCGCCTTCGACGACGAGCGCCTCGTCTTCGGCTCCGAGCTCAAGCCCCTCCTCGCGAGCCAGACCGTCCGCCGCGAAATCGACCGCGAGGCCCTCAACGACTTCTTCGACCTCTCGTGGATCCCCGCGCCGCGCACCATCTGGCGCGGCGTCACCAAGCTCCCGCCCGCCCACGTCTGGGAGCTCGACCTCGACACCTGGCGAACCTCCACCCGGCGCTACTGGCGCCCCGAGTACCGCCCCGTCGGCGGTCGCACGCTCGACGCCTGGGCCGACGAGGTCTCCGACACGCTCGATCGTTCGGTGCGCGACCAGATGGTGGCTGACGTCCCCCTCGGCGCGTTTCTTTCGGGCGGCATCGACTCGTCGCTGGTGACGCTCGCCGCGTCGCGGGCCACCGCGGGCGAGCACCTCAAGACCTTCACCATCGCCTTCGGGGAGAAGGACTTCAGCGAGCGCCCCTACGCCGAGCAGGTGGCCCGCACCCTCGGGGTCGACGCCACCTTCCGCGACATTGCTCCTTCGGCCATCGACGACCTCCCGATGCTCGCCGAGTGGTACGACGAGCCCTTCGCCGACTCGTCGATGCTCCCCACCTACGCGGTCTGCAAGGCCACCCGCGAGCGGGTCACCGTGGCGCTCTCGGGCGACGGCGGTGACGAGCTCTTCACTGGCTACCGACACCACCTCTTCGCCGACCGGGTCTCGCGCCTCGACCGCGTCCCCACCTTCCTCACGCGGGCGGTCTTCGGCGCCCTCGCCCGCCACACGCCCGCCGACAGCCGCGCCCGCGACTGGAGCGAACGCCTCGCCTTCGACCCCGACTGGCGCCGCTTCTCGATCCTCCGCCTCCCGGGCCGCGAGCGCCGCCTCGGCGTCCTCGCGCCGGCCTGGCGGCAGCGCCGCGACGAGCGCCTCGCCCTCATCGACCCCGTCGTCCGATCGTGCGCGGGCGTCCCCCCGGTGACGCAGTCGCAGCTCTTCGACATGGAGTTCTACCTCCCCAACGACATGCTGGTGAAGGTCGACCGGGCCAGCATGGCGCACGCGCTGGAGGTGCGGGTCCCCTTTCTCTCGCGCACCGTGGCCGACCTCGCGCTGCGCATCCCCGAGGGCGTCCGCTTCACCCCGGGGCGCGAGAAGCGCGTCCTGCGCACCCTGGTCGAGCGGCGCTTCGGCCCTGAGCTCGCGTGGCGCACCAAGAAGGGCTTCGGCGTCCCCATCCAGGCGTGGATGCGCGCCGCCGCCACCATCGACCGCGAGCGCACCCTCCTCGACGCCGAGCCCGTGCGCCAGGGCATCCTCGACGCGGGCGCGGTGTCGGCCCTCTTCGCCTCGGTGCGGGGCCCCGGCGATCGCTGGCACGTCGACCGGGCCGACGAGCTCTTCGGGCTGTTCTGCTTCGACGCATGGTGGCGAAGGCACGCCGCCTGACTCCCCACGGGCGACCCGTCGTGCGACACTCCCGCTCACGGTGAACACCCACATCGACCGCTCGGGCGACCCCTACCGCGAGGCGCGCCTCCGCCCGCCGCGCACCCCCTTCAACGCGAAGCTGCTGGTCCGAACGGCCGCCGTCACCGCCGCGCTCTCGCTCGGGTGGCTGGTGACCCACGGCGTCGAGCGCCGCACCGATCAGGCGATGGGCGAAGCGGCCGCGACGCCACGGCTCCTCGGGGAAGGTCCGTGGGTGGTCAACGTGTGGCTCCAGGGCTGCGGCGACTGCGCCACCGCCTTCGACGCCGCCACCGCGCTCGACCGCGAAGGCACCTGGGGCCGCTGGCCCGTGGTCAACGTCGCGTACATCCGCGCCGACCCGGCGTGGGCCGCGGCGCACGGCGTCGGACGAAACCTCATCACCGATGTCGACGGCACGGGGATGGTGCTCCCCTTCGGCGTGACGTCGTTCACCACCCTCGTCATCGGCCGCGACCACCGCGAACTGCTGCGCGACCGGCCCGACCGCCCGGGCTTCGCCGCCCGCGTCGACGAGGCCCTGCGCCGCGCCGCCCGCTGAGCCTCCGCGCGACCTTCGTACACCGCTCCAGAAAGCTTCTCCACGCGCCGATACTTCAAGTGTCATGAGCGCGTCCCCCGCCCCCACCCTGCCACGATCCTTCCTCGACGGGGTGGTCGACCCTTGGATCCCAGAGGCGATCCGTCGTGACCCATCGCTCGGTCCCCGCGCCCGCGTCACCGTCCTCCACGCGGTGCTCCAGTCGGTGATCCTGGTCTCGTCGATCCCGCTGGTCGCCGCCCTCACCAACGTGGCCCCGTCTCGGCTCATCGCGCTCGGGGCGCTCGCCACCACGCAGCTCGCCCTGCCCCTGGTGTTGCGTCACACGGGCCGTCTGCGCGCCGTGGGCGCCACGAGCGTCGGGCTCGGCGTCGCGGTGGCGTGGTCGAGCGCGGTGGCCTTCGACGGCCTCTGCGGCCCCATGATGCTCTGGGCCATTCACGGCCCCGTGGTCGCGCGCATCGTGCTGGGCGCCGGGTCGGCCTGGGCATTGGCGGGGCTCAACGTCACGCTCGCCGTCGCCGCCCTCTTCACGCTGCACGGGGGCGTCGACGCGGGGGCCAACGCCGTGTGGGCGCTCGTCACGGTGGCCCTCGCGAGCGTCGCCTTCACGGCCCTGGCGTCGATGCACGAGCGGGCGCGGGCCGAGGCCGAGCGGGCGCGCGAGGCGGCGATGGAGGAGCTCCGCACCGCCAACCGCGAGCTCGCCGCCGCCCGCGACGCCGCCCGCACCGCCGAGCGCGCGAAGGCCGACTTCCTCGCCGCCATGAGCCACGAGATCCGCACGCCGATGAACGCGGTCATCGGCATGACAGGCCTCCTGCTCGAGACGCCCCTCGACCCGGTGCAGCGCTCGTACGCCGAGACCGTTCGCTCGTCGGGCGACGGGCTGCTCACGGTCATCAACGACATCCTCGATTTCTCCAAGATCGAGGCGGGGCGCATGCAACTGGAGGTGGCCGAGTTCGACCTCCAGCACGCCCTCGCCGACGGGCTTCGACTCTTCGCCGAGCAGGCCCGCGGGCGCAAGGTGGAGCTGGTGGCGCGGGTCGAGAAGGGCGTCCCCCTGCGGGTGATGGGCGACTCGGGGCGGCTCCGCCAGGTGCTGCTCAACCTCGTGGGCAACGCGCTGAAGTTCACGAAGGCTGGCTCGGTGCGCGTGGAGGTGTGCGCGTACAAAGACGACCTGCTGCGCGTGGCCGTGCGCGACACGGGCATCGGGATCGCCGACGACGCCGTCGCGAAGCTCTTCCGCCCCTTCACCCAGGCCGACCAGAGCACCACGCGGCGCTACGGTGGCACGGGCCTCGGCCTCGCCATCTGCCACAAGCTCGTCCGGCTCATGGGCGGCGCCATCGCCGTGCGCAGCAAGCCCGGCGTCGGGAGCACCTTCGCGTTCACCGTTCGCCTCCCCGCGGCCGAAGGAACCCGGCTCACGCAGAGCGCCGTCGACCTCCGCGCCCACCTCCCCATGACGCCCCTCGCGATGTACGCGCCCGGCATCCCCTCGGTGCGCCGCACGCCGCTGGAGCGCGCCCCCGTCGCCGTGCCCAACCGCCCGCGCGTGCTGGTGGTGGAAGACAACGTGGTCAACCAGCGCGTGGCGCGGGCCCTCCTCGGGGCCATCGGGTACGACTCGGACGTCGCCGCCGACGGGCGCGAGGCCATCGAGGCCGTGCGCCGCATCGCCTACGCCGTCGTGCTGATGGACATGCAGATGCCCGGGATGGACGGCCTCGAGGCCACCCGACAGATCCGCGCGCAGGAGACCGACGGGCGGGTGCCCATCATCGCGCTCACCGCCAGCGTGCTCGACGAAGACCGCACCAGCTGCGCCAGGGCGGGGATGGACGACTTCCTGCCGAAGCCGATCCGCCGCGAGGCGCTCCAGGCGATCCTGGAGCGCTGGTGCGCGTCGACGACGGGGCGTTACATGAAGCCGGGGTGGACGATTCGACCGGAGCTCGCGAACTCGAAGAGCCCTGGGATGGTGATCTCCGACCCGCCGGATCGGGCCGTCGAGGAGGGCTGAAGGGGCTCAGCTCCGCACGAGGTTGCGGAGCACGGTCTGCAGGATGCCGCCGTTCTTGTAGTAGAGAACGTCGACGGGGGTGTCGAGGCGGGCGATGGCGGTGAAGCGCTTCTCCGTCCCGTCGTCGGCGACGGCGCGGACGGTGAGCTCCTGGCGCGCCTGGATGCTGTCGTCGATCCCCTCGATGGTGAACGACTCGCGGCCCGTCAGCCCGAGGCTCTCGGCCGTCTCGCCAGACTTGTACACCAGCGGGAGCACGCCCATCCCCACGAGGTTGGCGCGGTGGATGCGCTCGAAGCTCTCCGCGATGACGGCGCGCACCCCGAGGAGCAGCGTCCCCTTGGCGGCCCAGTCGCGCGACGAGCCCGTGCCGTACTCCTTGCCCGCGAGCACGACGAGCGACACGCCGTCCTTCTGGTAGCGCGCCGACGCGTCGAAGATCGACATCTGCTCGCCCGAGGGGAGGTGCGCCGTCGCGTTGCCCTCGACGCCGGGGACGAGGAGGTTCTTGAGGCGGATGTTGGCGAAGGTGCCGCGCACCATCACCCGGTCGTTGCCGCGGCGCGAGCCGTACGAGTTGAAGTCGGCCTTCTGGACGCCGAGCCCTTCGAGGTACGCGCCCGCAGGAGACTTCGCGGCGATGTCACCCGCCGGCGAGATGTGGTCGGTGGTCACCGAGTCGCCGACCATCGCGAGGACGCGCGCGCCCTGAATCGGCGCGAGCGGCTTCACGTCGAGCGTGAGCGACTGGAAGAAGGGCGGGTGCTGGATGTACGTGCTGGCGTCGTCCCAGGCGTAGAGATCCCCCGTGGTGGTCGGGATCGCCTTCCACTCCGCCGTCCCGTCGTACACGGTGGCGTAGTTGTCCTGGTACATGCGCGGGGTGATGCAGCGCTCCACCTCGCGGGCCACCTCAGCGTCGGTGGGCCACACGTCCTTGAGGTACACCGGCTGACCGTCCTTGCCGGTGCCGAGGGGCTCGGTGGTGAGGTCGCGGTCGACCGTCCCCGCGATGGCGTAGGCCACGACGAGGGGCGGCGAGGCGAGGTAGTTGGCCTTCACCTGCGGGTGCACGCGGCCCTCGAAGTTGCGGTTGCCCGAGATGACCGCCGCGGCGATGAGGGGCGACCCGGCGAGGGGCTTCGCGACCTCCTCGGGGAGCGGGCCCGAGTTGCCGATGCAGGTGGTGCAGCCGAAGCCCACGACGTTGAAGCCGAGGGTCTCCATCGCGCCGAGCACACCCGCCTCGCGGAGGTACTCCGGCACCACGCGCGAGCCGGGCGCCAGCGACGTCTTCACGTGGGCGGGGACGGTGAGCCCCTTCTCCACGGCCTTCTTCGCGAGCAGGCCCGCGGCGAGGAGAACCGACGGGTTCGACGTGTTGGTGCAGCTCGTGATGGCCGCGATGGTGACCGCGCCGTGACCGAGCGTGGTGGTCGCACCCTTCATGGTCACGTCGAGCGTGGCGCCGACCTTGTCCTCCGAGAGCTCGAAGCCGCGCTCCTTCTTCGGCGTGGTGAGCGCCTTGCGGAAGGAGGACTTCACCGCCGAGAGGGCGACGCGGTCCTGCGGGCGCATCGGGCCGGCGAGGGTGGGCTCGACGGTGGAGAGGTCGAGGGAGACCGTGTCGGTGTACACCGGGTCGGGCGAGTCGCTGGTGCGGAAGAGGCCCTGCTCCTTCGAGTAGCGCTCCACGAGCTGAACGGTGCGGTCGGGGCGGCCCGTGCGGCGGAGGTACTCCACCGTGGCGGCGTCCACCGGGAAGAAGCCCATCGTCGCGCCGTACTCCGGGGCCATGTTGGCGATGGTGGCCCGGTCGGTCACGGAGATCTGGTCGAGCGCGGGGCCGTAGAACTCCACGATCTTGTCGACGACGCCCTTCTTGCGGAGGAGCGACGTGATGGTGAGCGTGAGGTCGGTGGCGGTGACGCCCGCGGGGAGCGTGCCGTGGAGCTTCACGCCCACCACCTGCGGGGTGAGCATGAAGAGCGGCTGGCCGAGCATCACGGCCTCGGCCTCGATGCCGCCGACGCCCCAGCCCGCCACGCCGAGGCCATTGATCATCGTGGTGTGCGAGTCGGTGCCGACGAGGGTGTCGGGGTAGGCGACGGCGCCGTCACGGTCGCGGCCCTCGCGGACGACGGTGGCGAGGCGCTCGACGTTCACCTGGTGGACGATGCCCATGCCCGGCGGGACGACGCTGAAGTTGTCCACCGACCCCTGGCCCCAGCGGAGAAACTTGTAGCGCTCCAGGTTGCGGTGAAACTCGAGCTTGAGGTTGAGCGAGAGGGAGCTGTCGGCGCCGAAGTGATCGACCTGGACGGAGTGGTCGATGACGAGGTCGACGGGGACGAGCGGGTTGATGCGCTTCGGGTCGCCGCCGAGGCGGGCCACGGCCGAACGCATCGCGGCGATGTCAACGAGCACCGGGACGCCGGTGAAGTCCTGGAGGATCACGCGGGCGGGCTTGAACGGGAGCTCCACGGCCGCGGGGGCGGGGGCGTTCCACGTCGCGATGCGGCGGACGTCCTCCTCGCTCACCTCGAAGCCGTCGCAGTTGCGCAGGACGGCCTCCAGGAGCACGCGGATGGAGTACGGGAGGCGGTCGATGTTCTTCGCGACGCCCGTCTTCTCCAGGTGAGAGAGGCGGTAGATCGCGAGGCGCTCACCGCCGACGTCGAAGGTGTCGCGGGCGCCGAAGGCGTTGAAGGTCCTCTGGGTGCTCATGGCGGGCGGTCTTAGTGGCAGTGCCGCGCCGACGTCAACGGTTGGTCGAAGCGATCAGCCGTCGCAGACCACGAGGTCCATCGCGGCCAGCACGTCGATGGGCGGCGGCTCGAGGTAGGCCACCATCGGGAGGTACGCCTCCGCGAAGCCTCGCAGAATCAGCCGCGCCCCCCACTCCAGCATCGCCCGCCGCGTCCGCGCCTCCAGGGCCCCCACGGCCCCGTCCACCTCGCGCGGCGACACCCGCTCCAGCTTCGCCCGCGACGGATCGGCCGCGATGGCCTCCCGAAACGCCGTCAGCGCCGCCCGGGTGCGCACGTAGTCGCTCTGCGCGCCCCCGACGTCCCGCAGCCAGCGGTCGCCGGTCATCGGCACCCCCGGCCCGAAGCCCCGGAGCTCCCGGTACCAACGCCGCGCCCCGTCCACCATCGGCGACTCCACCGGGTGACCGATCTTCATCGGCGCCACCGCCCGCCGGAGGGCCCGCCGCGCTTCGAGAAACTCGCCCCGCGCGTGCTGACCCGCCGCCGCGCCGAGCCACTGGGCCGCCGAGCGCCCTCTGCCCTCGGCCTCTTCCGCCCCCTCGATGAGCACCGTCGCCGCCGACAGGTCCCCGCCGAAATACAGCCGCAACAGCGCCGACCAGAGCCGCGCCTCCTCGTCGTCGGGGTCGAGCGTCAGCGCGTACCGGGCGCTCTGCAACGCCGCCATGAACTCCCCCGCCGACGTGAGCGCCAGCGCCAGCATCCGCTCGATGCACGCCACGCCCGGCGCGAGGTTGCGCGCCGCCGTCAGCGCCCACGCCGCCTCGCCCGCCCGCGCCAGCGGATCGGGATCACGCAGCGCAAACACCCCGAGGGCCACGTACGCCCCCGCGCTGTCGGGAGCGAGCGTGATCGCCTCCAGAAGCCGCCGTCGCGCCCCCTCCACGTCGCCCGCGAGGCCGCGCGCCACCGCGCCACCGACCACCGCAGGAACGTCGCCGCGACCCGCCTCGTCGAAGAGCATCGCGGCCCGCGAGACGAGGCCCGGGAGGGCGCCGCGGTTCCATCCCGTGATGGCCTCTTGGAGCGTCACGACGGCGAGGTCGAAGGGCCTCATCGCGCCCCCTCCGACGCGACGGCGTCGCCGAGGGGGAAGCCGTCTTCACGGGCCCCGCGCAACGCCACCTCCAGCAGTGAAGCGCCACGGAGTCGGTGGTACGTGCGCAACGCGAGCCTCGCCCAGTCGTCCACCGCGGCCCGCGCCTCCCGCTCGTGGACAAACCAGTCGAGCAGGAAGTCCCCCGCGAGTTGCCGCGCCTCCGAAGCCGCCCGACCCGCCCGGCTCGGCTCGGGGCCCAGCTCGCCGAACTCCGCGTGGCCGCCCCCCGCTTCGCCCGCCGTGTCTTCGAAGAAGCGCTCCTCCGCGGCGGCGTGGAGCCACGCGCGAATCGACGAGGCCCCGTGGTCGCGCGCCGCCGCACAACGCAGGTGCTCCCAGCGAACCGTCCACGGGTGGGCGAGGAGCTCCACCATCTCGCGGGCGGTGGTCTGCACGAGGCGCGGGAGCTGTTGGAGCGGTTCGAGGGCTCCCTGGGCCACGTCGGTCATCTCCGAGCGGGCCTTGTCGTCGCCCGCGAGCCAGTCGGCGCTGATCGCGAGCCACGACGACGACGGGTCGAGCCCGCCGTGCGCCCGCATCGCGCGCAGCTCGTCGAGCCCATGCCAGCGCCGCGCAAGCACGAAGTCGAACCAGTGCCGCGCCACGCTCGCCGCCCGCATCGGGGGAGCGCTCGCGTCGAGCACCCGAAGCCGCTGGTAGTGCTCGCGCCACGCGCCGAGGTCGCCGCCCCCCACATCGAGGGCGAGGCTCACCTCCGTCGCGAGCGCGGGGATGCCCGCGAAGGCCCCCGCCACCTGAGCCCGCAGCACATCACCCGCCCCCACGGCCCCGGCGAGGCCGAGGGTGAGCGTCGCGGCCCAGGTGGGAGCCGTCCGTTCGGTGACCGCGTCGGCCAGCAGGCTGAGGGTGTCGGCCCCGAGGGCGGGGTGCGTGAGAAAGACCGAGGCATGCTCCAAGGCCCGCGCGTCGGCGCGGGTGCCGAAGGTGCGCTGGGCGATGGCGAGCGCGCGGAGGAGCTCAGGGCGACCGACGCCGAGGCCGAAGAGGGGGACGTACCGGCCGCTGCGCAGGGCGATGAGCTCGGCGGCGTTCATCGAGGCGACCGGGGGGGCGTCGAGGATGGGGACGGCGTCGGGGCTCACACGCGCCGCACGACACGACTCCGCGGGCGGGGAGTGGTGCCACGGGAGGGCGAGAGACAACCACGGCGGGATGGGGAGCGTCACTGCGAGTCGGCGATGCTACCCGATCCCGCGCGTGAATGGGCATTCAGGTTGCGACGGCGGACCGAGGCACCAGAACTCTACCGTACACGTTCACGCCGCGGCGCCGAGCGCGCGCTCCATCGCGTCGCGGGAGCACGGCAGACCGTGGGCCGCGAGCCAGCGGACGTCGTACGTCCAGAGCGTGGGGTGGCGCGCGAGCGTCGCGACGCACAGGTGCCGCTCGACCACACCCTCGTCGGAGGCGTCACGAAACGCCAGCGCCACCATCGCCTCGCCGACCTCGCGGACGGCCTCCTCGTCGCGGACGCACCGCAGCGCGCGCCGGAGCAGCGCCACGCCCCGCGCGGCACCCAGCATCGAGAGCGCGTCGGTGAGGGCCGCCCGCGGCGCCGCGTCGGCGAGGAGCGCGTCGACCAGCGCCATCCCCACGTCGGCCCGCGCGTGCTCGCCGCGGAGGTGGGCCAGCACGATCGCCGCCGTCACCACCGGACCGGAAGTGCCGCGGACGCTCACCGCGCGCTCCAGGGCGGCGAGCGTGGCGCCCGGCGTGGCGATGCGCGGCGCGTAGGCCGCGAGGTGCGAGTGGTGATCGCGAACGGTGTGGGTGAGCGGGGCGGCGAAGGTCATGGCATCTCTCCGTCGGTGTGAGGTGAGCGCGATCGTGCCCATCGGACGACGCGCTGGCAACCACCCGGCGGACAGGCTATGTCACGCGCTATTCGACCTCGCCGCGGCGGTGGATGGACTCGTCGGCGCGGAGGAGGTCGGCGACCTCGGGGCTCACGCGGGTGACGCGCCCCTCGCGAGTGACGAAGGCGTGGCGCGTGCGGCCCGTGGTGGCGAGCTCCCCGTCGGCGCGGCGGAGCTCGTACTCGAAGGCGAGGGAGGCGTGGCGCACCTCGACGAGGTTGACGGTGAGGTCGGCGACGTCTTCGTAGCGCAGCGGGGACTTGTACTGGACGGCGAGGTCGACCACCACGACGAGCAGCCCGGCGTCCTCCATCTCGCGGTACGCCGCCGCGCGCCGCCGGCAGAACTCCTCCCGCCCCCGCTCGAACCACCGGAGCTGGTTGCTGTGGTGGAGGAGCCCCATGCGGTCGACCTCGGCGTAGGTGACGCGCATGCGGACGACGCTCTGTTGGATGGGGGGGCGCGGCGGCGGCTGATGGATCATCGGACGGGCGAGGATGCCACGCGCGGCATTTCGAGCGCCACGGGCGTTCTCTGCTTGTTCGGCCGGCCGCTCGCGTGGATATGATCGCGGCCGATCGTGAACCGCGCCAACACCCAGCTCGACCCGCTCCTCGGGCGCATCTTCGGCGAGCGCTACCGGCTCGACGCGCTGCTCGGCGTGGGGGCCACGGGGCGTGTGTATCGGGCGCTCCAGCTCGACCTCGACCGGGTCGTGGCCTTCAAGATCCTGCACCTGCACGTCGCGGCGGAGGAGGCCAACCGGGTTCGCTTCCAGCGCGAGGCGCGGACGGCGACGCGGGTCGTGCATCCGGGGGTGGTGCAGGTGTTCGACGTGGGGGCCGAACCCGACGGCACCGCGTGGATGACCATGGAGCTGCTCTCCGGCGAGTCGCTCAAGGGGCTGATGGAGCGCGAAGGGCGGCTCCCCCTCCCCCGCGTCGTCGAGCTCATGTCGCAGTGCCTCCTGGCCCTCTCGGCCGCCCATCAAGCGGGCGTGGTGCACCGCGACCTCAAGCCCGAGAACCTCATGCTCGTCGACCGCGACGGCGAGGAGACGGTGAAGGTCGCCGACTTCGGTCTCGCGAAGATGGTGCTCGAGCCCGACGGCGGCGCCCAGCTCACCACCACGGGCGCCATCGCGGGAACCCCCGCGTACCTCTCCCCCGAGCAGGCCCGCGGCGCCCCCGTCGACCCGCGCGCCGACCTCTACACCATCGGCGTGATTCTCTACGAGCTCATCACCGGCGCCCGCCCCTACGACGCAGAGAACGCGATGGGGATGATCGTCGCCCACCTCTCGTCGCTCCCGACGCCGCCTTCGAAGCACCTCCCGGGCATCGACCCGCGGGTGGAGTCCTTCCTCCTCAAGTCGCTCGCCAAGATGCCCGCCGAGCGCTTTCAAGACGCCCGCTCGATGCGCACGGCCCTCCGCGCGCTCCTCGACCCGCCGTCGCCCGCCGAGCTCGCCGCGCCGTCGCCCGCTCCCGCACCCACCGCGAGCACCGCGCTCACCTCCGGCGTCACCCCCGCCGCCTCCCGCGCCGTGAGCACCCGCGTCCTCGCCCTCGGCGGCGCCGCCGCGCTGGGCGTCGTGGCCCTCGCCTTCGCGCTCACGCGCGGCGCCCCGCCGCCCGCTCTCCCCGCGCTGGACGCCGCGTCCGCCGCTCCGCCAGTCGCCGCCGACGCCGCCGTCACAGCCGATCGCGCGCCCTCCCTCGCGGCCCCTCCCGACGCGAACGGCGCTGCGGACGTCACGGCGCCACCGCCCGTCGACCCACTTCGTTCGGCCCCGAACGATCGCACCGCCCGACGCCTCCCGCGCCCGGTCGTCGCTCCGCCCACCGAGGCCGCGCAGGTCGCCCCGACGCCCCCGGTCGCCACGACGCCACCGCCGCCTCCGACCGTGGCCGAGGTCACTCCGCCGCCTCCACCGCCACCGCCACCGCCACCGCCACCGCCGCCACCACCTCCTGCGGCCCCCGAGCTGCGCGGCGTTCGCGGTGAAGCGTCGGGGCTCGCGGTCAGCGGCGGCGCGTCGCGGGCGCCCCTCCAGCCTCGCGTCAACCGCGCAGCCGACGCCTTCGCGGCGTGTGCGCTGCGGGAGGCTCGCGCGCACGGCGCCGACGCGCTCCCGGATGCGGTTCGGGTGTCGGTGACCCTCGACGTGCGCGACCGTCGTCTCGACGGGACGCACCGCAGCGGCGGTCCCTCGTGGCTCTCGCGCTGCGACGGCACGCTCTCGGCGGCCTTCCAGGGCGACCTCCCGGAGGCCGAAGACACCGAGTACACCGTACGCTTCGACCTCGCGCTCAGCCCCGAACGGTGACCCCCACGATGCGGCTCCTCCTCGCCCCCTTCGCGCTCGCCGCCCTCACCGCGGGCTGCGCCTTCTTCACCCCGCCCGACACGCCCCCGCGCGACGCGGCCTCCGACAGCCTCATCTTCCACAGCTGCACCGCCGACCGCTTCGTCGACCTCCGCGCGGCCATGGCCAACCGCACCGTCACCTTCGGATCCGGGCCGCAGCCCTTCTCCTTCACGCCGCCCTGCGTCCGCGTGACGGTCGGTCAGGCGGTCGCGTTCACGGGGGCCTTCAACGTCCACCCGCTCGCGCCGGGCGTGTACGCCAACCCCTCGGCGAGCCCCGCGGACAACCCCATCCGCGCCACCTCCGCCGGCGACCGCGCGGAGTTCACCTTCCCCACCGCGGGAACCTTCCCCTTCTTCTGCACGGTGCACGGCGCTGGCGGCATGGCCGGTGTCGTCCGCGTCGAGGCGGCGCCGTGACGCGCGCGCTCGTCCTCGCGCTCACCTTCGCGCTCGGGTGTTCGGGGCTTCAGCGCAACGAGGGCCTCGACCCCGGCGCCATCCCTTCGCCGCTGCGTGACGACCACGAGCTCTTCGCCCGCCGCTGCTCGCGTTGCCACTCGGTCTCCGTCCCGCTGCTCGCGCACGTGAGCGACGCGCGGCACTGGGTGCTGTACGTCGAGCGGATGCGTCGCCAGCCCAACTCGGGCATCGCCGCCGACGAGGCGCCCGCGATCGTGCGCTTCCTCACCTGGTACACCGAGTCGCAGCGCGCGGCGGCGCCCGACGCCACCGTCCCCATCGACGTCCCGAGCGCGGCCGTCACCGCCCCCGACGCGCCCTCGTCCACCGCCCCCGGAGCCACGCCGTGATCTCGCGCACCCGACTGCTCCCCGTCGCCCTCGTCCTCGCGGGGGCCCTCGCGCCCATCGCCGCCCGCGCGGTCGACCTCAACGTCGCCGGAACGCTCCAGCTCGACTACCTCTTCACCCCCTTCCGCGGCCCCGACCCGCGCCCCGCCACCTTCGCGCTCGACGGCTTCACCACAGAGTTCTCGCTCAAGCTCGCCGTCGACCTCTCCGACCACGTCGCGGGCGCCGCCAAGGTCTGCTTCGGCTGCCACGGCTTCGAAGTCGGCATGGCCTACGTCGACCTCCGCGCCCACGACGCGCTCAACCTCCGCGTGGGTCGCTTCTCGCCGACGTTCGGTGAGTTCGGGCTCCGTCACGACCCCGGCAACCACCGCTTCAGCGACAAGCCCCTGCCCTACGACATGGGCCGCATGTTGCGCTTCTTCGACTTCGGCCGCAGCGTGCTCCCCGCTCCGTACGTCGAGAACGGCGTCGAGGTCTTCGGCCGCCACGAGTTCGGTCACAACCTCCAGATCGACTACGCCGCCCACGTCGTGGCGGGCCTCCGCTCGCTCGAGGCCAACCCCGCGGACGTCGACTTCGCGGCGTCGCGCTCCACCACGGGGTTCGTCGTCGACAACAACTCGCAGCCCTCCGTCGGCGGACGTCTCGGCGCCACGCTTCGTCTCGCCGACCGCGTCGACCTCACGCTCGGCGCCTCCACCCTCTACGGCGCCTACGACCGCGACGCGCGGCTGTCGTACCTCGTCCTCGGCGGCGACCTGTACCTCCGGCTGTACCGCACCAACCTCCGCGCGGAGTACCTCATCCGCCGCACGGAGATGGACGCGCGGCAGCCCGACGCCTTCCGCAACGAGATCGCCCCCGCGGGCTCCCCCGCCCCCGACCGCATCTTCCACGTGCGCGACGGGTGGTACGTGGAGGTCGAGCACCCACTGCTGCGCAACCTCGACGTGATGCTCCGCTGGGACGGCATGCGGCGCATCGGCAACGTCCCCACCACGCTCCCGCTGGAGAGCGCCGCGGCGGTGTCGCGCTGGACGCTCGGCGCGCAGGTGACCGTGCTGCGCGGCTGGCGCGTGAAGTCGTCGCTCCAGCACTACACCTGGACGGGCCTGCGCAACGGGGTCGACCAGGAGTTCGCCGCGCACCTTGGGGTGGTGGCGACGTTCTGACGGGTCAGGGCGAGGGCAGCGGCGCCACCCCCACGAGCGCCGCGCTGGCCTCGTAGAAGGCCCGCTGGAGCCTGGTGTCGTACGCGGCCCGCGCCGCCTGCTGCTCACGCTCCCGACTGAAGTAGCGCCCCGTCACCGTCGCGAGCTCGGGCGCGGTGGCGACGTGCAGCGTGGTGCGGATCCCCTCCGCCACCGCGTCGCCCGAGAGGCCGCCGAAGCCCGTCGCGAGGAGCTTCGTCGCGATGATGCCCGGGTGCAGCGCGTTGACCGTCACCGTCGACCCGCCCAGGCGCCGCGCCAGTTCGAAGGTGAAGAGCACGTTGGCCAGCTTGGCGTTGGCGTAGGCGTCACGGCCCGTGTACGCGTCGGCGAGGTGGAGGTCGTCGAGGCGGATGCGCCCGGCGGCGTGGGCCATCGAGCTGACGTTGACGACGCGCCCCTGCGGCGCCGCGCTCAGCTTCGGGAGGAGCAGGTGGGTGAGCAGGAAGTGCCCCAGGTGGTTGACCGCCAGCGTGCTCTCGTGGCCCTGCGGGTTGACGCTGCGGGTGGGGAGGAAGACGCCGGCGTTGTTCACCAGCACGTCGATGCGGGGGTTGTCGGCGAGGAGGAGCGTCGCCGCGTCGTGCACCTCGTCGTAGAGCGCGAGGTCGGCGATGCACGCGCCGACGAAGGCTCCCTTCACCGTGCGGGAGATCTCCGCGCACACGGCGTCGACCCGCTGGGCGCTCCGCCCGTGGACGATGACGTAGTACCCGCGGCGCGCGAGCTCGAGGGCGGTGGCGCGGCCGATGCCGTCGGTGGCGCCCGTGACGAGGGCGATGGGTTCGCTCATGCGGGCGAAGATGCGACGCCGCGGGGGGCGCGCGCAACGGGGAGGTGTTGTGGCTTGCGGAGCGCGCGGGTCGGGACGCATCATCGGCGCCGTGACCGACGACGCCGCCCTCCTCGACCCGGAGACCTGGCGCGCGATCGACGAGGCCATCCGCTGGCGCCAGTACTTCCGCTTCACCGTCGACGGCGCGAACGCGCTCCTCACCTTCGGTCAGTCGACCTACGGCGCCCCCCCGACGTGCTGGACCATCGTCCACGTCGCGCTGAAGCCCACCGCGCTGTGCTTCGAACTCCGCCCCCGCGCTCGCTTCACGGGTCTCGCGTCACGGGTCGGCCTCGCCATCGACGTGCGCACCGGCGACCCGAGCTTCGACGCCGACTACGAGGTGGAGGCCGCCCCGGAGGACGTCGCCCGCGCCCTCCTCGACGCGCCCCTCCGCGCCCGCCTCTGCGCCACGCGAGACATCTCCGCCACGCTCACCCCTGGGGCCTTGGAAGTGCGGCGCATCGAGCCCGCGGGCGACGAGGCCACCCGCGACGTCGTGGCGCTGGCGGTGCTGCTCGCGCGGCGCGTCCGTGAGGCGGAGGGCGGCGGCGGGGGCGACGCGCTCCACTACCGCGACGACCCCGCGCGCATCGCGCAGCGCCACGCCGCGCGGGCGGTGAACCTCGCGCAGTTGGAGGCGGTGCGGAAGCGGCGGCAGGTGGCGAAGGCGGTGGCGGCGGTGGCGGTGATGGTGGTGGGGACGGCCGTGCGGACGATGTGACGGGAGGGGGCGCCGCGCAGGACGGCAGCCGTCAGAGCGCGGCGACGATCTTCTCCGTAACCTCCCACAGCCGCGTCGCGAGCGCCGCGTCTTCGGCGTCGGGCCGCGGGGCCGCGACGTTGCAGTCCTGCCAGTACTTGCCCGTGATCGTGGCAGCGCCGGGGTTCACCGCGACGTAGGTCTGCGTCGCCGCTCCCTCACCGACGCTCTTCAGCACCAGCGGGATCGCAATCGAGAAGGCCGCCCGCGCGATGGGGTTCATGTGGCGGGCGAGGTTCGTCGCGATCACGCCGGGGTGGACGGCGTTCGCGGTCTTGCGGGTGCCCTGGAGCCGCCGGGCGAGCTCCTTGGCGAAGAGCAGGTTGGCGAACTTCGACTGGCCGTACGAGGCCCAGGGGCTGTAGCGCTTCGCCAGCGAGAGGTCGTCGAAGCAGATCCCCTCGCGCGGCGCGTTGCGGTGCGCCGTGCTGCTGAGCACCACCACGCGGCCGTCGTCCGCGAGGCGATCGAGCAGCCCCGTCACCAGGAGGAAGTGGCCGACGTGGTTGGTCAGAAACTGCAGCTCCTGCCCGTGGAGCACCTCGCGCGTGGGCAGCGCCATGATGCCCGCGTTGCACACGATCGCATCGAAGCGGTCGCCGAGCTTCGCGGCCGAGGCCACGCACGCGCGCACCGACGCCGGCTCCGACAGCTCGCACGCGAGCCCCGTGGTGCGCCCGCCCGTGAGCCCCGAGAGCGCGGCCCGCGCCTTGTCCTCCGTGCGCGCGGTGCCGACCACGTGAGCGCCGCGCAGCGCGAGCACGCGCGCGGTCTCCAGCCCGAGCCCGGAGTTGCACCCGGTCACCAGCACGGTCTTGCCGGTGAGGTCGAGCCCCGCGGTCACCTCCTCGGCGGTCGAGCCGTAGCCGAACCCGTTCTTCCCTTTGCCTGCCAGCTTCGAATAGAGCGACATGGACTCTTCCTCTCGCGACGCAACGCGCCGCCTGCCTACACCCCGAGCTCAGCCTTCAGGATGCGGTTCCAGTTGGCCCGCGGGCGCAACTGCGCGAGGACGGCGAACAACCCCAGCTGCATCCGCCCCGCCATCACGAAGTCCGGCGGCATCGCCACGGTCTTCCCCCGCGACGGCATCCACCCCGCGTCCAGCGCGATGTCCTTCACGGTCTTCACCCCGCCCTGGATCGCCCGTCGCATCATCTCGCGGTCGATGGTCACCTCCTCGTCGCGCTGCACCATCGCCGCCGTCTGCAGCATGAAATCCTGGTGGTGCTTCCGCACGCGCGGGTCCATCGCGTCCATGCCGAAGAGGTGCGACCCCTCCCGCCGCCACTCCTCGAGCCGCCCCGTCACCAGCAGCGTCGCGAGGTGCTTCCAGCGCGCGTGAAGCTCCTCGGGCATCACCTTCACGCTGCCGAAATCGAGGAAGGCCACCGTCCCGTCGTCCCGCACGAGGTAGTTGCCCGGGTGCGGATCGGTGTTGAAGATCCCCTTCCCCAGCGCCAGCCCCAGCGTGACGCGGAAGATCGCCACGCCCACCCGATCGCGCTCCTCCTGCGGCGCCTCGTCGGCCACCTGCCGGATGCTCCGCCCGGGGATGAAGTCCATCGTGAGCACGTTGCGCGCGGTGTGCGAGCGCAGCACCCGCGCCACCTCCACGCCCTCCCACCCCGCGGTGAGCGCGCGGAAGCGCTCCTGGTTGTCGGCCTCCTTCGTGTAATCAAGCTCGGCGCGGATGTGCTCGATCACCTCGTCCATCCCGCCGCGCGTGTCGGCCCCCGGCGCCATCACCGACACCATCGGGTGGAGGGCGTCGAGGTTCTTGAGGTCGCTCGTGAGGGCGTGGGCGATGGAGGGGTACTGCACCTTCACCGCCACCTCACGCTCGCTCCCGTCGTCTTCGCGCACCCACGCCCGGTGCACCTGACCGATCGACGCCGCCGCCACCGGGGCCTCTTCGAAGCGCACGTACGCCTCGGCGAGCGGTCGACCGAGGCCCCGCTCGATCTCCGCGCGGAGGTCTTCGAAGGACACCGTCGGCGCCCCCGACTGGAGCTTCGCGAGGGCCTTCTGGTACACCTCGGTGGCCTCCGGGGGGAGCAGCCCGTCGACGTACGACACGGTCTGCCCCACCTTGAGCGCCAGCCCGCGCAGGTCGCCGAGCACCTTGAGGGCCCGCTCGGCCGACTCCTTCATGTGCTCCATGTCAGCCGCGGGGTCGCCCGCTTCGCGCCGCAGCACGCGCCCGGCCACCATCGGCAGCTCGGCGGCGGCCAGCTTCACGAGCGCGAGGCCCCGCGCGATGCGTCCCTTGATCAGTTCGTCAGCCACGGTGTTCGCCTCGGTCGCACGTCAGCGCGCGGACCTTCGATGCTATCACCCGTCCTCAGGCCGCGTCGCCCGCTTCCACATTGCCTCGGCGAGCGCGCGGGCCTCCGCGGTGACATCCGCCGCGGGCTCCCCGGTGGCGCCTTCGTCGACCCGCACCGCAGTGAGACGCTCCGCCTCACGGGCCCGCCGCTGCGCCGCCGCCTGCGCCCGGATGCGCGCGACCTCCATCCGCTGCGCCCGCTCCTGCAGCCAGCGCGTCGGGAGCTGCCACGCCTCGTGCCCGTCGAGCGGCGCCACCGGCAACAGGTTGACCACCAGCATGAACAGGTTGGACGTGGTCCACGCGTACTCCACGTCCCACAGCCACGCGTAGGGGAGCGGCGGCGCGAGGCGAACCGCCACGGTCACCACCAGCCACACCAGCGCCTGCACCATCACGCCCCCCGCGGCGATCACCGAGCGCTGCCGCTCGGTCACCTCGCCGCGCCACACGCACAGCCCGCCGAACGGAAGCAGCCGGATGGAGAGCACCTCCGCCCCGTAGCGCCGCACCCACCAGGCGTGCCCGAGCTCGTGCCCCAGCACCAGCAGCGTCATGGCGATCCAGCGCGCGGGGTGGAAGGTCATCCCCGAGAGCACATAGAGCCCCAACGGCAGCGACCAGTGCCAGAGGAAGGGAGCGCCCCGCCACGAACCGAAGCGCACGTACCCGCGGGTGGCGTTCGTGGCGTCGTCGGACATCGCCGCGAGCCTACCGCGGACGCGCCCGACGCGGCGACACCTGATACGCTCCCGCTCCCTTCCCGTGCCCGACGACCTCCCGCTCCTCCGCACCGCCGCCCTCACCGCCCACGGCTTCGCCCACGGCTTCACCACCCGCGTCGGCGGCGTGAGCGACGGGCCCTTCACCTCGCTCAACCTCGGCGGCGCGGTCGGCGACGACCCCGCGCGCGTGCGCGAGAATCACCGCCGCCTGGGCCTCTCCCTGGGCTACGAGCGGCTCCAGCAGACCCACCAGGTGCACGGCGGCAAGGTCCACGTCCCCTCGCCCGACGACGCCCCCGCCGACACCTTCCGCATCGAAGCCGACGCCCTCGTCGCGACGGCGCCCGGGATGGCCGTGGCGATCCGGGTGGCCGACTGCGTGCCCGTCCTCCTCGCCGACCCCGCCACCGGGCGCGTCGCCGCCGCCCACGCGGGCTGGCGGGGCGTGGTGGCCGACATCGTGGGGGCGGCCCTCGACGCCCTCGGCCCGCGCGACCCCGCTTCGGTAGTCGCCGCCATCGGCCCCTCCATCGGCCCCTGCTGCTTCGAAGTGGGCGCAGAGGTGGCCGCGGAAATCGCTGCGCACGCGGGCGCCGAGGTGGTTGTCCCCGTGGAGGGCGCGAAGCCCCACGTCGACCTCTGGCGGGCGGTCGAACGGCAGCTTCGGGCGCGGGGCGTGGGGCGGGTCGACACCCTCGGGCGCTGCACGGTCTGCGAGCCTGAGGCGTTCTTCTCCTTCCGCCGCGACGGCGCCCGCAGCGGTCGCATGGTGGGGGTCATCGTCGCCCGAACGATTTCTTGAACACCCATCGCCTTCCAATGCGTCCATCAGGGGAGCGGCGCCGCGAAGCCGCCACCACGGGACAATTCGTGCATTGTCCCCCCGAGACGTGCGATGGTACCAGCCCGACTCCACGAGTGTTCGATGCGTACGTGCCCGACCTGCAACGCGCGGTATGAAGCCCCTGCGCAATACTGCCAGGTTGACGGCTCCGTCCTGACGGTCGACGGACCCGCGGAAGACCCGTACCTCGGGAAGAAGATCTCCGAGCAGTTTCGCCTCGTCCGCGTGGTGGGCAGCGGCGGCATGGGCGTCGTCTACGAGGGCGAAGACGAGGGCCTCGGGCGCCGCGTCGCCGTGAAGATCCTCCACCGCGACCTCGTCACCAACAAGGACATCGTCCAGCGCTTCCACCGCGAGGCGCGCATCGCGCACGGGCTCGATCACCCGGGCATCGTGCGGGTGGTTTTGTTCGGGCAGCTCCCCGACGGCAACCTGTACCTGGTGCTGGAGTTTCTCGAAGGCCCGACGTTGATGGAGGCCCTCGAGCGCGACAAGGTCTTCGCGCCGGCCCGCGCGGTGAAGGTCGTCGCCGCCGTCGCCGACGCGATCGGTTATGCCCACGAGCGCGGCGTCATCCACCGCGACCTCAAGCCCGAGAACATCGTCCTCACCACCCGCGAGGGCGACCCCGAGTACCCCAAGGTGCTCGACTTCGGCATCGCCAAGACGCTCATCGGGTCGGGCTCCTTCGTCACGCAGAGCGGGCTCATCTTCGGCACGGCGCGCTACATCTCCCCCGAGGGCGCGTCGGGCGAGCCCGTCGACAAGCGCGGGGACGTCTACTCCCTCGCCGTCATCGCCTACCAGCTCCTCACGGGCCACACGCCCTTCGAGAGCGACGAGCCGATGCAGCTCCTGCTCAAGCACATGCACGACCCGGCGCCCCCGATGCGCCGCTGGGCGCCCGACCTCGCCATCTCGCCCGACCTCGAAGCCGTCGTGATGCGCGCCCTCGCGAAGAACCCCGACGCCCGCTACGACGACTGCAACGCCTTCGCCCGCACGCTCCGAGAGACGGCGGCCAGCGGCGGCGTCGCGGTGCGCTCGTCGATCCCCACGTCGGCGATGACCTCCTTCGTCGCCCCGGCGATCGCCTCCGCGCAGGGGCTCCCCAACGCGGCCACGGTGAGCGTGGCGTCGCTGCCCGCGTCCGTCGTGTCGTCGGTCCCCGTCTCCGCGGTGGAGTCGTCGGGCGTCGCCCGCGTTCGCACCGTCACGCGCGGCGACGGCAGCGAACCGGCCGACCGCAGCGGCGCGCGGGTCATCCCCCACGGCGTGTCCGGCACCTCCCAGGGCCTCGCGCCCAACCTCCCGGCGCGCATGGAGCTCCCGGTGGTGTCTCCCGCCGAGATCGCCTCCGCGGTCTCGGCCGTGCCCGACCCGAGCGAGGTCCCTGGGCCGCGCCCCACGACGCCGTACGGGAGCGACGACGACGAGTTTCCCGTGGTGCAGAAGCCCTCGACGGGCGGTCGCACCGTGGCGGTGGTGCTCGCCTCCGTGGTGCTCACCATCACGCTCGCGGCGGCGGGCGCGTGGGGACTGCGAATGTTCCCCTCGCAGCGTCGGGAGGACGACATCGCGGGGTTGGTGTTGCGCGCCAACGAGGCCCTCCGCCTGGGGCGCTACACGCACGTCTCCACGGGCAACGACGTCGAAGACCTCACCGACACCATCCTCACGCTCGACCCGCGCAACGCGCGTGCGCCCGAGATTCGCCGCAACGCCGCCACGCGCCTCAAGGCCGCCTCCGACGCCGAACGTGTCGCCGGCCACCCCGACCGCGCCGTCGACCTCCTCCGCGACGCCCTCCGCCTCGTCGACGACCCCACGCTCCGCGACGAGCTCCTCGCCGCCCAGCGCGAGGTGGAGGCCCAGCGCAACGCCGCGACGCCGCAGCCCGTCCGCCCGACCCCGACCCCGCGCCCGATGCCCCGCCCCGCGCCGCGCCCGCCCGTGCGCGAAGACCCGACGCTGGTACACCCGGTTCAGCCAGTGGAGCCGTTGCACCCCGCGGTGACGCCCGTCGCGCCCCCGACCGAAGCGCCCCCCACGCCCCCGGTCGCCCGTGGTACTCGCCCGCGCCGCGACGGCGGTCAGGTGATCTCCGGTCCGACGCCGCCGCCCAATGACATGTCGGTGCTCCCGCCGCCGCCGACCCGTCCCCCGCGGCCGGTGTTCGGCGACACGCCCGCGCTCGTGCCGCTGGAGCCGCAGCCGCCGCCCCCCGACGACGAGCCCCCGCGCACCGGCGCGTTCTGACCGCGGTCCCCCCCCGCGAGAGACTACGGACGCTGGCAGGCGGAGCCGAAGCTCTGGTCCGCGCCGCGCGGCGCGCAGCCCGCCGAACGCATCGCGCGATACAGCGACTGCGCCGCGCTGCAGCGCCCGCTCAGGATGAGGTCGTCGATGCGGCTCGCCCCACCGCGGCACACCGACGGAACCGACGGCGTCGTCGGCACCCGCGGCTGCGGCGGCGGCGTCGGGATCGGCTGGAGCTGCGGCGGCGGCGTCGGGATCGGCTGCAGCCCGCCGTTGTTCACCGGCTGCATCCCGCCGTTGTTCACCGGCTGCATCCCACCGTTGTTCACCGGCTGCATCCCGCCGTTGTTCACCGGCTGCGTGCCCCCGTTGTTGTACCCGTTGTTGTTGACCGGCGGCTGCCCGCTGACGCTGTTGTTGTTGCCGCTGTTGTTGCTGTTGTTGTTGTTGCTGCCGCCGCTGCTACCGACGGCGACGGCGACCCCGACGCCCGCGAGCACGAGCACGCCCACCCCGATCGCGATGAACTTCCCCGCCCCGCCGCCCGACGGCTTCACCGGGTGCTGCATCGCGGAGTAGTTGCCCTGCGAGGAGTAGCCGCCAAACTGCTGCGGCGCCTGCACGGGGTTGAACCCGGGGTTGGAAGGCGGCTGCTGCACCGACGGAAAGCCCGGCGACGAGGGCCCGTGACCGAAGCCGGGCGGCGCCTGGAAGGGCTGCGGCGTCTGCTGCGGATAGGGCTGCGGGGTCTGCTGCTGGAAGGCCTGCGGCGTCGGGTTGGGGTAGTTGGGGACGGCCATCGTCGCGGGCACGCCGCCGCTCCCGGCGGGCGAGGTCATTCCCCCCTGCTGCATCCCGCCGATGGGCTGCGGGGTGAACACCCCCGCCGCGTTGCCCTGCATCGACCCGAAGGCGTTGGGCCCCGACGCCGCGCCACCAAACGCGTTGGGCCCCGACGCCGGCGCGAACGGACCGGGCGCCGATGCCCCGCCGAACGCGTTGGGCGCCGAGCTCGCCCCCTGCGACCAGTCGCTCCCGGCGGCGGCGTTGCCCGTAAACTCCTGGAGAAACTGCTGCGTGGTCTGCGGGCGGTCTTCGGGCTTCTTCGCCAGCGCGCGCATCACGGCCTGCTTGTGGCGCGGCAGGAGCTGCGCCCCCGCGGGGTGGTGCTCGAAGGGCTGCGGCGGCGCCGTGAGGTGCTTGGTCGCCCACTCCCACGGCGTGCTCGCCGTGAAGGGGAGCTGCCCCGTGAGCATCTCGTACACGACGATGGCGAGCGAGTAGATGTCACTCGTCCCCTTGAGCTTCTGCCCCGTAAACTGCTCGGGGGACATGTACGGCGGGGTGCCGAGCACCATCCCCTGGCGCGTGAGCTTCGCCTGCTGGATGTCTTCCGCGGCCTCGTCGCGCTTGGCGATGCCGAAGTCGAGCACCTTCACGAAGTCGCCCTTCGTGCCCTTCTGCATCACCTTGATGTTCTCGGGCTTGAGGTCGCGGTGGATGATGCCGTTCTCGTGCGCCTCGCCGAGCGAGCCGCACACCTGCGCGAGGATGTGCTCCACCCGCTGCGGCGCCAGCGGCCCCGAGGCGATCAGGTGCGCGAGGCTCTCGCCGGGCACAAACTCCATCGCCACGAAGAGCTTCCCGTCGTCGAGCTTGCCCGACTCGAAGAACTTGATGGTGTTCGGGTGCTCGAGCATCCCGACGGTGCCCGCCTCGCGGAGGAAGCGCTTCACCAGCCCCTCATCCATCGCCAGCTCGGGCTGCAGCGTCTTGATGGCCACGAGGCGGTCGAGGTCGCCGAGCTTCTGCACGCCCTGGTAGACCTTGCCCATCCCGCCCTCACCCAGCACCTTCTGGATGCGGTACTTTCCGTTGGCGATGGTCTGGCCGATGAGGGGGTCGTTGGTCTCGAGGCTCACGTAGATGCTCCCGGTCGGTGGGGTCGTTGCGCGGGGGGTGGGTCGCACCCCTCCGTGCAGGGGTAAGAGCGTTACGGCACCCCGACTCTTGGCGCAACGGGGTCGCTACACTGGCGAGGACGTTTCCAGGCGCCCGGACATTCTGCCCTAGCGCCCCTCCTGCCGCACGATGAGCACGATTCCGCGCGAGATCGTGCCGGGTCGCGGCGGCGGAACCGGCTCGCCCGGGCGCAGCACCCGCTCATCGACCCCGAGGGCTCGCAGCGCCGCAATCACCTGATCGCGGCGTCGACGCGCCCGCTCGGCGTTGATCGCGAAGGGCCCCACCACCCCGGCCGGCGTGGTCGCGACCGTGAGCTCCCACGCGCGAGCGGGCCACCGCACCGTCGCTCGCAGCGCCACCGCGAGCTGCGCCAGGAGCGGTCGGCTGACGGGCGCCACCCGATCGCCGGGGCCAAACACCACGGCCTCGTTGAGCACCACCGTCCCGCCGTCCTCGGGCGTCGCACGCAGCACGCGCACCCGCACGAACGCGCCAGGGACGGGAAGGCCCGGACGCGCGGGCGCCTCCGCGCAGCCGTCGTCGTCACGGAGGCCGTTGATGGTCTCGCGCTCGTTGGCGCACTGATCGCTGGCGTTGGGGACGCCGTCGCGGTCGGTGTCGCCGTCGGGGCACCCGCGGAGCTCCGGATCGTGGTGGTCCGCGGTCTCGGTCGGGCAGCGGTCGGCGAGGTCGGGGACGCCGTCACGGTCGCCATCGGGGGCCGGGCATCCCGCGCGCTGCGGGTCCGGCGTAGCGCCCTGCGGCTCGTCGGGGCACACGTCGTCGCCGTTGGGGACGGCGTCGCCATCGCGGTCGGGGTTGGGGCAGCCGCGGCGCGACGGGTCGGCCCGGTCGCCCTGCGCTTCGTCGGGGCACGTGTCTTCGCCGTCGAGCACGCCGTCGCTGTCGTTGTCCGGGTCGGGGCAGCCGTCGTCGTCTTCGAAGCCGTCTTCGTCTTCGTCGACCAGCGGGCAGCGGTCTTCCTCGTCGGGGATCGCGTCGTGGTCGTTGTCCTCGGGGCAGCCGTCGTTGTCTTCGAAGTGATCGAAGTCCTCGGGGAGGCCGATGCACTGGTCGATGGCGGGGTCGTCGCGGAAGCCGTCGCGGTCTTCGTCGACGAAGCGAGGCGCCCACTGGAGCGACGCGATGGCCCGCACCCCCGCGGCCCCCGGCGCCGCCGTGAGCCCCCACGAGGCCCCCACCGAGAGCGTGAACTCCCCGAGCGCCGACGTCTGGATGCCCGCCCCCATCTCGATGGGCGTCGAGGCTTCGGTCGCGAACGGGGCCCGCGCGTCGATGGCCCCCTGCAGGGTCGCGTAGGTGGTGACCCAGTTGCCCGCGAGGATCGACGCCGACGCGAGCCGGGGGGAGATCCCCAGGAAGATGAGCGCGAGCAGGCCCTCCAGCGGCTGCCGGATGGCGAAGCCCCAGGTGATCTGGTCGCGCTGGGGGAGGTCGAAGAAGCACGCCGCGGCGGTCGCGTCGACGCAGGTGCCCGACTGCGCAGGCCACGCGCCGTCGAGGCGCAGGCGATAGCCGAGGGAGAGCGCGCCGACGATGCGAAAGAGGCGGAAATCAAGCGTCCCGAAGGCGTGCGCGGTGGGCGCGCCCCACGACGCGAGGGAGCCCGGGCTGCCAAGCGGCGCGGTGAGGGCGAGGTTGATGGCGAAGCCCAGGCCCTCCCGCTGCTCCCGCTGGTTCTGCGAGTGCTGCGAGCTCTGGATCCCCGAGGAGCCCACCGCCGCCGGACGGGACTCCGCGCGGGTGGTCCAGCGCAGGAGGAGCCGCGGATCGCCGATGGCCGCCACGTCCGCTGGCGCGAGGCCCGTCGCCCCCGTCTCCGAGGCTTGATAGAGCAGCACCGGGAGCTGGAGGCCGAGCGCGAGGCGTGCGCCGATGCCGATCTGCGCCCCGGCGGTGAGCCAGAGCTGGTCGCGGGCGTAGGGGACGCGGCCCGAAGCGTCGCGGAGCACCACGGGGGCGCGGGCGTACTCGAGGACGGCCTGGACGTTCCAGTTGGCGGCGCCGGGGACGAGGGTGCCCTCGACGTAGGGGAGCGCGTTGGGGTCGAGGGACAGCTCCGGGCGCCAGGGGCCGCCGTCGATGCGGGGCGCGCGCTGGGCGAGCGCGGCCGACGGGACACAGAGCGCGAGGGCGACGGGCAGCCAGCGGGATCGCATGGGATGAGCGGCGCGACGCTATCACAAGCCCTTCGGCCGCGACGACAACGGACTCTGCCGCGCACTGGACGACCCCGCGGCCTTCGCCCTATACGCGACGCGTATGCACATCCACCTCATCGGCGTCGCGGGCACCGGGATGGGCGCCTTCGCAGGGCTCCTCAAGGCCGCGGGGCACCGCGTGACGGGCAGCGACGTGGCCTTCTACCCCCCGATGGGCGACGCGCTCCGGGCCTACGGCGTCGAGACGATGGAGGGCTACACCCCCGCCCACCTCGACCCGCGCCCCGACCTCGTGGTGGTGGGCAACGTGTGCCGCAAGGACAACCCCGAGGCCCGCGCGGCCATCGACGGGGGGATGGCCTATCGGTCGTTCCCGAAGGCGCTGGGCGAGCTGTTTCTGGCGCAGCGGCGGTCGCTCGTGGTGGCCGGCACGCACGGCAAGACGACCACCACGGCCCTCACCGCGCACCTGCTCCACGCGCTCGGGATGGACCCGTCCTTCCTCGTCGGCGGCATCACGAAGAACTTCGAAGCGAGCTACCGCCTGGGCAAGGGCGGGGCCTTCGTGGTCGAGGGCGACGAGTACGACTCGGCCTTCTTCGAGAAGATCCCGAAGTTCTGGTCGTACCGCCCCTGGGGCGCGATCGTGACCTCCGTCGAGCACGACCACGTCGACATCTACCCCGACATGGAGCGGTACCGCGACGCCTTCCGCGGCTTCGCCTCGCGCATGGCCCCCGACGGCGTCCTCGTCGCCCACGGCCCCGACGCCGAGGTGCGCGCCATCGCGAAGCGCGCCTCGTGCCGCGTCGTCCACTACGGCCTCAGCACCGACGTGTACCCCGACGGCTTCGCCCCCGAGTGGATGGCCGCCCCGATCGCCCCCTCCAACGGCTTGCAGCCCTTCGAGCTCTTCATCGGCGGTTCGTGCGCGGGGCGCTTCCTCTCGCCGATGATGGGCGAGCACAACCTCCGCAACGCCGTCGCCGCCATCGCGCTCCTCGCCGAGGGCTTCAACCTCCCGGTGCCCCAGCTCGCGAAGGCGCTGCTCGACTTCAAGGGCGTCAAGCGCCGCCAGGAGCTCGTCGCCACCGCCGGGGGTGTCCACGTCTACGACGACTTCGCGCACCACCCCACGGCCGTCGACGAGACGTTGCGGGCGATGAAGGGGCATCACCCCGGCGCCCGCCTCATCGCGATCTTCGAGCCGCGCAGCGCCACCGCGTGCCGCAACACCCACCAGCGCGACTACCCCGGCGCCTTCCTCGCGGCCGACCTCGCGCTCATCGCGCCCATCGGCCGGGCGGAGATCCCCGCGGACGAGCGCCTCGACGTGCCGACCATCGTGCGCGAGGTCAACGCCCGCGGCGGACACGCGGAGACGGTGGAGGCGTCGCCGTCGAGCGTCGACGCGATCGTCGCGCGCGTCGCGGCCGAGGCGAGGCCCGGCGATGTCGTGGCGGTGCTCTCCAACGGCGCCTTCGGGGGCATCCACGGCAAGCTCGCGCGCGCCCTCGGAGGCGCCCCCGTCGCCCCGTCGGAAGGTTGAACACGGCCCCCGCCGATCGCTCGCAGAGTCCTCATGGGAGTGTCACCTTCCTCCGTAGGAGAGAAGTGAGAGGAAGCTCGTGACATGAACAGCGAGAACAACGGGATCAACGAGGCGTTGCGCCGTGAAATCGATCAGATCTGGTCGCGCCTTGGCGACGCCACGCACTACCAAATCCTTGGCCTTGACCCGAGCGCCTCGCGCCAGGCGATCCACGACGCGAGGGCGGCGCTCATCCGAAAACTCAACGTCCCACCAGGGGCGTTGCCGCGGGCGTACACCCCACGGATCAACGTGATCCTCCGCGCGGCCGAGCTTGCCTTCGCCGCCCTCGTCGACCCGGTGTCCCGACTCAACTACGACCGCTCGCTCCCGCGCGGCAGCGTCGTGCCCAACCGCCCGTCGTACGTGTCACCCGAGCGCTCGACCGTGGTGCCCAACGAGCCCACGCAGCAGCTCTCGCGGGCCGATCGGGCGCAGGAGGTCTTCAGCCGCGGCGCGCTCGACCCCTGGGAGAAGACGCCCCTCCCGCAGCAGCTCTCGCGGGCCGATCGGGCGCAGGAGGTCTTCAGCCGCGGCGCGCTCGACCCCTGGGAGAAGACGCCCCTCCCCTACGCGCCGGCCAACGCCCCGACACCCATCAGCAAGAAGACACCGCCGCCCGGCTCGCTCCAGGCGGTGTCGTCGACGCACGTCCCCATCGCGCCCGTGGCGCCCGCGGTGGTGCCCCCCCCGCTCCGCCGCACGGCCGAGATGGTGAGCCCCTTCGCGCAGGGCGGCTCGGACTCGACCGTCCCCACCGCGCCGGCGCACGATCGGGTGACGCCCAACCCGCTGCGCGCGACGATGACGGGCGTGTTCGCCGAGCCCTCCAAGCTCCACGCCGAGTTCGACGTGCTGCTCCAGGAGATCGACCGGCTCACCGCGTCGGTTCAGCTCTGCGTCTCGCAGCTCGCCGACGTGGAGAGCCCGCGGCGCGCGCAGTTTCACGGCACCTTCCACGCGCTCACCAGCACGCGCGGGGTGCTCGCCTCGATGATGGCGACGCGCGAAGAGGCCGCGGGCCACTGGGACGCCGCCGCGAAGCTCTGGCAGCGCGCGGCGAAGGCGAAGCCCACCGACCCTTCTCTCACCGTCCGGGCCGCCGCCGCCGCGCAACGGGCCGGCACCGACCCCGCCGCCGCCGCGATGCTCACCCGCCACGCCAACGAGACCACGCCCGAGCACCCGCACGCCGCCCCGCCCTCCACCGCCCCGCGCTCCGCGGCGCGCTGAGCCACCTTCAAAACCAGGCCGTCACCCCCGCCGTGAGCGTGTTCTGCGACGCCGCGTTGAGAATCGGCTCACGCGTGGTCGCCTCGACGGGGACGCTGTTGCGGTAGAAGAGCCCGCCCATCGCGCCGTCGTGGCGAAACTCCAGGCGCAGCGAGAGGTGACGGTGCGGGAGAATCTCCACCGTCCCCGTCCCTGACCCGTAGAGGTCGACGTCGCCGAGGTTGAAGAGGCTCGCCCCGCGCACCGACACCAGCGGCCGCGAAGGCCCCGTGCCCGGCGCCCGCTCCAGGTGGGTCGGCACCAGCTCGTACACCACGTCGCCGCGGCCCGCGACGTAGAGCCAGTCGAACACCTTCACCCGCGCATACACCGCCCCCGCGGCCCAGGCGTTGAGCCCGAAGCGGTTGGGTTCGGCCCCCGCGAAGACATGCGCCCGGAGCTGGAGGCGATCGAGCGGCTGGTACTCGCCGTACACGTCGAGCGTGTGGCGCACCCACTGGCCCTCCCGCGCGCCGCGGTCGCGCTCGGCGCCGAACATGTACTGCACGCTCAGGAAGGTGGTCGCACTGCCGGTGTACTCGGCCTGAAGCAGCACGGTCTTCCCGCTGTTGTTGTCGTCGAGCACCTGGTCCCAGCCGGCGTACAGGCCCGCTCGCACCGTCCAATGCGCGTTGAACTCCCAGCTCCCCCGCACCCCGCTGAGCTGGAAGGGGCAGATGTAGAAGAGGTTGGAGACCGACCAGTTCCAGTTCTTGTAGATCTGGATGTACTCGGCGCCGAAGGGGGCGACGAAGACGCCGGCCTCGACGGTGAGCGGCTGGCGACCGAGCAGGCGCGGCGACCACGCGAGTGTCACCTCCTGGAGGATGCGCCACGGGAGCTCCTGCTGCGCGCGGAAGAGGTCGGTCGCGGGGTAGAAGAACTCCGTCGCGAGCGCGCCAAACTGGAAGGTCGTGTGGCCCGAGATCGTGTCGACGCGCCAGTTGAGGTCGAGCGCGAGGCTGTTGAGCGCGAGGTGGTCGTGGCGCGCGTCGTAGAGACGCAGCGCGTTGACGCCGTTCGACGGCTGGTTGAGGTTGTACGAGTAATAGAAGTCGGTCCACCCGGCGACGGTGATCTCCGCGCGGTCAGGCGCCTCGTCCGTCGACGGGGCCGGAGGCGCGGCCGGCGGCGGCGCGTCGGGCGGCGTGATCGGATCGAGAGGAAGCGGCGCCGTGAGCGACGACACCCCGAGCGAGACCCCGATGCGCGGAAGCGGCGACCGGTCCACCGTCACCGCCGCCGATGTGTCCTCGCCGCCCGCCGGTGGGGTCGCGCGCCCCGCCGGTCCTACCGCCGTCCCTGGCAGCGCCGCCGGACGCAGCGGGAGCGGCACGGGGGGCCGAACCAGCGGGCGACGAATCGGCGGCCGCGGCTGCGCTTCCGACAGGTTCGGAGAGAGGAGGGCGATGCTGGCGGCGGTGAGGAGCGCGGGAATCCGGGGCACGACGGGGTGACTCTCCACGGCGAGTCCATCACACCCGGACGACTCCCAGAGAGCGGATTCGTCTACCCGCGATGATGGCCACGCGAACGGCCGACGCGTGCCGGCAGGAGCACGAGTCGCAGCTCGGTGTTGGGCCCGTACGACGTGAAGTCACCGCGGGCCGTGGGGAGCGACACGGCTTCGAGCGCCCGGCGCACGCAGCGACGCTCGGCCCGCGGCGCCCCGACTTGCCCGTGACGAAGCACGTACACCCGCTGGGCCCGACCGCGCGGATCGACCGTGGCGACGAGGTCGACGCGGCTGCGCGGACCCGCGAAGCAGCCCTGGAGGAGCGGCGTGAGCGCGAGGTCGAGCGCCGTCCCTTCACGCGCCGGAGGCGGCACGGGCGGAGGCTCCTCAGGGCGATCGGCGACGACGGGCGGAGCACCCGTGAGCGCGCGCCGGAGCGCATCGTCAGGGAAGGGGCGGTCGGGCAGGTCGAAGGACGGCGCCGCACGCTCGGCCGAGTGCGCGGCCATGTCGCGGAGGATCATCGACGCCCCCACGGTCGTCGTGAGGAGCACCGCGAGCGCCACGAGCGCGCCGCGCATCCAGTGGACCCCTTCGGCCCCCGCCGGATCGACCTGCGCGCGGAGCCAGAAGTTCTCCGCTCGAAGGAGCTCGTTCTCGCGGTTCAACACCTCGGCCCGGGAGAGGGCCGCTTCACGATCGTCGCGGTACGTCGCGCTCATGCATCGACGCTACCGCCTCGGCGCTCCCGTGGGAAGGGACTCAGGCCACCACCAGCCCCATCGCGAGGAGTGAACCGAACACCAGCAACGACTTCGCCGTCGCGGCCAGGGTCGCGTTGAGCGGCGCCCCCTCGACGGTGGCCACCACGCGCGAGAGCCGCACACCGACCGGGAGCGTAAGCAACGGGAGCAGCACCCACGGCGACCGCAGCCACACCGCGAGGGCCACGGTGACGCCCGCCGCGAGCCCCCATAGGCCCACATACTCCGCCACCCCGAAGCGGCGACCGAAGCGTACCACCAGGGTGCGCTTGCCCGCCCGCACGTCGGTCTCCCGGTCGCGCACGTTGTTGACCACCAGGACGGCCGTCGCGAGCGCCCCCACCGGCACCGCCGCCCACCACGCCAGCGCCGTGACCTGCGCCGCTGTGACGAACACCGTCCCGCACACCGCCACCAGCCCGAAGAACACGAACACGAACACGTCCCCGAGGCCGTTGTACCCCAGCGGATAGGGTCCCCCCGTGTACGCCACGCCCGACGCGATGGAGGCGAGGCCGATGGCGACGATCACGGGCCCCCCCACCGCCACGAGGTAGACGCCGGCCAGCACCGCGAGCCCGAAGGCGACGACCATCCCGCGACGCACCTCGGCGGCCGTGAGCAGCCCGGCCTGGGTGACCCGCGTCGGTCCGAGCCGTTCGGCGGTGTCGGCACCCTTCTCGTGGTCGAAGACGTCGTTGGCGAGGTTGGTCCCGATCTGGATGCACATCGCGCCGAAGAGGGCCGCCGCGAGCGCGCCCCAGCGCATGCCCGCCGCCCCGACCGCGCGCCACGCCACGGCCGCCCCCACGAGCACGGGGACGAGCGCGGCGGTGAGCGTCGCGGGGCGACACGCCATCACCCAGATCGCCGCGCGGGAGGGCTTCGCGTTCACGAGGGGGTCCCCGCGGGCGTCGCGACGTAGAGGGTCACGACCCCGAAGGTCATCGGCCGCGCCTCGATCACCGTGAGCCCGCTCGCCCGCATCGTCTCGGCGAACTCGTCCGCGGGGGGAAACGCCGCGATCGAGCGCTGGAGGTACTGATACTCCTTCGCCCCCGACAGCACCGCCCCGAGCCACGGCACCACCGTGTGGATGTGGAAGCGAGCCATCGCCGCCATCGGCCCGCGGCGCGGCTCGGCGAGCTCCAGGATGCACACGCGCCCACCCGGCCGGGTCACCCGGGCCATCTCGCGGAGGGCCGCGGGGCGATCGGGCACGTTGCGGATGCCGAAGGCCATGGTGATCCCGTCGAAGCTCGCGTCGTCGAAGGGGAGCCGCTCGGCGTCTCCCTCCACCAGCGTGACGCGGCCGTCGAGGGACTTCGCCACCAGCTTCTCGCGACCGACGGCGAGCATGTTGCGCGAGGGGTCGAGGCCCGTGACGGTCGCGTCCGTGTGCGTCCGCGCCGTGAGGATCGCGAGGTCGGCGGTGCCGGTGGCGAGGTCGAGCACGCGGGGAGAGGCCCCGAGCGCAAGGGCCCGCACCGTCTCGCGGCGCCAGCGCTGGTCGATGCCGAGGGAGATGATGCGGTTGAGGAGGTCGTAGCGCGGGGCGATCGCGTCGAACATCGCGCCGCTGCCGCCACGGGCCTCGGTGGTCTGCAGGTCACTCATGAGCGGGCCTCCGGGGCGGGCGCGTGGACGACGGCGGGGGTCGGGGGGTCGCACTTGCGCGCGTGGAGGCGCATGTGTCCGCGCTGAATCCCCTCGGAGGCGAGGGCCCGCAGCGCCGCGAGGTTGGACGCGAGCCCCGCCGCCGCGAGCACCACGGCGAGCTCACGGGCCGAGGTGACGCGCAGGAGCTTGAAGGCCGCCCGCACCCCGGCGTGAGCGGCCGTCGAGCCGCCCACGGTGCCGACGGCGAGGGGGAGCTCGGCGCGCCCCGCGAGCCCTTGGGGCGTGCGCGTCCACGTGGAGAGCGGACGGTACGGCCCTTCGAGCGAGCAGTACGCGTGGGCGCCGGCCTCGATGGAGCGCCAGTCCTGTCCGAGCGCGACGGCCGCGGCGTCGAGGCCGTTCATGAAGCCCTTGTTGTGGGTCACCGCGCGGTAGACGTCGAGCGAGGCGAAGCGGCTGGCGCGGGCGATCCCGTCGGCCACGTTCGCGCCGCCCACCGCCTCGGCGCTCACCTCGCAGCGCACGCGCACCTTGCGGCGCGTGGTGAGGTTGGTGAGGATGCGCAGCCCCACCACGCCGCCGACCAGCTCGTGGAGCATCGGCGCGACGGCCTCGGCCACGGTGTCGACGGTGTTGGCGCCCATCGCGTCGCCGACATCGACGTGAACCTCCACCACGATGACCCCCAGCGCCCGATCGAGGACGCGCGCCGTGACCTCGCGGCACCCGCTGCCGCGCTCCACCATGCGCGGGATGGACGCGTCGCCCTCGGCGAGGATGCGCTCGCTCGCGGCCAGGACACGCGCGACGGCCCCCTCGGGGTCGGGCACGTCGTCGAAGCTCACCTGCGCGGTCATCACGGGCTCGTCGGCCTCGCCCGTGAAGCCGCCGGACTCGCGCACCATGCGTGCAGCGTTGGACGCCGCGGCGATGACCGAGGGCTCCTCGACGGCCATGGGGACCACCACGTCGCGGCCGTTGACGAGGAAGTTGAGCGCCACGCCGAGGGGGAGCCCGTGGACGGCGATGACGTTCTCGCTCATGCGGTCGGCGTCGTCGACGTCGAGGCCGCCGCCGCGCTCGAACCACGTGCGGGCCGCCGGGTCGAGGCCCGCCTCGCGCGTGAGGGCGTCGATCCGACCGCGCACCGAGCGCTTGTAGAAGCCCGCGATGCGGCTGGTGGGGGCCGTCATGACGCCACCGTCCCGAGCGCCTGGAGCGCGCCGCGGAGCTCGTGCAGCGGGAGGGCCTGCGGGCCGTCGGAGAGCGCGCAGCCGGGGTCGTCGTGGGTCTCGATCATCACGCCCGCAGCGCCCGCGGCGATGGCGGCGCGCGCGAGGGGGAGCACCAGGTCGCGGCGCCCGGTGGCGTGCGACGGGTCGACCACCACCGGGAGCTTGTGGACATGCGCGAGGAGCGCGACGGCGCCGAGGTCGAGGAGGTTGCGCGTGCTCGGATCGAAGCCGCGGATGCCGCGCTCGCAGAACACCACCGAGGGCGCGCCGTGCGCGAGGAGGTACTCGCCCGCGAGGAGCCACTCCTCCACCGTCGCCGCCATCGCGCGCTTGAGCATCACGGGGCGCCCCGTGCGCCCGACGGCCTTGAGGAGGGAGAAGTTCTGCATGTTGCGCGAGCCGATCTGGAGCAGGTCGGCGTACTCGGCCACGAGGCCCGCGTCGCCCTCGCCGAGCGCCTCGGTCACCACCTTGAGCCCGTGGGCGTCGGCGGCGCGGCGGAGCCAGCGGAGCGCGTCCTCACCGTGCCCCTGGAAGGCGTAGGGCGACGAGCGGGGCTTGTACGCGCCGCCGCGGAGGAAGGTCGCGCCGGCCGCCGCCACCTTCGCGGCGATGGCGTGGATGCGTGCCTCGCTCTCCACCGCGCAGGGGCCGCAGAGGAAGGTGGGACGCCCGCCGCCGATGGAGGCGCCACGCACCTCGGCGACGGGGCCGTGGGCGTCGACGCGCGGGTGGGCCGCGGCGGCGTCGGCGACGGCCGCGACCCCTTCGATGCGCCGGAGCGCGTCGGGCGACGTGCCGCTCGAGGCCTCCGAGATGAGGTAGTGGGCGACGCGGGCGCCGTCGTGGAGGGCGGTGACCCACAGCCCCCGCGCGATGAGTTCCCGGCGGACGGAGTCGGCGTCGGCGTTCGGTCGAAGCGTGACGATCATCGTTGGCCTCTACTTCCTGCGCTGGAGCATCGCCGCGGCGACCGCTTCCAGCGACTCACGGGCGCGTCCCGGGGCAACAGCCCCGAGGCGCCGCACGGCATCATTCGAGAGCTTCCGCGCGAAGGCGACGCTGTCTTCGAGGGCGCCGGTCTCGCGGACGACGGCGGCGGCCCGGGCCTCGAGGGCGGGGTCGAGCTCCGTCCCCGCGGCGAGGCACCACGCGCGCAGGTCGCGGGCGAAGGCGGGGTCGCGCTCGACGGCGAGCAGCAGCGGGTGCGTGAGCTTGCCCTCGCGCAGGTCGGAGAACATCGACTTGCCCACCACGGCCGCGTCGCCCGACAGGTCGAGCACGTCGTCCATCACCTGGAAGGCCACGCCGACGTTGCGCCCGTAGGCCTCCAGCGCCTCGCACTGGGCCGCCGGGAGCCCGCCCGCGCGCGCCCCGGCGTACATCGCCCACTCGAAGAGCGACGCGGTCTTCCCCTCCACGATCCGGAGGTAGGCCGTCATGTCGCACGCGAAGGTGCCGCGGGCCGCGAGCTGCCAGGCCTCGGCGGAGAGCATCGCGCGGAGCACGCCCAGGGCGCGGTCGAGCAGGTCGGGGTGCCCGGAGGCACGGATGCGCGCGATCGCCTCCACCAGCAGCCAGTCGCCCGCGAACACCGAGGCCGCGTTGCCGTACACCACGCGGGCCGTGGGGGCGCCGCGGCGGAGGTCGCCCATGTCGACCACGTCGTCGTGGAGGAGCGTGGCGTTGTGCACGAGCTCGGCGGCGACGGCGAGGTCGCGCGCGGCGGCGTTGAAGCCCGAGCCCGCGCGGGCCGCGAGGGCGACGCACATCGGCCGCAGCCGCTTGCCGCCGAGCGAGAGGAGGTGCCGCGCGCTGGCGTGCATCGGCGTCCCCTCGAGGTCGAGCGAGGCGAGCACGGTCTCCACGTCGGCGAGGTCGGACTCGACCCAGGCCCGGAGCTCGGTGATGCGGCGGCCGAGGTCGTGGTTCTGGTGCGACGCGCTCACGTCCTCCAGGCGACGGAGCGCCTCGGGGGAGCCGTACATCACGCCGGGCGTCGGGGGGTGGGTGGCGGTTTCGATGGTCATCGGGGACTACGCCCTCTTCCCGCGGAGGGCGCCTGCGGCGACGCCTCGCGAGAGCTGGAGGAGATTGGCGAACTCAGAGAAGTCCGCCCGCCGCGAGGCGAGGAAGGACTCGATCACCGACTCCGCCGCGGAGGCGAAGTGGAGGAGGCGGCCGAGGCGCTCGATGCGGCCCCGGTTGGCGGCGGTGGAGGGGGCGCGGCGGAGCATCCCGCGGGCGGTCTCGAGGCGCTCGCGCACCGACGCCGCGAGGGAGCGCTCCCGGTCGTGCACGACGCGCGAGATCATCTTCCAGAAGTCCGTCTCGGCCTCGTAGAACTCGCGGCGCTCGCCGGGCTTCCACACGCGCCGAACCACGCCCCAGCGCTGCAGCTCGGTGAGCGCCATGCTCACGGCGCCCGCGGACATCTGCAATGTCTCGCCCAGCTCCGCGGCGGCCATCGCGTCGTCGGCGAGGTAGAGCACCGTCCACACGCGCCCGAGGGCCTTGCGGAAGCCCCAGTGCTCGATCACGTCTCCGATCGCGTCGGCCGCGAGCAGCTCGGCCTCTCGCTCCAGGGTGTCGCTCATCTCCGCCACCTCGTGAACTTTCAAAAACTTCTGAACGATGTGTAGTCTCTGAAGGAGCACCGGTCAAGCCCCCACGCGCGGCGGTCTGGCGGGCGCGGGCGGCGCTTTCCTGGCCCCGGGGGCCGCGGTCCTGCGGTAGCTTCCGCGCGCCCGACGACCGATGCGCCCCGAACGATCCCCCGCCGTACCCCGCTCGCAGACCGCCCTCTCCGTGGCGCTCCTCGCGGTCTTGTACCTCTGGGTCTTCCCCTACCACGGCATCGTGAACAACCCGAACGAGAACGTCCGGCTGTTCATGACCGTGGCCATCGTCGACGACCACACGCTCGCGATCAACCGGGTGGAGAACACCTGGGGCTACACCAACGACAAGGGCGTCCGCGACACGCCCCTCTCCGAAGCGATTCTCCATCGCCACATCTCGGACGACGTCCTCCGCGTCGCGGGCGTGCCGGACGACGTGCTCCTGCGCTTCCGCCTGGGCCGCCCCACGCCCGAAGACCTCGCCCTCACCGCGCACCTCCTCTACAGCGCGAAGGCCCCCGGCACGAGCTTCCTGGGCGTCCCCGCGTACTGGGCCCTCACCCGCATCACGGGCCGCAACTCGCGCCCCGCGGCCGCCCCACCGCCGCCCGCAGCTCTTCCACCGCCGCCAGCGCCCGCCGAAGCCCCCGCGCCGGCCCCCTCCCCCGACCAGCCCGCCGGTCCCGTCGCGCCCGTCGCGCTGCCGTCGGTCGCCGCGCCTTCCGTGCTCGTCGCCCCCGCGCTGTTGCCGCCTGCGCCGCCGCCGGCCCGCGCGGCCGCGGTCCGCGAGCCCATCGATCGGACGCTCGCGGTCTACGTCATCCGCCTCTTCAGCACGGTGCTGCCAGCGCTGGTGTTCGCGTGGTTCTGGCACCGCTTCCTCGCGGCGCGGGCGCGCTCTCGCACGGTGCGCGAGGCGGTGTTCTTCAGCACGATGGCGGGCTCGTCGATCTTCGCGTACAGCGAGGCCTTCACGAGCCACGCGCACAACGCCTTCTGCCTCGCCGCCGCCATCATGGCGCTCGCGACGCTGCGGCAGCGCGACGCCGTCGACCGGGTGGAGGGCCGCGACCCGTCGCTCCAGCTCCCGATGTCCTTCCTGGCGGGGATGTTCGGCGCGGGCTGCTCGCTCTTCGAGTACCCCGCGGGCCTCGCCTCCGCGGCCATCGCGCTGTGGCTCCTCGCCAACGCGTCCGAGCGCCGCCGCGGTCTCCTCGTGGTCACCGGTCTCGCCTTCGCCGCGGGGGCCGTCGCCTTCGCGAAATACGGCCGCCGGAAGACCGCCGCCGCGTGCGTCGCGCTCGCCGTCGCCGCGTGGGGCGGCACCCTCACCCGCCGCAGCATCACGCGCCTCGTGGCGGCGGGCGTCGGCGGCGCGATCCCGACGGGGCTGCTCCTCTTCTTCCACAAGCGCGCCTTCGGCGATCCGCTGAAGACGGGCTACAGCTTCCTCGAGAATCCCACCTTCCGCAGCGAGGTGTCGCAGGGCTTCTTCGGCGCGACGGATTTCTCCTGGGAGGCCGGGCTCCGCCTGTGGTTCGACCCCTCCTTCGGGATGATCCCCAACACCTTCATCCTCGCGGCCTCCGCGCTCGGCGTCGGCGCGCTCCTCTCGTGGCGTCCAATCGGCTCGGTGCTTCCCGCGTCGTCGCCCGTCAACCTCCGTCGCGTCACCATCGCGCGTCTCGCCTCCGCCGCGCTGCTCGTCGGCGCCTCGATGAAGCTCGCGCAGGCGGTGAAGTCGCACGCGGCCGCGACGCTCGCCGTGAAGGACGTCGGCGTCTGGCTCGTCGCCGCGACGCTGGCCTCGGTCGGCTACGCCAGCTTGACGCTCCCGCCGCCCGCGCGCCGCGACCGCGCGGTGGGCGTCGTCATCCTCGGCACCGCGCTCTCGATGACCTTCCTCATCGGCATGATGAACAACTGGCGCGGCGGTTGGACGGTGGGGCCGCGCTACCTCGCGACGCTCATCCCGGCGCTCGGCCTCGCCTCCCTCGCGGGCCTCGACGCCATCCACGCGAGCCTCGCCCGCGACCGCGCGCTCCAGCGGGTGATCACGCTCTTCGCGGCCGGCGCGACGCTTTCAGGCTTCGTTGCGTCGGGCCTGGTTTCGGCGACCTTTCCGCATGTACCCGAGCAGTTCGGGTCGCCCTTCTTCGAGATGGCCGGGCCGGTGCTTCGCGACGGGTTCGTGCCGCGCAACGCCGGGCAGTACCTCTTCGGGCAGACGGGGCTGCGCTCGATGGCGGGCTTCTTCGCGGCCGCCCTCGCCGCCTCCGCGCTGCTGCTGCGCGGGGACGAACGGCGCCCCCTCGCGGCCGTCGCGCACGCCCTCGGAGGGCTCGCGCTGATGCTCGCGCTCCTCATCCCGACGGCGGGCGCCGCGCGCCCCGAGAACGCCCCGTCGATGCGTCACGTCAAGACGGCGTACGAGCCGCAGCCGGCGCCGCGTCAGCCTCCCGCCATCGCCGCACCGCCGCACGAGACCCCCGCGCAGGCCGCGGGACGCGCGCGACGGCTCGCCGAGACGGGCCAGGGGGCGGCGGCGCTCGACGCGTGGCTGCTGTCCGTGCGTGGGGTGAGGTAGCGAGGGGCTACGCGCGACGGCGCGAGCGGCGGCCGAGGACGAACGCGAGCGCACCGACGCCCGCGAGGAGGGCGGCGCCGTCGACGTCCGAGCCGCCGGGGTGCGACGTCGCGCACTGAATCCCGCCGGATGACGTCGCGGGCGTCGGCTCGGGGCGCGCGGCGTCGGCGGCGCCACCCGCATCGACGGCGCCCGCGTCGATGGCGCCCGCGTCGGCGATCCGGTCTCCGCCAGAGTCCACGGAGGGCACATCGCGCGGCGACTCCCCCGACGCGTCACGGCCCGCGTCGGAGGGGAACGGGCACATGGAGACCAGCGGCCGGTTGAGCTCGCGGCCGAAGCTGTAGTTGCGGTCGCGCATGCCGAGGTCGCTCGCGGCGAGGTCGAGGTCGCGGTCGAGCATGCGCGCGGGGAGATCGGCGCGGAGGCGGGTGGCCGTGGCGGTCGCGCCGATGCCCATGAAGGCGACGCGGACGTCGTCCTCGGGCGAGGAGTTCATGCCGCCGTCGGGCGCGCCGCCGTCGACCGGGAAGCCCATGCGGCGCGGGAGGCGCTGCGCGAGGAAGGTGAGGTTCGCGAGGTTCACCGGCATCGACGACTCGGTGAGCCAAAGCCGATCGCCCATCGCCCGGTTGCGGGTGTTGAAGGCGTCGAGAAACACCCGCCCGAGGTCGCGGGGCGGCGCGTTCCAGTCGTAGGTGAAGTCCGTGTCGGCGAACTGGGCGTTGGGGAAGTTCATCGCCTCGATGCGCGACTCCGCGATCGTGGTGAGCGAGAGCCCCACGCGGTCGGCCACGCCCGCGGCGATCATGCGGAGCGGCAGGCGCGGCTGGTACCCGTCGAGCGTGACGCGCACCGGGACCATGCGGTTGAGCCCCTTGCCCGCGCGGAGGCGCAGCGCGATGAAGTCCATCCCGAGGCCGAGGTAGTAGTCGATCACGGGCTCCACCGCCGCGGGGACGGAGTAGCCGTTCATCCGCAGCCAGTCGCGGAGCCCCATGCCCGTGGTGCCGCGCACGATGGCCACCGCGTACGGTCCCACCACCTCCTCCCGCAGCACCGTCACCCCGCTGTCCGGCGCCGTCGCCGAATCCCGCGCCACGCCGGCGTCGGCGAAGCCACCCGGCGGGGGCGACGGGAACATGCACCCCTCGGGATACGGCGGCGGCGCGGGGCGGGTCATCGCCGGGACGAGCACGTTGGTGAGGAGCGTGAGGAAGTCATCGCTCGCCAGCTCCACCCGCGTCGTATCCGTGTACCGGATCGGCAGGATCCACGAGAAGTCCTGCGGGTTGCCGCTGTACTGGAACTGATCCCACAGCGTGGTCTGCGTCCGCGCGAGCGCCAGCACCATGCGATGGTCGGTGACCACCTGCGCCGCCCCCGGAGGCGCAAAACACCCGCCGCACGCCTGCGCCTCGCCCGCCGTCGCCCCCAGCGCCGCCGCGAGCGCGACCACCAACGTTCCCGTCGTAAACCACCGCATGTGTCGTCTCCTAACGCGCGCCTTCAGCAAGGACAAGGCCATGCGGGAATCGCAGGCTTCCGAGCACCGTCGCTGAGTCGCAGTGTGCCACACGAGGCCCGGCGACGGGTCAGCGCGTCGCGCCTGCCACCGCGCGCACCAGCCGGGCCAGCGACGCGCGCCGGAGCGTGAGGGACGCATCGACCATCCACAGGTCGTCGCCGTCCTGCGCGACGAGCGACCCACGCTGCTCGCAGGCCTGCGGATCGGGGACCCAGCCCGCTTGCGTCTCGACGAAGAGCGACTGGCGGAGGTCGCCGCGACACGCCGGCGGGAGGAGATGCGAGACCGCTCCCGATGCGACCAGCACCCCATCCGACCACCCCGCCCACCGCGGAACGAAGGGCATCGGCGACGCGGTGAAGCTCTCCCCGCCGTCGCGCGAGACGTGCGCCGCCCCTCCCGCGAGCACCGCCACCCGCGCGCCCCCGTCCCACGCGACGATCGCCTGCGCGAGGTACGGCCGCCTCCCCTCACCCTCACCCGGCAGCGCCGCGAAGCGCTCGAAGTGCGCCCCCAACGCATCGGCGCGTGAGAGGGTGCGCGACGTGTCGACGACGAGCACCTGATCGCGGGCGAAGGCGTACCCGAGCGCGACCTGGAGGTTCACGTCCTCGTGGGGATGAATCACCAGCGGCCGTTCGAAGGTCTGGCCGAAGCGCACGTCCCATCGTCCCCCGTGGTCGTCGGAGACGTAGGCCGCGACCGAGCCGATGAGCCAGCGGTCGCCGAGCGTCGCCAATCGCGCGGGCACCCCGACCGGCACCGACGGCGCGGGGAGCGCGACGAAGCGCATCGCGTCGGACACCGCGAGGCCGCTCGTGGTGAGCACGAAGAGGCCGCCGCGTTCGTCGATGTGCGCCGCCACCGGACGCCCCATCCCTTCGGGGAGCGCGAGCTCTCGCCACGCGCCGGTCGCCCCTTCACGCACCGCCGCAGCACGGCCCGCGCCCGCGATCAACACGCGCCCATCGCGCACGGCCAGGGCCGCGGGCTCCTCTCCCTGGAGCGGCGGGGTCGTCGCCGCCTGGAGGCTCTCGTCGCCGCGCGAACGCCACAGCCCTCGGCCATCGGTCGCCCACCACCAGCCGTCCCGCGCCGCGTCGATCGCGCGAATCGGCCGCGCCCCCGGGAGCGCCGCGAGTGCGGTGGTGGCGCGTCGCTCGACGCGCGTCAGCACCGCCCCCGACGCCGCGACAAACGCCCCATCCCCCGCCGTCGCCAGGATCCCCGGGGCGTAGCGATCGTCGCGCGCCGCGAGGTCGTAGCGGCGCTCGACCCGCTCGCGGGCGAGGTCCTGAGGGATCCACACCGTCCCCGCGGAGTCGCCCACGAGCGCCGAGCCATCGTCGCCGCGCGCGATGGTCACGGGCCCGCGCAAATGCTCGGCGCCCGCGACCGGCTCCCACGAGCGCCCTCCCTCGGCGAGCACATGCAGCGCGAGGCGCCGACGCTCGCCCCACGACCCGATGATGGCGGCCGCCAACGTGCGATCTCCCGGCCCCGGCGCGACCTCCGCGACGCCGCGAAGTGTCGGAAGGCGACGCCACGTGAGGCCGGTGTCATCCGAGCGCAACACGCCGCCGCCCGTGCTCCAGAGGTGGACGCGCTCGCCGTGCAGCGAGAACCCGACGCGCCCGACGTCGGTGTCACGGAGCGCGACCGTGGGCGGCGTCACCCGCTCGCAGTGGACGCCCCGATCGACCGAGCGCCAGAGCACCGCGCGCCCCTCCGTCCCCGCGACGACGACAAACCGATCGCCGTCGGCCTGCACTCCGACGAAGTCGTCTTCTTCGACGCTCGGCTGGCAGGCCGTCGCGACGACGCCCGCCGGGGTCCACACAACAATGGACCGCTCCGTGACGACCACCGCATCGCCGCCCGACAACGCCCCCACGTCGCGCACATCGCCCGCGACACCGCCCGCGGGAATCACCTCCCACACCGCCCGCCGATCAGGCGCAACCGGGAGCGCGTCGCGCTGCGGGCCGACGACGCGAGGCAGCGTCGCCACCCCCTGCGGCCCGCCACACGACGCGACCACAAACACAAACGCGATGAGCCGCCCGCTCAACGGCCCACCGGCGAGAGGCGCTCGTGGCACCGCGCGACGAAGGCCGCTCGCCACGCCGACGCCACATTGTGCGGGTACGGCCCCCACGCCGCTTGCAGACCCACGATCGGACGGAGCGCGTCGGGGCAGTCCGCACCGAGCGCGAAGGCCACCGCGCCGAAGACGGAGTCCCCATCCGCCGCCGTGAGTCCCTGCACGCGCTGCCCCGCCCGTTCGACCGACAGGCGCTCGACCACCACGCGCCCGGTCTCGGCGACAGTGAGCGACCGCGCGCCGAGGACCGCCAACGCCCGCGCCGCGGCCTCTGAGGTTCCTGACGCGACAATCGCGCGGAGGCATGCGTCGGTGCTGCACTCGCGAACCCGCGCGATCGCGTCCGTCCACGCGTCGAGCCGCCCGACGGCGCCGCGTCCGCCGTAGGCCGGGAGCCGGGGGCGCGCACGGGTGAAGGCCTCCACCGCGCGGGCCTCGACGTCGCTACGGTGCGGGAGCGCGAGCGCAAACTGGACCACCGTGTCATCCCGCTCGTCCGCGAGGTGGTGAACGTCACCCGCCAGGGTCCACAGCCACGCGAGGCGCCGCTCGTCGTTCGCCGCGACACGGAGCGGGAGGAGGCTCGCGATCGGCACCCCGTGACGGAGCTCGAGGCGCCCGAGCGCGGAGGCGACCCGGGGGTGCGCGCGCGCGAGCCACGGCCCCACCTGCGCGACGGCGTCGAGGTAGCCGTGGGAGAGGTCGTCCGCGGCGTAGCGTTCGAAGGCGGCGCCGAGCGCGGCCTCCAGCGTCGGCGGCGCCGCCGGGAGCGTGACAAACGCCGCCATCGTGGCCCACACGGCCTCGTCGCCATCGCGGCGCCGCCCGAGGATCTCCGCCGCCTCGCGCGCGAAGGCGAGGCGCTGCGCCGGGACGCTGGCATACAGGGCGAGGCAGTAGACGTTGCGCAGCCGGTGGGTCCGCGCCGCCGCGCTCACCGCAAACTCCCGGCGCAGCAGCCCGGGGAGCGCCATCGCCGCGGCGCAGGCCTCCGCGTGATGATCGTCGTCGCCGCGAAGCACCGTGCGCAGCAGCGAGGCCGCGAGGGTCGGCCGCCGACCGGCCACGGCGAGGGCGATCGCCACGCGCTCGTGGGGCGCTCGGTGGTGGGCGGCGGCCTCCAGGTCGGCGTCCGCGTGCTCACGGAGCCACGCCGCGAGGAGGCCGTCGCGCGCGTTGTCCGGCCGCCGCAGCCAGGCGCCGAGCGGAGCGCCCGCGGCCTCCTGCACGAGCTCCCGCGCGTCATCACGGAGCGCGACGACCTCCTCCAGGATCGGGAGCGCGACGCCGGTGGCCTCGTCGGCCGCGACCCGCACGCGGGGGTCGTCGCGCCGCCACCCGGAGTGCGCGAGGGCCTCGACGTAGCGGCGGTGCGCGTCGTACAGGCTCAACGCCGCCACCCCATCGGACGCGGGGTCGGCGCGCACAGAGGGCGCGACGAGGGCGAGCGCGACGAGGAGGGCGGCGGGGGCGCGCACGCGGGGAAGTTTACGCCGCCGCGCGCTGGCGCTAAAGACCGTGCGCATCGCCATGAGCATCATCGTGCAGAAATACGGTGGATCGTCGGTGGCCGACCTCGAGCGCGTCGGGCGCGTCGCCGACCGGGTGGTGGCCGCGAAGCGCTCGGGCCACCAGGTGTGCGTGGTCGTGAGCGCCATGGGGAAGACCACCGACCAGCTCCTCGCCCTCGCCCGCCAGGCCTCCGACTCGCCCCCGCGGCGCGAGCTCGACATGCTCCTGTCGGTGGGTGAGCGCACCACCATGGCGCTCCTGGCCATCGCGCTCCACGCCCGCGGCGAGGACGCGATCTCGTTCACGGGCTCGCAGAGCGGCATCATCACCAACGACCGGCACTTCGACGCGCGGATCATCGAGGTGCGCCCCCACCGCATCGAGGACGAGCTGGCCCGGGGCAAGGTGGTGATCGTCGCCGGGTACCAGGGGATGAGCTACCGGCGGGAGATCACCACGCTGGGGCGCGGGGGCAGCGACACCACCGCCGTCGCCCTCGCGGCGGCCCTCGGGGCGGACCGCTGCGAGATCTATAGCGATGTCGACGGGGTCTACAGCGCCGATCCTCGGGCGGTACCGGACGCACGACACCTGCCGGAGATCGACCCGGAGGTGCTGCAGGAGATGGCCGAGG
>JBILLV010000596.1:0-3438 GCA_044375895.1 Polyangiales bacterium | reverse complement strand
CACCACCCTGGCCTTCGCGGTGGCCTTCTTCGGCGAGGAGGCGGAGGATTTCCGGCGCGCAATGATGGAGCGCGCGATCGTCAACGAGCTCTGCCTCGCCGGGGGCGTCGCCGCGCGAGAGACCGTCGTGAGCCGCGCCGCGCAGAGCCTCGGCGTGACCGCGGCGCAGCGCCCGACGCTCGCGGGGGTGGTCGACCGCCTCCTCCAGCGCGAGGTGCTGCGGGGCCCCAACGGGACCATCACCCTCGCCGCCGATGAGCTCGACCGGTGGCGCATCGCGCGCGGCGTACAGGAGCGCGCCGAGGCCGACCTCCGCGCGGCCGTCGACGCCACGCTTGCGCCTTCGCTCCCACGACCGCTGGAGCGCGCCGACGCGGTGAGCGCCGTGATGGAGAACCTCGGCGCGCTGCTCGTCGACGCGTCGGCCAGCACGAGCCAGCGGGCGGTGTTCCTCGACGCGACGAGCGACCCGCGCGACCGGGTGCGACGCCTCGCCGCTACGCTCGCAGCAGCGGGTGTCCCCGACGACACCGCGCGCGACGTTGTCGTGCCGGCCCTGGTGCGCGAGGCGCAGGCTTCGTCCTTCGGGCGCACGCTCATGGCCGGGGAGCTCTTCCTCTCGCTGTCGACGCTCCAGACGCAGCACCTGCTCCAGGTGCTCGCGGAGGGGAGCCGCTTCGAGGTCCTCCTCGACACCCCCGTCGCCATGCCCCTGCTGTGCGCGAGGCTCTACGAGCCCACGCCGCAGGGCTTCTTCGTCGCTGCCGACGCCGTCTGGCAGCTCCTGCGCGCCCACGGGATCCCCGTACGCCTGCCGCGGCACTACCTCGAAGAGATCGCGAGCCATTTGATCGACGCCGCGCGCAACTTCGCGGCGCTCGTCGAGGACGCGCCCGACCCCGACCTCGTCGCCTCCGAGAACGCCTTCGTCGCCCACTTCGTGGCGCTCCAGCACCTGGGCCGCGCCCCGCAGGCCGAGGGCGCGCGAACGAGCTTCGAGGTGTACCTGGAGGGCTTCGAGTTCGAGCGGGCGGCCATGCCGAAGGACTTCCGACTGCTGCGCGACGCGCTGATGGCGAGCCTCCAGCGCGCCCTCCACCGCGAGGGGATCGAGGTGATCGACCTGCGCCCCAACGCGGCCTCGGTGAAGACCGCGCAGCAGGACATCGCCTGGACGCTGCGCGAACTCGCGATCTCGCGCGAGGGAGTTGTCCTCGACCACGACGCGACGACGCTAGCGTGGGCCCGCGAGCAGCGCGCCGACCCGACGCGCGCGTGGGCCCTCTGCACCTGGGACCGCGTGCACCTCCACCTCCGCCGGACGGGCGCGCACGGCCTCGACGTGTACGAGCCGTCGACGCTGGGCGACCTCCTCGGGCTCGCGGCGCCCGGCGCGGACGAGGCGGTCGCGACCTCGCCGTGGATCGTCGCGAAGCTCGCCGCCGAGGAGCAGGCCCGCCAGGGCGCGGCGGTGTGGGACGCCCTCGCGGCGGCGGAGCAGCGGGCGCTCCACGACTCCCTCGTGCGCCGCGAGGCGAGGCGCTTCAAGGACGCGTGGGTCGGGCGGTCGCGAGCGGTCAACCGCGCGCGAGGACTGCTCGATGCGTGGGCCGACTGGAAGACGACCCACCTCGGCGGCGCCTGACGAGGCAACGGCACCGACGGGGCTCGATCGACGGGTCCCGCCACTACTCCGCGGCGTGGTCGCCGTCGCGCTCGATCCGCCCGTCGCGCATCGTGATCACGCGGGGGACGCTGCGCGCCAGCTCCGGGTTGTGCGTCACGATCACCATGGTGGTGTTGTGCCGCTGGTTGAGCTCGTGGAAGAGCCGGTGGATGGCCGCGCTGTTCTCCGTGTCGAGGTTGCCCGTGGGCTCGTCAGCCAGCAGCAGCTTGGGCTCCAGCACCAGCGCCCGCGCCAGGGCCACGCGCTGCTGCTCGCCGCCCGACATCTCGCCGGGGCGGTGCGTCTTGCGGTGCCCGAGGCCCACCTCGTCGAGGAGCTTGCCCGCCCGCTCGCGGAGCTGCGCCTTCGGGATGCTCCCATTGATCATCCCGGGCATCATCACGTTCTCGAGGGCGGTGAAGTCGGGGAGCAGGTGGTGAAACTGGAAGACGAAGCCGATCGAGCGGTTGCGCAGGTCGGCGACGCGCGACGACGACAGCCGCGTCACGTCCTGCGCGTCGATGATGACGGTGCCCGACGAGGGCATGTCGAGCGTGCCGATGAGGTGGAGCAGCGTGCTCTTGCCCGCGCCCGAAACGCCCACGATGGAGAGCATCTCGCCCGCGTTGATCGAGAGGTCGATTCCCTTGAGCACCTCGAGGGCCTTGCCCTCGTGCTCATACACCTTGTGGACGTTCTGGAGCTCGACGAGGGGCGGCGGCGTCACGGCGGCGGAGTCGACCACACCCGCGGTGCGCGCATCAACACGTTTGGTCATCCGAAGCGCAGCCCGTCCACCGGGCGGAGCCGGCCGGCGAGCCACGCGGGGAAGGTCGCCGCGAGCAGGCAGATGCCCACTGACGTCACGAACACCAGCACGTAGTCGCCCGGCGTGATGGTCACCGGCAGCCGCTCGATGTAGTACACCTCGGGGTCGAGGGGGATGCCCACGCGCTGCGCGACGAGGCAGGTCACCAGCGCCCCCGTGGTGCCGAGGAGCGCCCCGACGACGCCGATGAGCGCCCCCACCGCGACGAAGACCCGCATGATGAAGCCGTCGCTCGCCCCCATCGCCTTGAGCACCGCGATCTCCCGGCCCTTCTCCGTCACCAGCAGCAACAGCGTCGCGACGATGCTGAAGCTCGCCACGATGATCGCCACCGTGAGCAGGAGGAAGATCATCAGCTTCTCCAGCTTGAGGGCGCGGAAGAGGTTCTGGTTGAGCTCCTTCCAGTCGCGGACGCGCAGCCCCCGCGAGCGGGCGAGCTCGGTGACGCGCGCGGTGACGGCGTCCGAGCGGTCGACGTCCCGCACGCGGATCTCGATGCTGGTGATGGCGTTGTTCTGGTGGTTGAAGAAGCGCTGGGCGACGGGGATGAGCACGTACGCGTACTTGGTGTCGTACTCATACATCCCCGAGTAGAAGATCCCGGCGACGCGGAAGAGCTTCGTCTTCGGCACCGGCCCCATCGGCCCGATGGATCCGAAGGGGGACACCACCCGCACCTGCTCGCCCACCACGAGGTGGAGGTTGTTGGCGAGCTCGCGGCCCACGATGATGCCAGGCAACGGGGGCTCTGGGGCACCGGGGTCGTTGCCCGTGGCCGCGCGGAAGCCCATCAGCCCCTCGCCCGCGGGCTCCACGCGCGTGACCGAAGCGCCGGGCGGCGGCGGCGGTGGCTCCTCCTCGCCGCGGGCGCTCACGGGGCGGCGGTCGCGCAGCGTGGCGTGGGTGATGTTCTCGGGGTGTTCGAGAAACTCCACGCGGCCGC
>JBILLV010000032.1:0-47446 GCA_044375895.1 Polyangiales bacterium | reverse complement strand
GCGGGCTGGAGGTTGAAGGACGCGAGGGCGCCCCAGAGGGCGGTCTCGGTGGTGTTCTCCTGGCCCCAGGCGGGGTTGCGTTCGCGCGTGAAGTCGTTGCGGCGCACGTAGACGGGGCGGTTGGCGTCGCCCTCGTTGCCCACCGTGGCGACGTCCTCCACCTGCCGCCGCGTCGCGAGCTGGTAGCTCAGCGAGAAGAGCACCCCGAGCGGGCGCCCGCCGACGCGCACCGTGTTGCCGACGTTGAAGCCCACCTGAAGGTTGGGGAGGGCCGTGCCGCGGGCGATGTTCCAGCGGTTGAGGAAGCCCTGGGAGGAGGCGCCGAGCTGGGCCGCGGTCACGCGCGACGACTCGCTCGCTCGGAGCGTGGACGACACGGTGGCGGGCAGCGCGCGGGTGCCGTCGTCGATGCCGAGCACGTCCGTCGCGCCGCCGCTGTACCCGAGCACGGAGCGCGTGTGCGTGAGGGTGTCGCCGCCCACCGAGAGGTTGGCGTTGAAGGTGAGCTGCGCGGGGAAGTCGCGCGTCGCGATCTGGAGCTGGCCGCCCGCGAAGTCGCCCGGCAGGTCGGGCGAGAAGGTCTTCACGATGTTGAGGCTGTTGAGCAGCGCCGAGGGGAAGAGGTCGAGCTGCACGCCCGGCACGTCGGGGTCGAGCGACGGCAGCGGCATCCCGTTGAGCGTGACGTTGACGTAGCGCCCGCCGAGGCCGCGGATGTACGCGTACTGCCCGCCGACGATGCTCGCCCCCACCACGCGGCGGATGGCGTCGCCCGCGCTCTGGTCGGGCGAGCGCTGGATCTCCTGCGCGCTCACGCCGTCGCTCACGCTCGCGCTGTCGCGGCGCTGCTGGAGGTTGCCCGCCACCGTGCCCGTCTGCGCGCGGGCGGTGACCACCACCTCCTGCGGGCGCGAGCGCGGGGTCGCGCGGAGGACGATCTCGACGCGCGTCACCTGCCCCTCGCGGACGACGACGTTCTCCAGGCGGGCCGGCTGAAGTCCGCCCTGGTACGAGCGAAGGGTGTAGGTGCCGGGCGGGAGCTCCAGGGCAAAGTTGCCGTCGAGGTCGGTGCGCGTGCGCCGCGGCGTGTCGACGACGATCACCGGCGCCTCGATGGCCCCCTCGTGGAGCGAGTCGTCGAGCACGCGGCCCTCGATGCCCGTCCGCGCGCGCGGGGGCTCGTCCGCGATCGGCGGGAGGCCCTCGTCGCCGATGGGCGGGAGGTTCTCGTCGGGGGCGACGGGGACGGCGGCGTCGGGACGGCCGACGGTCTGCGCTTCGCGGAGGTCGACCGGGGCGGCGCCGCCATCCACCGCGGTGGAAGAAGGCAAAACGCCGCCGTCGGGGGTCGCCTGCGCCGAGGCCGTGAGGGGGAGGAGCGCGTACATCGCGACGAGGGCCGCGATGCACAACCGGAGGAGGTGCGTCTTCATGGCGTTTGGGTTCAGTGCGCTTCCAGGCGGAAGGGGACGCGGACGTTCCAGTAGACCTCGACGGCCTCACCGGCGACGCGGGCCGGCGTGTAGCGCCAGCTCAGCAGCGCGCGGCGGACCACCTCGTCGAAGAGCGGATGGCCACGGCGGATCACCACCCGCGTGACGCGGCCCTGCTCGTTGACCACCACCGTCGCGATGACGAGGGCCTCGATGCCCTGCGCCCGCGCCTCGACGGGGTACTCGGGGGGCACGTTCGAATCGAGCGGCTCGGGGGGCGATCCGTCTTCGGGCAGTTGCATCGGACCGCGCGGCGGCGCCGGCGGGGCGGGCGGAGCGGGCGGCGCAGGCGGCGCGTTGCCCTGCGCTCCTTGCTGCGTGTCGCCGCCACGGAAGCCCGTGTTGTTGCCCGTGGCGACGTGGTCGTGGCCTCTCCCCTGCCCCGCGGTCATCACCGGCGGCGCCTCGCTCGCGCGCGGAGGCGGCGCCGGGGTCGGCGTCGGCGCGGGCTGCGGGGTGTGGACGACAGGGCGCGGACGGGGCCGCGGCGGCGGCGGAGGGGGCGGCGGCGGTGGGGGCGGCGGAGGCTCGTCGCGACGCTGCGGCGGAGGCGCGGTGAACTCCACCATCGTCTCGCTCATCGGTCGCGCCCGCTGCTCGCCGCGCACCTTCGCGAGGCCAAGGAGCCCCACCACGAGCCCCACCTGGAGCGCGACGGCGAAGAACGACGACGACACCCCGCGCCGCTTCGCGAAGAGCGCCTCCTCGGCGGCGGAGCGCTCGCTCATGGCACCGCCGCGACGTTGTGCGGGTCGTGGGTGCCCGGCTGCTCGGTCTGGATCGCGAAGCGGGTGATGCCACCCTGACGCACCAGATCGATCACCTGCGTGACGCGGCGGTGCGCGACGGCGCCGTCGGCGTTGATCACCGCGCGGAGCTCAGGGTTGCCCGTCGAGCGCTGCCGCGAGGTGTCGAGCAGCCCTTGCTCGGTGGCGGGCTGTCCGTCGACGAAGATCTGCCCCCGCGGGTCGACGGAGACGTTCATCATGGTGGAGACCTCCGTGTCCTGCCCGCTGGCCGCGGCCGGAAGCTCCACCGGAATCGACTGGGCCACGATGTACTTCGCGGTGACCAGGAAGATGATGAGGAGCACGAGGGCGATGTCGACGAAGGGGGTGACGTTGATCCCCACGATGTCGTCGTCGCCCGAGCTCTGCGCGCCGCCAGCCATCAGCTCACCGCCTGCGCGTGGAGGGAGACGCCGTTGCGGGGCTCCATGGCGAGCGCGGCGATGGGGGCTTCGACGGGGCGCGCGGCCGGGGCGGAGTGGCCGCTCGGGCAGTGGGCGAGCACGATCTGCGAGAGCACCTCGGTCGACGCGAGGAGCGCCTTCACGCGGCGCTGGAAGTAGTTGAACGCGGCCACCGCGGGGATGGCGACGAGGAGGCCGATGGCGGTGGCGACGAGGGCCTCGGCGATGGTCCCCATGACGCGCCCGGTGGCCTGCGCGGCGGCGGCGGCGGCGGCGGCGCCCCGGAGGCCGGGCGGCGGCTTGAGGGCGTCGAAGGCCTGGATGATGCCGATGACGGTGCCGAAGAGGCCGACGAAGGGGGCGTTGTTGCCGATGGTGCCGATGAAGGAGAGGCCCCGATCGAGCTGCTGCTTCACGCGGGCGAGGGTGCCGTTCATCGCGTGCTCGGCGGAGGCCGCGCCGCGCTGGAAGGTGTCGAGGCCGCGCAGCGCGACGAGGGCCGCGGGCGAGCGCGAGGGCCGGAGGAGCGCCTGCGCGCCCGCCACGTCCCCCTTCGCGAGGAGGGATTCGAGGCGGGAGGAGAGGTCGTCGAGGTCGGCCTCGAGCGAGCGATAGAAGCGGTAGCGCTCGATCATGATCGCGATCGATGCGAGGGAGAGCCCGACGAGCACCCACATCACCCACTCGGCACCGAGCATGGCGAAGGAGGTGAAGGTCTTGATGAGGGAGAACCTGTGCATGGTGGCGAGGTGATCCTTCCGCGGTGGTGTCCGCGGCGTGGAGTGGGCGCGTCGCGCATGCCGGGTTGGGGGCGCGTCGGTGACAGTCTTGTGCGTCACGCCGCGGTGACCCTCATGAGGGCGAGCGGGCACTGCGCTGGCACGGCGCTGACACAGTCGTTCTCTCCCCGCGCCCCGACGGCGCCGAGCTGTGATAGGAGCGGGCGCGTCGCGATGATGCAGCCCGCCATCGAGTTCTTCACGCTCCGCCGCGCGGGCGAGGTTGGCCGCGCCCTCGACCCGGCCGTGCGCGATCGTGCGGCGGCCCGACTGCGACTCGGCCGCCAGCGCGACGAGGCCGCGCGAGAGCTCTGGACCACGCGGCACCGGGCCGAAGCGCTCCGCCTGGCGCGCGAAGCCCTCGCCGACACCCTCGAAGCCGCCACCGCCCTCCCCCACGAGGACGCCGACGCCCGCCGGCTCCCGGACGGTGAGCTACCGGCCGACGAGGAGGACGTCAGCGACGCGCACGCCGCGCGCTTCGCCGAGATGCGTCGGGTGCGCGCTCGCATCGACCGCGCGATCGCCCCAGCGCTCTGTGTCCGCGCAGAGCGCGCGGCCCTTCGCGCGGTGCGCATCGCTGCGCTCATGGCGGGGACGGCCCTCGCCGCGGCGCTGGGGTATGTGTGGTTCACACGGCCCGCGCCGTGGGGGGCGACGGCTTCGGCGCACCACACCGACCCGCCAGGCTTCGCCCCCGCGCGGGCGATCGATGGGGACGCGTACACCGAGTGGCTGCTCCCGCTGGGGGAGACCGGCTGGCTCGACGTGACGTTTCCGCGCCCGCGCACGCTCTCCGCGGTGCGGCTGCTCAACGCGCACAACCGCGGCAACAACGACATGGCCACGTGCAACTTCCGCATCGAAGCCTTCGCGGGGACGCGCGCGGTGGCGAGCTTCGCGGGGGCGTTTGCGACGCTCGATCCGCAGCCCATCTGGCACACCATTCAGCTCCCGGCGACGGGCGTCACGCGGGTGCGCATCTGGGTCGACAGCTACCACTCGGCCGGCGGCGGGCTCGCCGAAGTGGACTTCCGGTAGCCGTCAGGGCGACACCGTCGCGCAGTCAGGGCACACGCCGAACCGGGTCGCCTGCTCCATCGTGAGGAGCACCGCCCGGTCGACGTCGGCTCGCCACGTGGGGTAGTCGTTGAGGTTGACCTCACGCGGGCCAAACCACGTAAGCTGCCCCGGACCGACGGGGCCCCACGACTCATTGCGAACGCTCTCGGGCACTTCGGAGAGCAGCACGACCAGCCCGCGCTGGCCCCGCGCCGCCACGAGCGAGGTGTTGGGCGGCGGCTCCATCGACCGCGCGCGATACGCCGCCACCACCGCCGCGCTGACCCGATAGCGCCCGCCGGGGTCGGCCCGCAGCGCGTGGTCGAGGTCGTCGATGCAGGTGTGATCGCGGCGCGCGGCGATGCTCTCCGCGGCGTCGACGAGGTAGCGCGCGTCGATCGCGATCGGAGCCGCCAGCGCGACGACCACCGCGACGCGCCACGCCCTCCAGGGGAGCGCGCCGTACAGCACCGCCCCGCCGCGCGCGGCCAGCAGCGCGAGGAAGGGCACCACGAGCAGCAGGTTGCGCACCATCATGATGGCGCGGGTCGAGAAGAACCCGAGGTAGGCGATGGGCAGCACGAGCAGCACCGCCGCCGTCCAGCGAGGCCGCCACAAGAGCGAGGCCGCACCGAGCGCGGCCAGCGCCGAAAGGCCCAGCGCGAACGGGCGATGCGGTGAGAACAGGGCCTGCGTCAACCAGGACGCGATCCGTCGACGGTGCGCGGCCCCAGCGGTGACGTTGTAGATCGAGTTCGCCCCCGTGTAGGAGTGGAACGAGCTGTAGTGGTCGATCTCCGCGTGGAGGTCGGCCAGAAACTTCCGGGGCTCCAACACGATGCCCGGCGTCGTGAGAAGAACCGTGACCCCGAACACCGCGACCAGCCCCGCGGTGAACGTCGCCCAACGGACCGTGCCGCGCTGCCTCGATCGCGTCGCGACCGCCGCGAGGAGGACCACGCCGAGGAGGAGGCCGGCGTTGTACTTGGTTCCGCAGGCGAGGCCCGCGGCGACGGCGGAGGCGACGAGGAAGGGCCGCGCGCGGGGCTGCCGGAGCGCCGCGAGCGCGCAGGCGAGGCACAACGCGGCGAAGGAGGTCACCACCGCGTCGGGGGCGATCCAGCGGGCGTGGGTGGCGAACTCGAAGGAGGTCGCGACGAGCGACGCGGCCAGCAGCCCCTCCGCCCATGAGCGCCGCGAGAGCACGACGGCGAGGTACGTCCAGAGGACGGTGAGCGACGCGATGAAGAGGAAGAGGCGCCGCGTCTGCAAGCGGTACTGAATCGTGTCCGCGCGCTCGGCGAGCAGCCGCAGCGAGCGCAGCGTGGGGCGCGCGGCGGGCAGGTCGTCGCGCCACGCGGCGAAGGCGGTGGGGACGATCGGCGCGATGCTGAGCCAGTGGCAGACGCTCGGGTAGGCGTAGGAGCCGGGGAGAAGGGAGCCGCTCTCCCCCGCGGTTCGGGCGCGGCCGAGGTGGAGGTCTTCATCCCACTGAACGCCGAAATCGATGCCGCGCGTGCCCGTCTCGAGCAGGAGCATCAGGGGGACCAGCACCGCGAGATGACGGAGCCGCCAGAGCGCGTCCCGGGCGGGCTGCAAGGGTTTGGCGAGAGGCGTTGGGCTCACTGGAACGTTCGGCAAAGGGCGCGGAAGGTTGCGCAACGCCCGACCCGAGCGCAAGGGGCCCACCCCGACGGCGCCGAGCCGCGCCAGGCACCACCTGCGACAACGTTTTCCTGGTTCTGATGCACGGGCAGACGTATACCAAAGCCTCCACCGTGGGTCGCCTGGCGCGGCCACGGCGCGGAGAAGGTGTGGGTGAACACATGGCGAAGAAGTGGTCAGAGCTGCCCCGGCACGCCGACCGGATGCCCCAGGCGAGCGGGCTGCGCACGGCGATCCTCGGCACCATCGCGGAGAACCGCCTGCTGGAGGTCCGTGAGAACATGCACGCGCTCGGCTACGGGCTCAACGTCGACACGGGGGGCTGGATCAAGCGCTTCTTCGTCGAGGGCCTGGAGTGGAAGGCCCCCGACTGGGAGCGGATGAAGAGCGGGGACTCGTCGGAGCCCGAGGCGAAGTCGATGTGGTGCTCGGCCTTCGCGTGCTTCTGCTACCTGCAGGGCCACGCGAAGGAGGGGGCGCCGCTCTTCCTCAAGCGCGAGGGTCGGGCGAGCGGGCTGCGCGACAACCTCATCAAGGCGGGCCTCTTCATCCCGATGTCGAGCCTCTACGACGGCGCGAAGAACCCCATCGCCACCGCCCGCCTGCCGGGCCCGGGCGACTTCATCGTGTTCCCCGGGCACATCGGGCTGCTCAAGTCCTTCAACCACGCGGGCAAGACGCTCGACTCGATCGAGGGCAACACCTACGTCGACCCGAGGGCGCGCCAGGACGGCGTCTACGAGATCCCCGGCATCAAGGGGCGGCGCTTCGAGAGCATCGAGGGCTTCGGCATCTGCGACCCTGTCCCCTGCCCCGGCGGCGCCTGCGGCTGGGACATGGAGCACTGACGACGACCGCGCGATTGTGTGGCCCACGCATCCAATCGTGTGAAGAATCGATCGATTCCCCTTCCGCCGCGCGCGGCCTACGCTTCAAACCCATGAAGCGCAACCTCCCCGCCCGCCGGCTCGTGAGTCTCCTCTCGCTCTTCACCATGCACTGCGGCGCCACCGTGACCGCCGTGTCGCCCGACGCCTCGACGGACGCCTCTCCGGCCGACGCGGCGCCCCTCCCGCTGCCCGAGCCGACCGCCCCCTGCGACCTCGTGGCGGCGCAGTGCAACGTGGCGCCGCAGCAGCTCTTCCGCGCGACGGCGACGGGGCTCACGGGCCTCGACGGGGCCTCCGCGCAGGTGGCGGTTCGCTACGTGCGCAACGAGGGGGCGGGGCTGATGGAGCCGCGCGGCGTGGTGGTGGGGCGGACGGTGGTGCGCGGCGGTTCGTTCGAAGCGTGCGCGTGCATCCCGCGCAACGCCAACGGCTACCCCGAGGTGGCCGCGGTGGTGTTCGCGCCGGGCTCGCGGCGGGAGACGGCGCGGGACGTCGCGCGCGGCTTCTACAGCCAGCGCTTCGCGGTCGTCGGCCCCGAAGACATGACCGAGTCGCTGCGTGAAGCGCCGACCCCCGTCGCGGCCGAAGCCGCCCTCGCGGCCCTCGACGAGCGCTCGACCACCGGCGTGCTGCGCGGCCTCACCGTGCGCGCGGACGCCACCGTGTACGCGGGCCTGGTGGCCGACGAGCGCCCCATCGCCGCCCAGGCGGTGATGGGAACGTTGGCCGACGGGAGCGCCACCTTCGTCTGGGCGATGCCCGGGCGCGCGTGGCCCTCGGAGCGCGTGGTGTTCGTGGTGGACGAGAACGGCGATCGGCGCTGCGACGCGAGCGATTCGGGCGGCACGGTGCGGCGCGACGCGGCGGGTGTGGCGACGGTGGCGGCCGGCGCGATCGTTCGCGGCGCCGCGGTGCTGCCGCTGTGCGACGCGCTGCGCGTGGGCGTACCCCGCGAGTGAGGCGCCCCGCTCAGCGCGCGCAGACCTCTTCGTCGTCGACGTCCTCCGGCCCCGCGGGCCAGCGCTTCACCAGGCGCCCGTTGGGTCGGTTGCCCGTGTGCTCCTCCAGGTACGCCCGCCGGTGCTGCATCGTCTTGCCCGCGTTGGCGTTGGCGATGAAGCGGCTCTCGCCCATCTCCCACGGCGCGCGATAGGCCACCACCACCGCGTCGACGTCGCGGAGGTACGCCCGCTGGACTTCGGCCTTCATCGACCGTCGCACCACGCGGTTGATCGCCCCCTGCACGGTGTCCCACGGGTCGTCCACCGCGTCGCCTGCGACCACCGCGTCGTGCCACCGCGCGAGCTCGTCGACGCGAAGGTGCGACGGCAGCACCCGCAGCATCGCCGCCACCACCTCGGGGAAGGGCGCGATCGCGGTCGCCGTGTGACGCTCGATGTCCTGGTAGGGACAACGGATCTCCACCACCCGCGGCTTCACCGGCCCGGAGCACCCGTCGTGGTGGAAGAACTCCCCCTGGCTCAAGCGCCCCCGACTCGACCGCCCGCGCACGTCACGATGGAGCGCGTCATCGCCCCCGACTGCGCGACACACCACCAGCCCCACGCGGTCGATGAGCGCGAAGAAGGTCTCGCGGTGCTCGGGTGCGAGGAGCACGGCGTTGACGTAGTCTGCGGGAGCGCTCCCTTCGCCGTCGAGCCCATCGACCACCACGCCGAGGTGCGTCGGGGCGCCGACGCGGAGTCGCCACGCCCCGAAGGTGAGGGCCGCGACGTCGCGCGAGAGGGCGGCGCTCACGCGAGCTCGCGGAGGTAGAGGGCCTCGACCTCGGCGCGGGCCCAGGGCGTTCGGCGCAGAAACTGGAGGCTCGACGCGATGCTCGGGTCCTGCGTGAAACAGCGGATTCGAACGGCGCGTCCCATCGCCTCCCAGCCCATGTGGGCCACGAGGCGTTCGAGGATCATCGCGAGGGTGACGCCGTGCAGCGGATTGCGGGGTTGCGAGTCCATGGGGCGCGCGGAGACTACCAGAAGCCGACGCGGAGCCCGACCCCCAGGTCGCCGGGCGCGCCCGTCACCGACACCGCTCGCGGCCGCGGGGACGCCGATCGTGCGTTCATCACCAGCGCCGTGACGCCGACGGCGAGGAGCGCTCCGCCCGCGACGAAGCCCACGGTGCTCAACGTCTGCGCCGGCTCGCGCGCGTCGTAGGCGCTCTGGCAGTCACCGCCGCCGACCACGACGTCGTTGGCGACGCCGCAGCGCGGGTTGTCATTGAACTCGGTCGCATGCCCGTTGCGCACGAGGAGCCCCGCGACGCCGACCACCAGCCCCGCGACCCCAACGCCCGTCGCCGCGAGCCCGATCGCGAACCAGGGACGGCTCGTCGGCGCGGGCTGCAGGGGCGTCGGCGTCGGTCCGGGGAGGCCCTCCATGGGCGGAGGTGAGATAACCGGCGGCGTCACGACCCGCGACGGCTCTGTGGGCGAGGGCGTGAGCGTGACCGTCACCCGCACCAGCGACTCGGCCCCGCCCGGAACGCTCTCCTGACGCAGCTCGGTGACGTGGCCGGGCGCGCGGACTTCGAAGGTCACGCGCCCGGCGTTGACGTGAAGGGCTTCTGTCATCGGGAGCGTCGCGACGCGCGCACCGCCGACCCACACCTCCGCGCCGGGCGTCTCGCACCGCACCTCGAGTCGGCCGACGTGTGCGAGGTAGCGTTGCAGGTCGCCTTCGAGCCCGCCGTCCGCGCCCGTCCGGTTGGCGCGAACCCACGCATCTCCCCGCGAAGCGAGCGCGGCGCGGAGATGGGCCTCGGCCTGCACCCACTCCCCCAGCGCGGCCTCCGTCGCCGCGAGTCGCGCGAGGGCGCGTGGTTCCAGCGAGCGCGCGACGAGCGCCCGAAACACCTCCCGCGCCTCGGCGTCGTGGTGCTCGCGAAAGAGCGCCATGCCGCGCCGATGCTCCGCTTCCACCGCGTTGACAGGTGGCGCTTGCCCCCACGCGCTGGTCGCAGCGAGTAGCAGCACACACGCGAGCGACTCGACGCGCAGCCTCATCGCATCACCGCCCCGTTGGCGCCGACCACGACGGCGGATGCATCGTGCGTCGCGCGGGCCACCGCGCGCACAGGCGCGGCGGTGCGCATACGAACGGCACGCCGCGGTGCGAGAGCGTCTTCCGTCACCGCGGCATCCGGGAGAAGAACCCACGCCACGGCGACGTCAGCGGGCGACGCGTCGGGGGCGGCGACCGGTGTCGGAGCGGGAGGCGGCGCCGCCGGGAGCGCGACAACAGGGGTCGCGGTGCGTGACGAGCGAGACCACGCTGCCGCCGTGAGCGCGATCACCGCGACGGCCCCGACGCCCGCGAAGAGAAGCCCGCGACGGTGAGGCGTCGGCGCGGGCGCGACCACGACAGGTGCGGCTACCGAGGCCGTTTCCGCGGCGCGGTGGGGCGCAAACTCCGCCTCCCAGCTCGCGCGCACGGGGAGGCTCGCGAAGGGGAGGAGCGCGGCGCCGATCTCGCGGGCCGACGCGTAGCGCTGGGTGCGTTCGCGCTGGAGGCAGCGGGTCACCAGGGCTTCGATGGGCGGCGGGAGACCGGCGATGCGCTGGCCGATGGGGACAGGCGCGGTGGAGGCGACCTTCACCATCAGCTCGGGGAGAGATTTCGCGTCGAAGGGGAGCTCGCCCGAGAGGCACGCGTAGAGAATCACCCCGAGGGCCCACTGGTCGCTGCGCGCGTCGATGGAGTCGGGGTCGAGGAGCTGCTCGGGCGACATGTACAGCGGCGTCCCGATGGCCCGCGCCGCGGTGGTGAGCTGGAGGCCGTCGGGCGACAACGCGCGGGCCACGCCGAAGTCGAGCACGATGGGGTGGAGCACGCCCGGCCGCGGCTCGGTGATCATGATGTTGTCAGGCTTGAGGTCGCGGTGAACGATGTGCTGATCGTGCACCGCGGCCACCGCCGAGCACACGGGGATGAGCAGGTCGGCGACGAGCGCGAGCGGCAGCGCGCCGGTGCGTTTCATGCGCGAGCGCAGCGTCTCGCCGACCAGAAAGTCCATCGCGATGAAGGGGGCGCGGTCGACCTGGCCCACCTCGAAGGTGCTCACCACGTGAGGGTGGCGGATCTTCACCGTCGCCTCGGCCTCGCGCATGAAGCGGGCGACGATCTTCCCTGAGGTCGTGAGCTCGGGGTGGAGAACCTTGAGCGCGAAGCGGTTGCCGAGCGGGTGACGGAGCGCCTCGTACACCGTCCCGAAGGCGCCCGCCCCGAGGGTTCGAACGATCTCGTACGCACCGAAGCGCGTGCCGGGCGGAAGGCGCGCCTCGTCGGCGGGGTCGTCGAAGGTCGGGGTGCTCACCACGCGACCCTCACCGGCATCGGGCGGGGGATGGTGCTGCCGTCGCCGAGCTGGCCCTGCCCGTTGGCGCCCCAGCACCAGACGCTCCCGTCGTTGAGGCGCGCGCAGGAGTGCAGTCCTCCCGCCGCGATCTCCTCGACGTTGGTGAGCCCCGGTGATCGCAGCGTGGCGCCCTTCGACGCGACCCGCACCTCGCCGAGCTGACCCTCCGCCGCGCGGCCCCAGCAGCGCACGGTCTGCTCGTCGAGGAGCGCGCAGGTGTGTGTCGCCCCGGCCCGCACGGCGATGGCCATCGCGACGCCCTGCACCGCGACGGGCATCGGGCGCTCGATGGCGCTGCCGTCGCCGAGCTGACCGTCGCCGTTCTCGCCCCAGCAGCGCACGGTCTGGTCCATGAGGCGAACGCAGGTGTGGTGGTTGGCGGCGACGATCGCGTCGATCGCGCCGAGGCCCACGACGGGGGTGCCCGCGACCAGGCGCGACGTGCGCGTTCCGTCGCCGAGCTCGCCGTCGGAGTTGATGCCCCAGCACTGCGCCCCGCCGGCCATCAGGCGCGCACAGGTGTGGCGCTCGCCGGCCGCGAGCCCGATGGCCCCCGTGAGCCCGCGCACGAGGACGGGGGTGTCCTGGTTCTTGGTGGCGTTGTCCCCGAGCTGCCCCTCGTCGTTGAGTCCCCAGCAGCGCACCGTGCGGTCGTCACGGAGGATCACGCAGGTGTGGGCGTTGCCAGCGACGAGGGTGTCGGCCGCGGGGAGGTTCTGCACGGTGACGGGGGTGTAGCTGCGGTCGATGACGCTGACGCCGAGCTGCCCATCGGCGTTGCGGCCCCAGCAGCGGACGGTGCCGTCGCCCAGGAGCGCGCAGGTGTGGCCTTCGCCCGCCACGATCGCCGCCGCGTCACGGATGCCGGGGACGGTGACGGGGCGCGCGCGCGCGGTGGTGGTGCCGTCGCCGAGCTGGCCGTACTGGTTGTCACCCCAGCACCGGACGGAGCCGTCCATCATGCGGGCGCAGGTGTGGGCTACGCCGGCGACGACTTCGACCGGGGGATTGGCGGTGGCCCCGGGGAGGGGCGCGCTGCGGTACTCCACGCACGCGAGGGTCAGCGAGAAGAGCGCAGCGGCGCGGGCGGGCGGAGACATCGTGCGGCGGGTCCGCGGCGACCGTACCACAACCGCGTTCGACACACGGAACTGGCTACGGGCACGGAGCGCCCGGCGCGGCGGTCAGCCCGCGCTGGGGTAGTCGGTGTAGCCCTTCGGCCCCGGCGTGTAGAACGTCGACGCGTCAGGCGCCGCCAGCGCCTTGCCGTCGCGCATCCGCTCCACCAGATCGGGGTTGGCGATGAAGGGCCGCGCGAACGCGATGAGGTCGGCGCCGCCCGCCGCGAGCGTCGCCTCGGCGCTCTCCCGATCGAATCCGCCCGCGAGGATGAACACGCCCTTGAAGGCCGCCCGCATCGCCTTCTTCAGCGCCGCGGGGACGGGCGGCGCGCCCATCGCGGAGTGGTCGAGCAGGTGGACGTACGCGATGCCCAGCGCCGAGAGCTCCTGCGTGAGCGACTCGTACTGCGCGTCGACGCCTTCGAAGCCCCCCATGTGATTGAACACCCCGTACGGAGAGAGTCGGATGCCCACGCGGTCGGCGCCGATGGCCGCGGCGGTGCGCTTCGCGATCTCGACGGCGAAGCGGTTGCGGTTCTCCGCCGAGCCGCCCCAGCGGTCGGTGCGGGTGTTGAGGTTGGCGTTGAGAAACTGCTCCACGAGGTAGCCGTTGGCGCCGTGGATCTCCACGCCGTCCATCCCCGCCTCGCGCGCGTACTTCGCCGCCGTCACGAACTCCTCGATGACGCCGTCCACCTCGGCGTCGGTGAGCGCGTGGGGCGTCGCGTGGGGCTGCATCCCCTTGGCGTCGGTGTACATCTCGCCCGGCAGCACCGTGGCGGCCGACGACACCACCCGCGCGCCGGCCGGGAGGTTGAGCGAGGCCCCCACGCGGCCGGTGTGCATGAGCTGGAGGAAGATCGCGCCGCCCTTCGCGTGGACGGCCTCCGCGACGAGGCGCCAGCCCGCGGCCGTGGCGCTGTCGAAGACGCCGGGGATGCGGGGATAGCCCAGCGCGTCGCGCGACGGCGCCGTCCCCTCGGTGATGAGCAGCCCGGCCGAGGCGCGCTGCGCGTAGAACTCCGCCATCAGCGCGTTGGCGGTGTTGTTCTCCGCCGCCCGCGAGCGGGTCATCGGCGCCATGACGACGCGGTTCTTCAGGGTGAGCGAGCCGAGCTTGAGCGAGTCGAACAGCATGGAGCGGAGACCTCGTGGGTGAACCGCGCCCCGCGACGATCGGGGGCGAACGGGCCGCGCAACATCGCCACGACCGCGCCATGACGCAAGGGGAGCGCTTCACGCACCAGTACGTTGCCAGCGTGGGACGATGGCGGGAGTGGTCAGCGGGGCTGGCGGGACACGTCGATGTCAATCTCGTGCACGGCCTCGGCGAGCCGCACGCGGGCCTCGCCGATCTGCGTGTCGAGCTCCACGATGCGCCGCGTGGCCTGCTCGATCTCCGTCGCCGAGCGCGCGAGGCGCGACGTGAGCCGCGCGCGCAGGTCGCCCGCGCCGCCGTTGCCCTGGAGCGCGTAGAGGTTGCTCCGCGTCTCCTCGACGCCGCGCTGCAGGTCGCTCATGCGCTCCTGGGCGTTGCTGCGCTCCAGCGAGAGCGTGTCGATGCGGCGGCGCTGCGCGATGGCCGCCGTGAGCGTCGTCGCCACCTCCGCGGGCGGATGACCCTCGCGGAGGTGCTGCTCCAACGCGGCGGTGGTGTTCTCATCCGCGAGGTTGGTGTTGATGGTGAAGGGGGCGCGGGTCGTCACGATGACCTCGCTGTGGGTGCGGGCGCCGGTCGGCGCGGGGACGAGGGCGTCGCCGTTGCCGGGCTCCGTCCCCGCGGGCGGTTCGAAGAGGACGGTGTTGCCCGGCAGTTGCTGCCGCAGCATCACGCGGACGGCCTCGCCGAGCCCGTTGCGCACCCGCCAGGTGGTGCGCTCGACGGTGTAGCGCTCGATGGTGATCGCGTCGCGGCGCATCGAGACCAGCCGCGCCCCCTCGACCGCGGACGTGGCGCTGTGCTCGACCACCACGGCACGCTCCAGGGCGAAGGGGATGGTCGCCGTGGCCGCGTCGGGGAGCGGCTCGAGCATGCCCTGCCCCAGGTACGCGCCCGCTTCGAAGATGGCGATGGAGCCGCGCTCCATGTGGCCCCCGGTGCGGTTCTCGAAGCGCGCGACGTGGAAGGGGTGCGACGACGAGTCGGGCACGCCGGGGTCGGGCGAGAAGAGGTACATCTGCCGCCCCGGGAGGTCGCGCGAGGTGAGCATCACCATCGACGAGCTGCGGTCGGGGATGGTCACCGTCTGCGGGAGGTCATAGCGCGTGGAGCCGCCCTGCACGGCCATGCCGGCGAGCGCGTTGACGTTGCGCGCGACCACGGTGGCGGGCGCGCCGCCAGACTCGGTCATGCCGCCGAAAGGAGAGGCTACCGCCGGACTGTCGGCTCCCTCGGGAGGCTGGAGATTGAAGGGGTAGTTGACGGTCACGAGGCCGCCACCCTCGGGCGCGGGAAACTGCCAGCGGCGCACGGCGTTGGCGATGCACTCAGCGCCGCTGGCGCTGGGGTACGAGCTCTCCGCCACGTCGGAACCCGCCACAGTCCCGGTGCCCCCGATGACAAAACGAACCACCACGCGGCCCGCCGCGTTGGGGTTCTGGGCGAGGCTCTGCTCGTGGCAGTGGCTCACCTGCCCGAGGTTGCGCAGCACCACCCGGCGGATGGCTTCGGGCGACAGCAGGCCGGAGACCGTCGGCGGCGACGCGCGCACCGTCGGCCCATTCGCACCACGACCGCGCAGTCCACGACCCGCGCCGCTGCCGTAGCCCTGCCCATTGCCGCCACCGCTCCCGTGACCGATCGTGCCGACGTTGCCGAGCCCGATGGTCCCCTCGCCCGTGCCGCCGCCGCCCCAGCCGGTGCCGTTGGCGCCGAGGCCGCCATACCCGAACGCGTCGCCGACCTCATCACCCGCCATGTTGCCGTTGGCGTTGGCCGTGAGCGCAGAGAATATGCCGCGCTGGGAGAGGGCGTCGCGGGCCTGCTCGCGTGACATGTGCCCCGGTGCGGCTGCGGCGGCGGCGGCGGGCTCGTTGGCGGGGGCCTCGGTCTGCGCGAGGGTGGTCTGCCCAAGCGGCACGGCGTCGATGACGGCGCCCTGGTCGGTCACCACCGGACGGCGCGGCGTCACCGGCGTCGCGAGCTCCGAGCGGAACGACACCGGCGAGCCCGCCACGAGCGACAGGGTGACGTCGGTCCAGTCTTCACCCGAGAGGTTCTGCACGATGCCCCAGGCCTGGAGGTGGACCTTGTTGTCGGCCCCGAGCACGAGTCGGTAGGACGGGCGCCAGATGGGCGTCTCGACGGTGTAGCCCACCACGAGGTCGTGGCGCTTGCCGTCGAGCGAGAGGGTCACCGTGCGGCGGGCTTCGGGGCGCGGGGGCTGCGGGCCGACCCGCTCCTCGGGCATCGGGAAGGCCGCGGCGCGCACCGAGCTCCCGCCGCGCTCCATCACCGTGAGCGACGCGAGGAAGTCCCCCACCGCCCGCTGCTGCACCTGGAAGCGAACCTCGTCGTCGTCCACCCGCCCGTGGCGTTCGAAGTACCCGATGCCGTTGCGGTAGATGACGACGCGCTTGAGCGGGAGCGCCCCCTCCACCGACGCCCGCCGCTCACACGCGAGGGGGAGCAGCGAGAGGAGACCGAGGGCGAGGAGCGAGCGGCGGGGAGCACACTTCGGTGACATGCGGTGGCCTCATAGGCGACGAGGAGTCGAAGCGCGCGAGGCTACGCGGGCGACGCTCCCGTTCACAGGGACGGTACGACACGCCAAGGTCGAGGTGGTTCCGGAAGTCGGACAGGGCGATTCAGCGCGCGGTGAGGATCTCGGAGCCCGCGTTGGCAGTGCCCGGAATGAGCCAGCGGCCCACCCACGTGCGCCCGCGCCGGACGTACACCACGAGGGCCGGGCCGGCGGGCTCCGCGTTGGGATAGGTCACGGCGAACACGCCGTTCTGGAAGAGGCCACGGCCCACGACGCGCGCGCGTGAGGCGCCGACGAGCCACACCACGTCGAACGCATCTCCCGCTGCCGTGATCGTGATCGTGCCGGTGTACGCCGGAGGCCCTGCGGCGACCCCGGGGTTGCGCCCCTCCACGGTGAACGTCCCCACCGGCTGGCCGAAGGCGGCCGTCGACATGGAGAGAACGGCGAACATCACGAGGAAAAAGATTCGCATCACGGCTCCAATGCATCGGGCGTCGAGTGTGACGCCGAGAGGGCTTCCGCCCCCGCCGATGGGGCGCCGCCGATCGGGTCGCTGTCAAGGCGAATGCTCGACGCGAATGGCCCCCGCTACCGCGCCACGAGCACCAGCACGTCGTCTTGCACACCGCCCGACGGCAACCGCGCGTGCGCCAGCAGCGTGTCGGCCACGGCGTCCAGCGCCTCACCGCGCGCCGCCTCCACGAGCCGCTCGCGCGGGGCGTACTTCCACAGCCCGTCGCTCGCTGCCACCAACGTCCCCCACGGGCCGAAGCGCGTCACGCCCCGCGGCATCGCGCGCCCGGTGCCCAGCCGCGTGGGGTGCTGCCGCTCGGTGAGGTCTTCGACGCCGTCGGGGGTCACGTTCCACGCGCCCGAGTCGCCGACGCTGGCGCCCACGATGGAGGCGCGCGTCACGCTCAGCACCAGCGCGGTCGTCTCCCCGAGCGCGCGATCACGTGCGAGCTCGTCGTCCATCGCGCGGAGAAACGCCCGCCAGGCTTCCGCGTCGGGCAGCGCGGCCGTCCGATCGACCCGCGCGCGCGCCGCACCCACCACCCGCTCCGCCGCCACCGCGCCGCCCACGAGGCCGCCCGCGCCGTCGGCCACCACCAACACGAGCCCCGTCGGATGCACGATCACGGCGCCACGATCCTGCGCCGCCACCGTCGTTTGAACGCCCGCCTGGGCTACCGCGAACGCGATGCTCATGCTCACGCCAACGACGTTACCCTCACGGGCGCATCCCCGGCGTCGGCGAATTCCGACGCCAGTGGTGTCGCCGCTCCACGGGGCGACGGTCGTGCCGGCCTCAGGTCAGGGCAGACGAGAGGGGCTCTGGGTGATTTGGGGAGACCGAGGAGAAAGCGGCGCGTGCTTCGACCGCGCGCGGGCGGTGATTGGGTCAGCGAACCGCGTGCCCGACCACGAGCACCGGCACCGGCGACGCCTGGAACAGTCGCTCGGCGACGCTCCCGACGAGGAGCCGACCGAGGGCGGTGCGGCTCTCCGAAGCGGCCACGACCACATCGCCGCCCCAGCGCTCCACGTACTTCACCATCTCCTCGACGACATCGCCCTCGCACACGCCGTAGTCCACGGCGATGCCCGAAGACGTCGTGAGCTGCTGGGCCTGCTCCTGCAGCCGCTGCTCGATGGTGCGCGTCATCTCGGTCTCCGAGCCGGGCGCCGAGCGCTGCCCATCCGCCGCCGCGGGGAGCACGTGGACCAGCACCACGGTGCCCCCGGTGGCCTTCGCCAGCGAGAGGGCCGCCTGGACCGCGCGCTCGGTCTTGTCGCTGAAGTCGATGCCGACGATGATCTTCTTGTACACGGCCACGGGGACTCCTTCTGAGCGTCATAGGCTCCGCCGCGGGGGCGGTGCTGGGGCGCTTTCTACCGCCACACGGTCGCCGCGCGCTAGCCCTTGTCGGTCTTGTCGCCGGGCGGATCGTTGCGCCGCGCGTCATCGCGCTCAGCGAAGGCGCGCAGCCGGTCGGCGAGTCGCCCGGCGAACGAGGCCACCTCGCGGCTCACCTCCTCGGCCACAGCCTCCCCCTCGCGGCCCACCTTGTCGAGGGCCCGCTCGGCCTCCTCCAGCGAGCGCTGGACGGTGGGCTCGGCCCCCTTCGCCACCTTGCGGGCCGCGGACATCAGGTGCGTCACGGCCTCGCGGAGCTCTTCGCTCGCGGTGGGCTCTTCCTTCGGTTCGGTCATCGGTCGACTCTCTCCTCGCGCGCCTGTCATCGGCGCGCGTGGGGAATGTGACCACTGCCTACTGCATCGTCGAGAGGTTGTACGTGCCGATCTCGCGGTTGGCCGCCGACTCTGGCAGCCGCACCCGCTCGGCGATGGGCTCGATGCAGGGCTGAAACTGCGCGGGGTTGACGATCACGTGCGAGATGGCCCCGGCCCCGTCGTAGCGGAAGGTGATGCGCACCGTGGCGGGCCGTGAGGGCGTGCCGCGGAGGCACTCCAGCATCTCCTGGCGCAGGGGGAAGAAGGCCGACTCGACGGCGTCCATCGCGACGCGGTTGGGGGGAGCCTGGAAGGTCATCGGCGCCTGCGGGGTCTCCGTCGGCGTCGCCGCGACCCCTTCCCCTCGCAGCGCCCGCGAGATCGCGTCGGCCACCGCGCGCGCCGTGCGCGGGTGGACGGCCACCTCCGCGAGGATGCGCCGCTCGTTGATGGTGCCGAGCGCGGCCACGGCGGTCACGGCCTGTTCGAGGGCGGCCTCCATGGGCTCCTGGTCGGAGACGATGCGGTCGTCGATGGGATCGCCGCCGCCGACGGGCGGAGCCGCGCCGGTGTCGGCGTGATTGAGACGGATGAAGTCCACCAGCGGACGCACGCACGACGGGTCGCCGAGCTCGCGGAGGGCCGAGACGAGCGGCGGGAGGTCGCTCGCGGCGGTCGCCGGGTCTTGCAGGTGGGCGATGAGCGCGGGGACGGCGTTGCGCTCGCGGTGGGCGGCGATGCCCCGCGCGAGCAGGCCGACGGGGGGAGCCTCGACGTCAGAGACGTAGTCGTAGTGGGCGGCGAGGGCCTCCGTCATCGCCTCGGCGCCGTTGGTGCGGCGCGTGATGGCCTCGCCCGCCGCCGCTCGGAGCTCCTGGGGGAAGCGCCGATGGGTCACCACGTTGACGAGCGCGTGGGTGGCGTCGGGGCCGTCGTGGTCGATGAGCGCACGGACGGCGAAGAGCTGCGCGGGCATGAGGCGACTGTCCGTCCCGCCCGCCGCGAGCAGGAGCCCTTCGACGGGCGTGCGCGCGCCCTCCTCCACGTGGCCCGTCGGGGCGAAATCCGCGGGGAGCTGGACGACGGCCTGGGCGGCGGTGGCGTGCAGGTCGACGCGCCAGCGGAGCACGCCCGTGCGGGCGTCGACGAAGAGGAAGTTGCCGTTCTCGTCGACGGCGCCGAGGCCCTCACGCGACACCTCCACGCCCGCGAGGTCGGCGTTGTGGACGTAGCCCCAGCGCACCTCGTTGCTCGTCGAGTCGACGCCGAACACGTCGCGGTGAAACACCGAGTACACGGCGCCCCCCGCGAACGCCGCGCCCGCCGCCGCAGCGTCGGGCCGCCACGCGAGCCGTACCCGCTCGCGCGCGTCGAGGCCGGCGTTGAGCGTCACGTAGGGGTCGGCCATGAAGGGCGGCGCGCCGGGCACCCCCTCCTTGGAGAACGCCGCGCGGGGCACCGTGTCGACGTTCGACGAGGCGGCGCCGAAGCGCAGCAGCGAGCGGGCGCCGTACCAGATCGCGTTGCCTTCCCGGCGGGCGAATCCGATGAGGTCGGTGCGGCCGTGGACGCGGGCCACCTCGTCGCCGCTGCGCACGTCGAAGACCGAGAGCTGCTGGCCGTTCCAGGGGAGGAAGAGGTCGTCGCCGACGAGGGCAGGCGGGCCGAACGCGACGGTCTCGACCTTCTCGAAGCGCGTCGCGCCGCTCTGCGCGTCGACGACGAGGGCCACGCCGTTGCGCCGCGAGAGCCCGAAGCCCCCGAGCGTGATCGCCACGCGCCCGTTGTCCTGCGCGGCGCCGACGAGGTTGTACCCGTGGTCGGGGATGCGCCAGCGCTCGGCGCCCGCGAGGCTCCACGCCACGATGGAGCCGTTGCTGCGCGCGAGCACGAGGTCACCCGCGATCACGGGGCGGCCGAGGAGGGTGGCCCCCACCTGACCGAGGCGCTCGCCCGAGGGGAGACCGAACACCGTGAACCCCTGCGCGGGCCGCGGCGGCACGACCACCGCCACCGCGGGCGTGGCGCTCTCGCGGGCGTCGCGGACGCGCGTGGCGATGGCGTCGAGGCTCTGCGCCGACGACGCGGGGTACGAGAGGTCGAAGGCGCGCGAGCCGTTGAGCGACGCGCACGACACGAGGGCCGCGAGCCCGAAGGAGAGGGCGAGGTTCGGGCGGTTCATTGATCGCCTCCGGGGACCTGGATGCGTTGGGCGCTCACGCGGGCGAGCTCGACCCACTGCGGCGCACGGCCGTGGGCGATCTCCACCGCGCGGAGGAGGAAGTCGCGCGCGTCGGCCGTCGCGAGGCCGCCGATGATGCTCACCACCCGCGTCTTCACCGCGTCGGAGAGGTCGTTGCGCCGCAGGGCGAGTTCGAAGGCCTCGGTGAGCGAGCGGAAGGGAGCGCGGCGCACGTACCCGAGGAGCCGTTCGATCGCGTCCTCGTTGCCGAGCCGCGCGATCGAGTGGGCGCAGCCGCGGATGAGCGGCGTCCCCTGCGGGTCGAGGGAGCCGTGGAGGTCGCGGTCGAGCGCCGTCCAGAGCGAGTCGATCGCGCCGCGGTCGCCCATCTCGCCGAGGGCCATCGCCGCGTCGCCGCGCACGCCCGGGTCGGGGTCGCTCACGCGCGCGACCACGGCGCGGGCGAGCGCGGGTCCGCCGATGGCCACGGCTGCGGCCACGGCGTGGCGGCGCAGCGTGGGCCGCCGGTGCTCCAGGTAGTGCTGAACGGCGACCGTCCCTTCGCGCCGCGCGAGGGCCGCGAGCGCGTGGAGCCCGAAGGCCGCCACCCGGGGCTCGACGCCGTGCATGAGGGCCGCGGCGATGTCGCGCGCGGCGATCGCGGGGTTGCCCGCGGCGGCCTGCTGCATCCGTTCGAGGAGCGAGTCGGCGTCGTTCATGTCCCACCACGCGGGGACAACGGCGTCGGGCGCGTCGTGCGCGTGCGTGGTGGTCTGCGCGAAGACCGCGGGGCTCCAGCCGATTCCCGCGGCGATCAACAGGGGTGCGATCCGCATGGCCCGACCATACACGAACGCACGGTCACGTCACGGAAGCGACAGAACCCGCGCGATGCCGGTCAGCGTCGGCCAGAACCGGGCGGGGTCTCCGGGGGCATCGTGACGACCGGTGTGCGCGCCACCGGCATCGCGGTGAGGGCCGCGAGGTCGTCGAGCGACGGGGCGTCGTCGTCCGCGGGAACGACCTCCTCGATGGACACCTCCACCGCCTCCGACGCGCTCACGTCCTCGACCGGCGCCACGGGCGCAGGCGACGGCGGAGGGGCGGTCATCACGGGCGGCGAGGGCGGAATCGACGACCGCGGGTAGGGCGGCGGCATCGACGACCGCGGCTCCTCGGCGGGCGTGGTGGTCGGCGCAGACTCGGCGGCCTCCCAGGCGGGGACCGAAGGCTCGACCACCGCGACGAGCTCCGCCGACACCTCGGGGGCGTCGAAGAAGCTGCGGCCCGGGGCCGGGTCCTGCCACGCGATCTGCGGCGCGGCAGCGTACGTCGGCGCATCGGCGGGGGGCGCCTCGGTCACCGCCGACGCCGACGGCTCCTCGGGGAACATCAGAAGGGCGGGCTCGTCGATCACCGGTGCGACCACGTGCGCGGTGCCGGTGACCTCTTCGACGGCGGCCACGTCCGCGACATCGACCATCGGGGCCGCGGGGTTCTCTTCGCTCGCGGGGAGCGCGTACGCCGCGATGACGGGCGGCGGATCGGTGGCGACCTCGACCGCAGGGGCGGGCTCCTCGGGGCGCGGCGGCACGGGGGTGGGCGCCTCCATCGCGAGGAGGTCGTCCTCGATGACGGTGGGCCGCCGCTCCAGGCGCTGGATCGCAGCCTTCGCCTCGTCGTCGTTGGGCGAGAGCTTGAGGACGCGCTTCCAGATGTCCTTCGCCTCGAAGGTGTTGCGCAGCCGCGTCTCCCACACGGTCGCGATGCGGCGGTAGAGCGACACGCGGTCGCCGCCGGCCTCCAGCTCGCGCTCGTAGGCCGCGAGGAGCTGCTGCCAGCGCTCGTGCCGCTCGAGCAGCGCCTGCAGCGCGTGGAGCACGTCGACGTCCTTCGGGGCGAGCTCGACGAGGCGCTGGTAGGCGTCGATGGCCTCCTCGATGCGCCCGAGCCGATCGGCCAGCAGCGCCGCGCGACGCCCCGTGTACGTGCGGGCCACGCGGGCGTCGTAGGCCTCGTCGATGACGCGGAGGTAGCTCTGCACCACCTCGCCGAGCCGACCCATGCGGCCCGCGGCGTCTTCGAGCGCACCGGCGCCGCGCACGTCCTCCGGCCACACGGTGACCGCGCGGGCGTAGAGGGCGAAGGCCTCCTCCATCAGCCCGAGCTCGTGCTCGCAGAGCGTCCCGGCGCGCCGCAGGAGGACGGCCGACACGCGGGGGTTGTCCTCCGAAGCCTCCTCCGCGAGCTTGGCGTAGCGCTCGACGAGGCCCGACACCATGCCCGCGTCGGCGCGGCGCTGGTCGCCCTGGATGCACGCGTTCTCGACGCGGGCGAGCATCTCTTCGTCGGGCTCCTTGCGCCCGACGGCCTGCCCCACCGCCTGCTCGACGTAGAGGAAGGCGGTCTCGCGCTCGCCCAGCACCCCGCCGGCGGTCTCCACCGCGCGGAGCGTGACGGCGAAGCGCTCGGCGTCGTTCTGCGCAGCGCGGCGGCGGCGATCGAGCGCCACGAAGATGTCGGTGTGCCGCTTGGCCCCCGGCACCAGACGAACCACCGCGTCGAGGATCTCGTCGTCGGCCGGCGCCTTCGCCAGCCCCGCGAGCGCGAACTCGAAGGCCTGCGCCTTCCCGCCGCCCCGCTCGATCGCCGTGATGCCGCGCATCGCCACCTCGTGGGCCAGCGTCGGGTCGGCGCACGCATCGAGCGCGGCCTTGTACGCGTCGGCCACCCGCTGCGGGCGCTTGGCCACCTCGGCGAGCCGGTCGATGCGCTCGAGGTCCACCGCGGGGTCGGCCTTCGCCACCGCCGCCGTCACCCACGCTTCGAATGCGCCCTCGAGGTCGCCGAGGTGGTCCTCCTTGCGGCGGGCCACCTCGCGCCAGAGCATCGAGCGCCCGCCCCGGTCGCTCACGCGGCCCGCGAGCTCGGCGAGGATGGGCACCACCGCGGCGTGCAGGCCGTGGCGGTTGGCGAGGTCGAGCATCATCTCGATGCACGCGACGTCGCCCGTCTTCACCGGCGCGACGAGCACGTCCCACGCGCGCTGCGGGTCATCGAGCCGCGTGTCGGAGAGGTGGGCGATGCGCTGGGCGAGCTTCGAAATCTCCTCGTCGTCCCCTTCGATCTCCAGCAACTGATCGAGGTAGTGGACGGCGTCCTTGTAGCGGCCCTCGTGCTCGCACAGATCGGCGAGGCGCTGGATCACCCCGAGGTCGCCCGGGTCGGCCCGGTGCTGCACCTTTAGCGCGTGAATGATCGCCGCGGGCTCCTTCACCTCGCGCTCGACCAGCTCGACCAGCTTCGCCGCCAGCGCGGCGCGCCGCTCCTCGTCCTCGTCGGGGCTGAGCGTCACCTGCCGCTCCAGCGCCTCGGCGGCGAGCTCGTGGCGCCCCTGCGCGGTGGCCATCAGCTCCAGCTCCGCCCACGTCTCCGCGTGGTCGGCGCCGTGCTCCCGGGCCACCGCCGCGAGCGCGTCGACCGCGTCACCGGGCCGCCCGAGCTCGTTGCCGAGGAGGGCCGCGCGGCGCTTGAGAATCTCGCGCTTCGCCGCCGTGTCGCGCGCCGCCTCGGCCACTTCGACATAGATCGCCGCCAGGCCCTCGTGGTCGCCGCGCAGCTCGGCGAGGCCCATGAGCGCCTCGAGGGCCTCGTCGTCGTCGCCGATGCCCCCGGCCTTCGAAGAGGTCCGAACCTCCTGCCACACCGCCGCCGCCGCCGTCGGGTCGGTCGCCCCGACGAAGCGTGCTGCCCGTCGCAGGAGCTCGACCTTCGCCGGCCCGTCGCTCATTCTCGCCGAGCGATCACGGGCGAACGCGAGCAGCTTCTCGCGCTGACCGGAGGCCTCCAGCGCTTCGAAGAGGGCCCCCGCGAGGGAGTCGTCGTCGGGCGCCATCGCCACGGCCCGCTCGGCCTCAGCGAGGGCCGCCACGCCGTCACCCATCGCCCGCGCCGCCGTGGCCGCCCGGGCGTGAATGGCCGCCCGCGCCGAACCTTCGGCCATCGCCTCGGCCCGCGTCACCAGCGTCGCGTAGAGGTGCTGATGCTGCCCGCTCTTGGCGAGGAGGCGCTCGACGCTCGGCCACCCCTCGGCGTGCTCGGGCTCGCGCGACACCACCTCGCGCCACGCCGCGATCGCCTCGACGAGCTGACCCGCCGCCTCGTGCGCCGCGCCCGCCTCGGACCAGCGAGCCACCGCGGTCGCCCCCTGCGCCCGCTCAGCCCGCGAGCGCTGCACGTCGGCCGCGCCCGCGAGGTCGCCCGCGTCGGAGCGGGCCCGCGCGAGGCGAGCGGCCACGCCGTCATCGTCGGGCGCGGCCTCCCACAGCATCGCGAGCACCGCGGCCTCGGCGTTGGGGTCGTCGCGCCGGTCGCGATGGACCGCCGCCAGACGCTCCAGCACGTCACGACGCTCGCCCGCATCGGCGGCGAGGTCGGCGCGCTGTCCGAGGACGTCGGCGTACTCCTCCCACCGACCGGCCCGCTCCAACAGCTCGCCGAGGGCCTTGAGGGCCTCCTCGTCGGTGGGGATGGTCTCCACCACCTCGCGCCACGCCTCGATCGCGCCGTCGACGTCGTTGAGGGCCTCGGCCGACACGCGGCCCACGTCACGGAGGCGCGGGACACGAACCTCCGGCGGGCACATCGGCGAGCGGATCGCGCGGAGCCACAGGTCGCGCAGCTCGCGGTGCTCCCCCTGCTGGCGGAGGTGATCTTCGAGCAGCGTGAGCGCCTCGCCGTCCGCGGGCGAACGGGCGAGCACCTTGCGCATGGTGTCGAGCATCGCGGGGCGATCGTTGACCGAGCCGTAGAGGGCCGCGAGGTCTTTGAGGTCGCGCACCTGCTGGGCGTCGTCGCTGTCCACCGCGAGGGACTCGAGGAGCGCCGCCGCGTCGGCCGCCCGGCCCGCCTGTCGGTAAAGATCGAAGAGCTGCCGGGTGAGCGTGGGGTCGTCGTTGACCAGGGGCTCCAGGCAGGTGATCGCGTCGTCCACCTGCCCCACCGACGCGTACATCTCCGCGAGTGAGCGGCGGATCACGGGTGTGTACACGCTCGTCGGGTTGCTGGTGACGAACGCGATCTGACGGACCGCGAGCTCCTCGACGCGGTTGGCCGCCCCGTACGCCTCGTGAACCACCTGGTAGGCGAGCTCGCAGCCCGGGTGCGTGTCGAGCGCGATCTCCGCGAAGGCGAGCCCGTGCTCGGGGCCCATCGCGACCGCGAGCGTGCCGAGGAGCTCCGCGGCCCGCGTGCCGTCGTCGGGCAGCGCCTGCGGGGTCTGCGAGCGGGCGATGAGCGACTCGGCGAGGTCGCGCGTCACGTCCCAGTCGTCGGGCGAACCCGCGTAGAGCTCCTCCAGGCACGCGATGCGACGCGCGCTGTCCCCCGCCTGCGCGTAGAGGGCCGCCGCCTCACGGAGCCGCGGGAGCCGCATCAGCGGGTCGGTCACCGTCCCGAGGAGGCGCTCGATGAGCGGGGCCGCCGCGCGGTGGTTGCCGATCTGCACGTAGATCTGGCAGGCCGCTTCGAGCGCCGCCACCTGCGACGGATCGCCCTCGTACGCGCGCTTGTAGCAGGCGACGGCCTTGTCGGGTCGGCCGACGTTCTTCGCCCAGATCTCACCGGCTCGATACGAGAGGTCGGCGGCGGAGACGGGGTCGGGCCGCCTCCCCGCGATCTGCTCCGCGAGCATCGCGAGCGCCTGAAACTCCCCACGCCCCGCGTAGTAGTCCCAGAGATAGGCCAGGGCCTCGGCGTCGTCGGGGTTGACGCGGAGTCGCTCATACCATGCGTATACCGTGGGATCCATGCGATCGGCGGGACGGTAACACGCCCTCACCCGCCGCAAACAACCGCATTCCACACGCCGCCGCACGGTTGTCGAAACGCGTTCCGCTCGGCTTGTGGTTTGATCACCGCCGTGACCACCCACGACCTGCGCACAGACTACCGGAGCTTTCTTCGCGACGGCCGCGTTCTGCTCACCGGGCACTCGCACCAGGCGTGGCCCGACTGCGCCCGCGACGCGACCCTCGCGGCCTTCGATGACGCGGCGCTCCACGTCGACGACAAGTGGTCGCTCGCCTTCGAAGCCGCCGACGCCGTCCGCGGCGCCGTCGCCCGTCGCCTCGGCGCCTCCCCCGAGCGCGTCGCCCTCGCGCAGAACACCCACGAGCTGGTGACCCGCTTCCTCAGCGCGCTCCCCCTCACCCGGCGGCGACACCTCGTGACCACGGGGGGAGAGTTCCACTCGATTCACCGGCAGCTCCGGCGTTTGAGCGAGGAGGGCGTCGCCGTCACCTTCGTCGACCCGCTCCCCGCCGACACCCTCGCCGAGCGACTCCTCGCCGCCGTCCGCGAAAACACCGCCGCCGTCCTCGTGAGCGCGGTCCTCTTCGAGTCCGCCACCCGTGTTCCCCACCTCGATGCGCTCTCCGCGGGTGCGCTCGCCCGCGGGGCGGAGGTGCTCCTCGACGCGTACCACGCCTTCAACGTCGCCCCCTTCGACGCCGCCACCACCCCCGGAGCCTTCGTCGTCGGCGGCGGGTACAAGTACGCCCAGTGGGGCGAGGGCAACTGCTTCATGGTCGTCCCCGCGGGGTGCACCCTCCGGCCCGTCTACACGGGCTGGTTCGCGGATTTCGCCCACCTCGCCGAGCGCCGCACCGACGCGCCCGTCACCTACGGCGACCGCCTCGCCGACCGCTTCGCCGGCTCCACCTACGACCCCGTGAGCCACTACCGGGCGCGGGCCGTCGATCAGTTCTTCGAATCCGTCGGCCTCGACACGGCGACGCTGCGCGCGATCTCGCTGCGCCAGACCGAGCGCATCCTCGCGGCCCTCGGTGACCACGACGTCGTGACCCCGCGAGATCCCGAGCGGCGTGCGGGCTTCATCGCCGTGCGGGTCGCCGACGCGTCGGGCGTGGTGGACGCGCTCCGTGCGGAGGGTGTGTTCGTCGATGCGCGCGGCGCGCTCGTGCGGCTCGGCCCGGCCCCGTACCTCACCGACGACGAGATCGACCGCGGGGTGTCCGCCTTCCTCCGCGTCGCCCGTCGCCCATAGTCTGGACGGCGCTCAAGTGCGGCGGAGGTCCCGCCGTGAAAGCGGGCATGCACCCACGCATTCCCATCTTCCTGCTCCTCGTGGCTGCGCCGGGCGCGGCGGCCGCGCAGGCTCTCCCGGCCGCGCCCACCAACGACGCTGACGTCGCGCGCGTCGAGTTTCAACGCGGCATCACGGCGCTCGAAGACGAGCGGTACGCCGACGCCCTCGCGGCCTTCGAACGCTCCTTCCGGGCGCGCCGCGTGGCCTCGGTCGCGCTCAACCTCGGGGTCACCAACCGCGCGCTCGGTCGGCTCATCGAGGCGAGGCAGCGCTTCCGCGACTTCCTTGCGCTCGCATCGCCGCAGCAGCACGCCCAGCACGACGTCGAGGTCGCTGGGTACCTCACCTCCATCGAGCGCCAGATCGCCCACGTGCGCGTGTCAGGCGTCGACCTCACCGACACCGTGCTCCGCGTCAACCAGCGCCGCGCGCGGGCCGACGGCCTGGGCGAGGTGGAGGTCGACCCGGGCGAGCAGCACCTCACCATCGAACCCGACGGCTACGTCCCCCTCCAGCGAACGGTGCGCGTTGAGGCCGGCGAGACGGCCGACGTCGCGGTGTCGCCGTCGCGCCCCACCGGATGGATCTTCACCCGCTGGTGGTTCTGGACGGGCGTTGCCGTCGTCGCGGGCGCGGGCATCGCCGCGGGCATCGTCTACAGCCAGACGCCGGTCGACCCGCCCGCCGCCAACACGGGCCTCACCATCGCCATTGGGAGCGGTACATGATGCGCCGCGCGCTCGCCCTGCTCATCCTCGCCCTCTTCGCGTGCCGGCCGCAGGCGACGGCCTTGCGCGTCGAAGTGGACGCCGACCCCGCCCTCGCCCGCTACGTCCAGATGGTGCGCGTCCGCGTGTACGCGCCCCCGACGGCCGCCCAGCCGATGGAGCAGCACGACATCGTCGTCGGCATCGGCGCGGTCCGCTGGCCCCTCGCGTTCAACATCACCGCCGACACCTCCGACCAGCGCGTCCGCGTCGACGTCGACGGCTTCCGCGAGCCCTCGCAAGACCCCGACGCCGCGGGCCTCGTGCGCACCCGCGCGATCACCACCTTCCGCGAGGGCAAGGTGCTCGTCCTCCCGTTGGTGTTCTGGTCGGCGTGCCGCGACACGGCCGCGCTCGACTGCGGCCTCACCGAGACGTGCTCGCGCGACGGCCGCTGCGTCTCCGCCAACGTGCCGTCGTCATCGCTCGATGAGTTCATGGTCTCGGGTAGCGACGCGGGACCCCAGTGCGAAGCCGGCACGCGCGCCCTCGCCGACGTGTGCGTCGTCGAGAACCTGCCCGACGCCGCCCCCGACGCGGGCATGGACATCCCTGCGGCGCCGATCGACGCGCCGCCTGACATGGCCTCTCTCCCGCCCGACGCGCCCTCTCCCATGGACGTCGTCGATGCGCCGGAGCCTCCCGACGCCGCGCCCGACGTCATGCCCGATCTCGCGCCCGACGCGGCGCCCGATGTCGCGCCCGATGCCTCGGACGACGCCATCGACGCGCAGGTCGACGCCACCCCCGACGTCGCCCCCGACGTCGCCCCCGACGCCGCGCCCGATGCCGCACCCGACGCCGCGCCCGACGCCGCGCCCGACGCCACGCCCGACGCCGCGCCCGACCTGCCGCCTCCGCCGGACGCCCCGCCCGCGGTGCAACTCAGCCCGCTCTCCCCGGCGCATGGAGCGATCCTCGCGGGAGGCTCCCCGACGCTGCGCTGGGTGATGCCCGCTGGCGTCGCGACCACCTTCGTCGAGGTGTGCGGCGACCCCGCTTGCACGACCGGCGAGTACGCCTTCGTCGATCGCATGGGCAGCAACACCCATCGCGTCGGCACCGTCATTCCGCGCGGCTACCACTGGTGGCGGCTCTCCAACTCCGCCACGCCTGGCTCGTGGACGACGCCCCGCCCCTTCGAAGTGCGTGGCCAGGGGATCGCCAACGCCGTCCTCGGCACCGCGCCCGACTTCACCGGCGACGGAACCCACGACCTGTTGATCGGCCTCCCTGGCTTCTTCGAGGGCGGCCAGGCGTGGCTCTATGCGGGTCGCAGCGCGGGCATCGACCCGACGAACCCCGTCATCGCCGCGCGATCGACCTCGGGCCAGTCGCTCGGCGAACGCATGTCCGTCCTCGGTGATGTGAACGGCGACGGCACCACCGACCTCGCCATCTCCGCGTCGCTCGGCCCGCTCGACGGCGTCATCCAGGTGATGGGCGGCGCCTCCATCGGGTTCGCCATGAACCCGGCGTTTCGTCTCGAGCCGTCGCCGACGGGCGGCAACACGGCCTTCGGCGAGTCCATGGCGGGCGTCGGTGACGTCAACGGCGATGGCGTCAACGACGTGCTCGTGGGCGCGCCGTTGTTCGGCGGTGGCGTGGGCCGCGCCTGGCTCTTCCGCGGCGTCCGCGCGGGCATGACGCCGACGGCCACGCCGATCGATCCACCGACGGGTCAGGGTGGCCGCTTCGGCAACGCCGTCACCGCCCTCGGCGACTTCAACGGCGACGGCCTCGCCGACTTCGCCGTGAGCGCCACCGAGCGGATGGGCGGCACCGTCTTCGTGTACCTCGGCACCAACGGCGGCCTCCCGCGCCTCGCCCACACCTTCACGGCCCCCGCTGGCCTGGGAACCAACTTCGGCGCGCGCCTCGCGGGCGGCTTCGACTTCGACGGCGACGGCCTCGGCGACCTCGCCGTCAACGCCCTCCTCGCCGACACCAACGGCCTCGTCTACATCTACTGGGGAACCACTGGCATGCACGGCCCCTCCCCCGACGACGTCCTCTCCCCGCCGCTCTCGGGCGAGGCCTTCTTCGGTATCGCCCTCGCCCCCGGCGGCGACTTCAACGGCGACGGTGTCGACGACCTCATCATCGCGCAGGGAGGCCGCGACCACGTCCACGTCGTCGCCGGCGCGCCGCGGAGCTTCTCCCACCGCGTCCTCGCGACGCTCCAGCGTCCGAGCGACGGCGCGGGCTTCTTCACCACGGGCTACGGCAAGACGCTCGCGGGCCTCGACCTCAACCGCGATGGCCGCCGCGACCTCGTCGTGGGCGCCTACAACGAACTCGGCGGCGCCGGGCGCGTGTACGTGTACCTCCAGATCACGGGCGGCCTCCCCATCCTGCCGACCACGGTCATCAACGGCATCGCCGGCGCGCGCCTCGGCAGCTCCATCGCCACGCAGTAGTCTGTGCCTGGGCGAATGCCCGTGGCACGGCCGCGCCCCGCGCGTGTACGCTCGCGCTCACCATGCGCGTCGCACCGCTCGTCTGGGCGTTCGTCCTCTCCACCGCGTGTCTGGGCCGCCCCGTCATCGGATCCCAGGAGCAAGACGTGGCGTCGGCCCCCGACAGCGACGCCGAGCTCCCGGACGCAGAAGTCCTCGACGCTGAGATCCCCCACGCCGAGCTCCCCACTCCGGACGTCGCCTCCGACCTCGCCCCCGACCTCGCCCCCGACGCGCCCCCTCCCCCGGTGTGCACCGCGGCCGACAACACCTGCGTCGACCTGCACCGCGCCCGCACCTGCCGCCCCGACGGAACCGCCTTCGAAGAGCGCCCCTGCCCCGACATCGAACTCTGCCTCGACGGTCGTTGTGTCGTGCCGGCGTGCACGCTCGACGCGCGCCGCTGCGGCATGGACGGCCGCCCCGAGCGCTGCGACGGACGCGCCTGGATCCCCGCCGCCCCCTGCGCCGCGACCGAGCGCTGCGTGTCGGGCGCGTGCGAGTGTGCGCCCCGCTGCGAAGGACGGGTGTGCGGCGATGACGGCTGCGGCCACGCGTGCGGCACCTGCGCGGCCTGGCAGCTCTGTGACGCGGGTCGCTGCGCGCTCCGTCCGACGGCCTGCGAGCCCGGTACGACGCGCCCCTGCTACACCGGCCCTGCCGCGACGATGGCCACTGGGCGCTGCCGCGGGGGCACCCAGACCTGCGGCCCTGACGGCGCCTGGGCGGCGGCGTGCGCCAACGAGATTGTCCCGCGCGCGGAGGGCTGCGCCAACGGCATCGACGAAGACTGTGACGGCGCGGTCGACAACGGCTGCCCGCCCTCCACCTGCGTGCTCACGAGCAACCTCGGCTCCGCCCTCGGCGCCCGCCTCGCCACCGGAACCACCGTCGGCGGCACCGCCCGCGCGACGGGCTCCTGCGGCGGGGCGGAGGCGCCCGAGCGGGTGTTCATCTGGACGGCGCCCTCGGCGGGGCCCTTCACCTTCACGACGCGCGGGTCGGAGTACGACACGCTGGTGTACCTGCGCGACGGCGGCTGCGACGGCCGCGAGCTCGCGTGCAACGACGACGTCATCAACGGCTCGTCGATCTCCTCCGTCGTGACCGCAACGCTCACGCAAGGCCAGACGATCGCCATCGTGGTCGACGGCTTCGGCACGGGCGCGGGCAACTTCGTCGTCAACATCGCCGCGGGTCCGCCGGAGCGCTGCACCCCCGGCGCGCGCCGGAGCTGCTACGCCGGGCCGATCGGCACCGAAGCCGTCGGCCGCTGCCGCGCCGCCACGCAGCCCTGTCACAGCAGCGGCGTGTGGCCCGACGCCTGCAACGGGAGCATCCTGCCGACGCGCGAGGTCTGCGCCAACGCGATCGACGACGACTGCGACGGGATGGTCGACGAGGGCTGCGTCACTGCGCCCACCCGCCCGATCGCGGGCCGCGTGGTGTACCAGCACCGCCTCCCCAACGCCGGTCGCACCGACTGGGGCGCGCTCCAGGAGGCGTCGGCGCCGGGCTTCGCGGTGTTCGCGCTGCGCGGCGACGAGCGGGTCGACGCCGCGCGGACGGGCACTGGCGTCGACGACCTGGGGCGCTTCACGCTGCGGGTGCGCGACCCCGCCACGCCCGACGATCGCATCGTGGTGGCGGCGCTGATGGACGACGGCCGCGGCGCCCTCTCACTCGCCGTCGCCGACCCGCAGTACCCCGCCGGGCAGCGCCCTCCCTTCGCGGGCGCGCCCGCCGCCCCCCGCGTGTGGAGCTGGTCGTGGCGGGTCGATCAGCTCCCGGCCGACGGCGTGCTGCGCATCGAGGAGGCGGCGGGATCGGGGGCGGCGCGCGTGTTCGACATGGCGCGGCAGTCCGTCGTGCACGGTCGGGCGTCGTCGGGCGGCAGCGGGCTCTCCAATGTGGTGTGGCTTGGCTTCGGCGTCACCTGGTCGTGCGGCGCCTGCTTCGCCCCGGTCGCCACGCGGGCCTTCGACCAGGACTTCCTCTCGCAGGTCGCCTACCCCGGCGGGAGCGACGCGCAGGTGTGGTCGGACATGGTCGTCGCGCACGAGTTTGGCCACTGGTCGATGTCGAGCTTCGGGCTCTCCCCGGGCGAAGGCGGCATGCACACCATCAACGCCCCCCTCGCGCACGGCATCGCGTGGTCGGAGGGCTACGCGAGCTGGTTCGGCGCGTCGGTGCGCAACAACCCGCTCTACGTCGACAAGCAGCGCGGCAACATGTTCTGGTTCGACATCGGCGCGCGCACCCTCTCGCGCGGCGCGTGGCTCCGCCCCGACGCGAGCCTCGGCGTGCTCCAGCCCATCGCCGAGAACGAGGTCTCGGCCATCCTCTGGGCGATGGCGCCTGCCGCGCCGCGCGACGCCCTCTTCGCCGCCCTCTCGTCTCGCCGCATGACGGTGGGACCCTTCGCGCGCGGCTACCGCTCGACCACGACGATGGCCAACGTCCCGGTGCTCCCCGACTTCCTCGATGCCCTCGCGTGCGGGGGCTTCCCCGCTGCGCGCATCGACGCCGCCGCCCGACCGCAGTACCCCTACAACAGCGCCGCCCCGCTCTGCGCGCCGCCTGGCGACGTCAGCTCACCGGTCGAGGGCTCGTGGCGCGTCGTGCGCGGCCCCACCACCGACGTGCGCGGCGTCACCACCATCACCCTCGCCGCCGTCACCGAGCGCCGCGGCTGGCTCGAAGCGCCGCTGCGTGTGAGCGTCCGCCTGCCCGATGGCGGCTGGATCACCGACGGCCCGCAAGCCTGGGACACGCCCTCCGCGCCGGGACGCGACGAGCGCACGCTCACGCTCGCCTTCCGCCGCGACGCACGCGCCGAAGTGTCGCTGGTGTACGACGCGCAGGGGGTGGCGATGGGCGTCCACGGGGAGGTTCCGTGGCGAGCCGACGGGGTGCGCGAAGCGACGACGCCCTCACCGCGCGCGACGGGTCCTTCGCTGCGCGTGGGCGGGCGTTCGCTCGGGCCGAGCGTGGTGGTTCGCTGAGGCCGCCCGTCGCTCGATCTGGACGGCGAGCGCGCTGACCCGCCGGACGTACCCGTGCGGATCGGGCGAGGCGCACTGCCCGCCACGAAACATCCGCAGCGCCCGCGGCCACGAGCGGCAGCGCGCCCGCCAGCGAGCGAGCGCGTGGGCGGCGGCGTCGGCCTGACGGGCGCGGGGGACGCGGTACACCCCACACGTGAGCTGCGTGTGCGGGTCGGCGCCGAGGCGTGACTCCGTGAGGCACACCGCGAGGAGGAGCGCGGTGGGCACCTGATGCGCGTCGGCGGCCTCGACGATGGCGGCGGGGATCTCAGGGTGTTCGCGCACCCACGGCGCGAGCGACGGAAAGAGAAGCACGAGCGCCTCGACCAGGGGGTGCATGACCGCGTCGACCATAGCACCGCCACCCCGCCACCCCCTCGCCACCCCCTCCGCCACCCCCCGCCACCCCTCCGCCGCCACCCCGCCACGCGAGTTCCCCGCGAATTTCCGCATGGCCTCACGACTGCAATGCCCCGCGGCGAACGGAGGCTCCTCATGAAATTCATCCAACGTGTTCTCCTCGCGCTCACCCTCACCGCCTGCGCGCCCGCCGTGGACGACGACGGCGTGATCACCGACGTCACCGACATCGTCCGTGGCACGCGCGACCGCGGCCGTCACCCCGCCGTCGTCGCGCTGATGAACGACTCGGGCGCGCTCTGCACGGGAACGCTCGTGGCCCCGCGGGTGGTGCTCACGGCGCGCCATTGTGTGAGCATGGTCACCCCAGAGATCACCTGCCCCAGCAGCCGAGCGCACGTGCTGCTCGATCTGCCCGCGGCGTCCATCGCGGTCGTGACCGCGGAGGATACGCGCGGCGCGACGGTGGCGGCGCGCGGCGCTCGCACGATCACCTTCCCCTCACGCAACCTCTGCGGCGCCGACGTGGCGCTGCTGGTGCTCGACCGGGACGTCCGCGGCGTCGTCCCGCTGGAGGTCGACACGGCGGCGATGCCGGGCGCGGGCGACGCGGTCACGGCGGTGGGCTACGGCGTGCGCGGCGATTCAGCGCGGGCAGGCGTCGGGGCGCGCTACGTGCGGATGGGGGTGAAGGTGCGGCTCGGGACGCGGACGGAGTTGTTCACGACGGAGGGGACGTGCAGCGGAGACAGCGGCTCACCGGCGATCGACGCGCGCACCGGGAGGGTGGTGGGCGTGCTCTCGCGCGGCACGGAGCGCTGCACGGGGCCGAGCGCGGGCGCGGCGTGGACGCGCGCGTGGGCGGCGCGGGCGCTGCTGGAGCGGGTGCCGTAGGGGCAACTCCCGCAGCAACCACTCCCACATCGCCGCGCCACCCTACCCCTCCGCCCCCGCATCGTGCGAGAGCGTGTTGCGGCGCGCCCCCGCCTTGCCCTACAACGCGCCCCGGCAGTCTGGAGAGAGACGACGTTGATCGAGCCGGGCACCGTGTTCGCCGAACGCTGGGTCATCGACGGGCCGCTCGCGAGCGGCACGACGAGCGAGGTGTTCCGTGGGCACGACCGCAACACCGACGAGCCCGCCGCCATCAAGGTGCTCCGCCCGGATTTCGCCGACGACGAGCAGTCGCTCCAGCGCTTCCGCCGCGAGGCCCGCGTCGCCCAGAAGCTCGCCCACCCGCACATCGTCGCCGTCCGCGATTTCGGCGTCGACCAGGGCCACCCCTGGCTCGCCATGGAGCTCCTCGAAGGCGAGACCCTCGAGGTCCGCCTCCAGCGTGAGGCCCTCCCGCGCGCGCTCGTCCTCGACGTCGTCGACCAGATCGCCGCCGCCGTCGACCACGCCCACAGCCTCGGCGTCGTCCACCGCGACCTCAAGCCCGACAACTGCTTCCTCGTCGCCGGCACCGATCCCCTCCACGTGAAGGTGCTCGATTTCGGCTTCGCCAAGCTCCTCGACGCCATCGAGGGCGACGGGCTCAAGACCGCCTCCAACGCCGTCCTCGGCACCCCCCTCTACATGGCCCCCGAGCAGGTGCGGTCGTCGGCCACCGTCGACCCGCGCGCCGACCTCTGGTCCCTCGGCATCGTGGCCTACGAACTCCTCGTCGGCGACGCTCCCTTCGCCGGGCGCTCGGCCGCCGACCTCTTCGTCGAGATCCTCTCGCGCCCCATCGACCGCCCCTCCCTCCGCAACGCCGCCCTCCCCCGCCCCCTCGACCGCTGGACCGCCCGCGCCCTCGACCGCGACCCGGCGGGACGCTTCGCCAACGCCGCCGAGCTGGCCCGCGCCCTCCGCATCGCGATGGACCCGCGCACCGCCTACGAGGTCGCCGCCGTCACCGCCCCGCACGCCGTCGTGAAGCGCCAGGCGCCGCCGCGCAAGGTGCCGTGGTGGGCCCTCGCGGCGGGGCTCGTGGTGGCCATTGCGCTAGCCCTTGCGGTCGTCTGGGGTCGGTGATAGCGACGCCGCATCACCATGCGCATCGTCGTCGTCGGTACCGGTTACGTGGGCCTCGTCGCGGGGACCGGGTTCGCTGAGTTTGGCAACCAGGTGACCTGCGTCGACAACGACGCGTCCAAGGTCGAGGCCCTCGTGAAGGGGATCATCCCCATCTACGAGCCCGGGCTGGAGGAGCTCGTCCGCCGCAACGCCGCCGAGGAGCGCCTGTCGTTCACCACCGACCTCGCGGCCGCCGTGCGCGACGCCGCGGTGGTGTTCATCGCCGTGGGCACGCCCCCGCGGCCCGACGGCGGCGCCGACCTCAAGTACGTGATGGCCGTCGCCGAGTCCCTCGCGAAGCACCTCACCCGCGACGCCGTCGTCGTGCTCAAGAGCACCGTCCCCGTCGGCACCAACGACCGCGTGCAGGAGTACCTCACCCGCGAGGCCAAGGTGAACGTCACCGTGGTGTCGAACCCCGAGTTCCTCAAGGAGGGCGACGCGATCCACGACTTCCTCCGCCCCGACCGCGTGCTCTGCGGCTGCCGTGACGACCACGGGCGCAGCGTGATGCGCAAGCTCTACGCGCCGCTCCAGCTCGTGTCCGACCGGCTGCTCTTCGTCGACCCGCGCTCGGCCGAGATGGCCAAGTACGTCGCCAACGCCATGCTCGCCACGCGCATCTCGTTCATGAACGACATCGCCCGGCTCTGCGAGGCCGTCGGCGCCGACGTCACCAACGTGCGCAAGGGCGTGGGCACCGACTCGCGCATCGGCGCGAAGTTCCTCTTTCCGGGGGCGGGCTACGGCGGGAGCTGCTTCCCCAAGGACGTCGACGCCCTCCTCTTCCTGGCCCGCGAGCACAACATCGACCTCTCCCTCGTCCGCGCCACCGAAGAGGTCAACGCGCGCCAGAAGGAGCTTCTCTTCGAAAAGCTCACCCGCCACCTCGGGAGCGTCGCCGACAAGCGCATCGCCCTCTGGGGCCTCGCCTTCAAGCCCCGCACCGACGACGTCCGCGAGGCGCCCGCCCTCACGCTCATCACCCGCCTCGTCGAAGCCGGCGCCGAGGTGCGCGCCCACGACCCCGCGGCCCGCGCCACCGCCCGCGCCGCCCTCGGCCCCATCGCCGACAAGGTGATCTTCGTCGACCACCCCTACGACGCCACCGTCGGCGCCGACGCCCTCGTGCTCGTCACCGAGTGGCAGGAGTACCGCTCCCCCGACCTCGAGCGGCTCTCCAACCAGATGCGCCGCAAGCTCCTCCTCGACGGGCGCAACGTGTGGAGCGTCGTCGACCCCGAGGCGGCGGGCTTCACGTACGAGGGCATCGGCCTGCTCCGCCCCAAGAGCTCCGCGACCTGATTCGCCCGGCGGAGGGTGACGCGACCCCGTCGATCGCGCTACACCCCCCACTGCTCACACAGGAGGCACCGAACGCGATGAGTTCAGCCAGGGAGATCAAGGAGTCCGAGGCCCGCAAGAAGGGCTTCGTCACCGCCGCCGCCGCCGTCGGATCGGTCGCCATGGGCGTCGCCGTGGCCCCCGCCGCGGGCGTCGTCGGCCTCGGCGCCACCGCGTACCTCGGCTACCGGTGGCTCAAGTACCGCATCGACAACGGCATCCGCTTCACCTGATCCACGACCCACTGAACATTCTGCCCCGTCGCGCGTTTTATCTTCAGCGCGGCGATGCCATGACGGCGCTTGACCCCGAGCGAGCGGGGTGAGTAGGTTCCCGCGCCCCGGAGGTCCCGTTGCTCACACGTCCCGTCGTCTCCCTCCTCACCACCGAGCGCAGCCGCGTCCGCGCGATGTCCGCGGTGGTCGCCCTCGTCGTCGCCATGGCCGCGCCGCGCCTCTACGCGCAGGTGCGCGTCGCGGTGGTCGACATGCAGCGCGCCCTCATCGAGACCAACGACGGCCGCGCGGCCAAGGGTCAGCTCCAGAAGCTCTTCCAGGCCCGGCAGGATCAGCTGAACACCCGCCAGGAAGCGCTCAAGCGCATGAAGGAAGACATCGAGAAGCAGAAGAACGTGGTCTCCCGCGAGGCGCTCGAGAAGCGCATGAGCGAGTACCAGCAGGAGTTCGTGAAGCTCCAGCAGAGCTACCTCGAGTACCAGCAGGAGCTCGCCCAGAAGGAGGCCGAGCTCACCAAGTCGATCCTGGTCAACCTCCAGGGCATCGTCCGTCAGATCGGCACCTCCGACGGCTACACGGCGATCCTCGACCAGGGCGCCGTCATCTGGTCGCGCGGTGACCTCGACCTCACCGACCGCGCGATCCAGGAGTACAACACCGCCCACCCGTCGCGCCCCGGCGCCGCCGCGCGCCCGGCCGCCGCCCCCGCGACGCCGCCCGCCGCCCGCCCCGGCACGGCCCCCGCCGCCCGCCCGACGGCCCCCGGCGGCCCGCACCCGCGCACCGCTCCCTGACGCTCCCTCGTGAGCCGCCGCGCCTCCCGCGAGGAGGCACTCGCCCACACCCTCAACGTCCCCTGCGTGATGTGCGCCCTCGCCGACGAGGCGTACGCCGCGGACGACGTCATCGCCTCCGACCCGCTCACCCTCACCCGCCTCGATCGCCTGGGCGCCTCGCATGGGCACCTGATGGTCATCCTGCGCGCGCACGAGACGGCCGTCGAGCGGCTCCCGTGGGCGCCCTACGAGGCCCTCCAGCGGGCGGCGTGGCGGGCCGCGCGGGCGCTCGCGGCGGTGGTGTCGCCGCGGCGCGTGTGGGTGGCGTCGCTGGGCTCACCCGACCCGCTGCCGATGAGCTGCCCGCACGTGCACGTGCACGTGGTGCCGATTCATGGGGCGGGTGAGGAGACGCGGCCGGCGCGGGTGCTGTCGTGGGCGGAGGGCGTGACGATGTACGACGACGACGAGGCTCGGGCGCTGGTGGACGCGCTGCGCGATCGTTGGCGGACGGCGGGGGGCGCGTGATCGGGTCGATGCGGACGCTCTGTCAGCGCGCGGTGAGCTTCTCCAGCGAGGCGGCGGGCGCGCCGTCCTTCCAGCGGACGACGAGGTAGCGGACCGCCGTCACGCGCTCCCGCGTGCGGAGGTCCTCCACGGTGGGGACCTCCAGCCCGCGGAGGTCGATGTTGGGGATCCAGCCGCCGGTGTTGTAGACCCGCCCCGGGTGGTCGCGGCCGAGGAGGGCCTTCGCGTCGACGGGCTCGTGCGTGTGGCCGAAGGCGACGACGGGCGTGTCGTTGCGCTGGAGGATCGAGCGGGCGCGGGCCCCCATGCCGCGGTCGTCGTCGTGGCCGAGCACGTCGGGCTTGCGAGGCGCGCCGGGGGACTCGTCGAGGGCACCCTCCGCGCGCAGCTCGTCGAGGACGAGACCCTCCAGGAGGCCACGCTCCTCGGGGGTGGCGTCGAGTGACCCCACGAGCTCGGTCGCCTCGGCGCGCGACACCTTGCCCGGCGCCGTCTCCCCCGCCCCGAGCGCGCGCTCCAGCAGGAACCTCCGCCCGTGCCTCGCGATGAAGGCGACGAGCTTCGCCACGACGGAGAGCTTCCGGCGCTCGCCGCCGAGGGCGAGGCGAAGCGCGATGGCGAGCAGCCGCGCGTCGGACTGGACCTTGTTGACGAAGGGGAGGAGCGACTCGACATCGTTGTAGACGGCGTCCATGAACCACGTCCCCCACGGGCGCTCGACGCGCGCGACGCCCGCTTCGTCCCGCACGATCGGGTCGCCCCAGTGTTCGAAGCGGTTGTCGAAGGCGTACTGGTTGCCGTGCTCGATGTACACGCCGCGCTCGTGGATGGATCCCGACGAGACGAAGCGGAGGGTGGGCTCCGGGACGTCGCCGAGCGCGTGGCGGAGCGCGGCGAAGACCTCGGGCCAGTGGAGGTCGATGTCGTGGTTGCCCGGGAGCACCAGCACCTGGTTGCCCTTCGCGAGGAAGGCCGCGAGCGACGAGAACACCTTCGGGTGGCCGTCGAGCATGCGGGTGACGCGGGCGACGGACTCGGCCTGCGTGAGCCCGAAGCGCGGCCCCGGACACCCCCGCGCGAGCTCGGGGAGCACCTGCGGGAAGTCGAGGAAGTCCCCCGCGATGACCAGCGTGGCGGGCGCCCCGCCGGAGGCCGCGGGGACGCGCTCGGAGAGCAGCCGCGCGAAGTCGTCGTCGCTCTGGAAGTCGTCGAGGTCGGGGCGCAGCGGGTCGCCGACGTGGATGTCGCTGATCATGACGGCCGTGTCGTGGAGGATCGCTCGACTCATGGCGTGGGGGCTCCTTCGGTGACGATGCGGGTGTCGGCCTTGCCGTGGAGCGCGTAGAGCAGCCCCAGGGGGTTGTGGAAGTCCGCGAGGAGCGCGGCGCGGGACTCGCGCACCGACGCGCCGAGCGTCGCCCCGCCGCGGAAGCGCTCCCAGAAGCGCTCGGCGAAGGCCACGGCGACGGCCCTGGGGACCTGCGCCGCGGTGCCGAGGAGGCACACGCGGCCCTTGTGGCGGTCGAGGACGAAGCCGGGCACGGTGTTGTTGTCCCAACGGTCGAGCGGCGCCGACTCGCAGGCGTTGTGGAAGAAGAGGACGGGGCGGGACTTCCCTCGGGTGCCGCCGCCGCCCAGGAGGTCAGACACTATGAGGGGAGCGCCTTCGTAGAGGAGCTGGCTGGTCGACGCGGCGGGCGACGCGTCGTGCGACGCGTGGCCGAGCACGTAGAGCGCGTCGCAGTCGAGCGCGCGGAGCGCTTTGCCGAGGTCGGCGACGTCGTCGATCCAGGTGGGCGCGAGGGACGCGAGCGGGTGCGCGGCGCTGCGGGAGCGGCCGGCGGGGTCGACCGTGGGGCACGCGCTCGCGAGGACCCGCAGGGGGGCCGCGATGCGCACGCTCCCGGCGGTGAGCGCGGGCTCGGTCTGGAGCTCGTGGACGAAGCCCCAGAAGCGCTCGAGCTTCACCGCGCCCGCGCCGTGGGCGCTGCGCAGCGCGAGGTCGTCGTACACGAAGGGCCACGGGAAGAGAGGGTCGCGCGCGCAGCGGACGTGCACGCGCCCAGGACGATGCAGGGCCGCATCGACGGCCGCCGCGACGCGCGCATCCTCGCCGGAGACGGGGTCGAGGTACTCTTCCGGGGCGAAGAGGGCGCGGAAGACCCCGGCTCCCGCGACCGCGAGCGGCTGCATCGCGCGCTGCGCCAGGAGCGGGTCGACGGGGGCGAGAGGGTTCTGGAGGAGGGGGGCGAAGTCGGGGTCGACGTAGACCTTCGCGAGGTGCGCGACGAGCTGGCGGCGCTCCCCGTTGAGGTCGAGCGTGAGCTTCGAACGGACGCGGAGATCGCGGTCGTCGCCGCACCACTCCGCGCGGGCGAAGCGCTCGGCCTCTGTGTCGCCGTCCATGGGGACCCGCATCTCGACGACGGTGTCACCGCCGGGCGCCTCGACGAACTCGATCTCGATCGCGTCGCGCGTGCGCGGGGTGTACCCGCCCGCGGCGGGGGTGACGCCGCCGCTCACGGCGCGACCTCGTCGTCGAACTCCAGGCGCTCGACCGGGTCGTTCTGCACGAGGACCACCACCGCGACGCGGAGCGCGCCGGCCCGCAGCGGCGTCAGCGCGAACTCGACGAAGCGCTCGGCGCTCGGCGGCATCGCGAGGCGCCGCGACGAAGGCTCGACGCGCGCCGTCGCGCAGCGGACCACGACGTCGACGTGGTCCACCTCGTCGAAACGGCGCGCCTCGGTGACCGCGGCGGCGGCGCCCCCCGCGCGCTTCGGCCCGAGGTTCACGCGGAGCGGCGCGGCCTTGCCCTCGCGCAGGGGGGCGCCCTCCGCCCGCTCGTGAAACCACGCGTTGAGGTAGACCGCCGCGGGGTCGGCGAGGCCGTCGCGCAGCCGCTCGGCGACATGTTCCGCCAGCGCGCGCTCCGGCACGGTCATGCTCTCCAACCCGCCCGGCGTGGCGAAGGAGTACACCACGGATGGGACGGAGCGGAGCCCCTCGAGGTTCGCGGGTGAGCGCAGGCTACGGGCCGCACGGACGCGGGCCAGCGCCTCCGGGTAGCGCCGCAGGGTGAAGAGCACGTTCCCCGCGAGCTGGGCGGGGTCACTGTCACCAAGGAGCCACGCCTCCACGTCCGCCAGGAGTGACGGGCGCACGTGGTCCCAGTCCGCGCCCACGAGCGCGGGGAGCTCGTTGAGGTGTTCGAGCAACGCCCCCAGCACCTGCACCGCGTCGTCCATGTCGGCCTCTCCCCTCCTCCGCTCGGTCTTGCGCGCATCTCATCGCGCGAAGGGGTAGCCCTGTCAAGCGGGGCTTGCGCGTCGGGCGGGGGTGGTGCTCCCATCCGCCGCGTTGGTCGCACACCTTGGGAGTGCTGCATGGCCTCGACTCACCTCGTCATCGACCTCGAGCCCGGCGTCGCGCACGTCGGCACCGCCCTGCGCAGGCCCAACGTCGAGATGCAGGAGGCGGCCGAGCGGGTGATGGCCGCGATGGACAAGCTCCACGGCGACACCAGCCTCTACGCGCAGTTCAAGACGCTCGGTGAACGCGGGATGTTTCGCTTCGACCGGCTGGGGCGCTCGCGCACGTTGGCGTGGGCGCTCTGGTACTGCCGCAGCCAGGCGAAGGCCGCCGCCGCGATGCCAGAGCGGAAGGTGCCGCAGGCGCTCATCGACACCGGGACGTCGGTGCGCGCGCGGATGCATCGGGTGATGAAGCACCACCTGGAGTTTGACGCGAAGGACGGCCCCGCGGTGCTGAGCGTGACGCTCGGCAACGACCACCGTCAGCTCGCCAATCACCTCCAGCTCCTCAGCGAGGTCGCGGCCCGCCATGCCGAGCTCCTCGCCACCGACCGCCAGTGGAACTCCGACGCCCCCAAGAGCGCCCACGACCTCGCCCGCGACATCTCGCTCGCGCTCGGCGGCGGCGACGCGGTCGACTGGGACGGCCGCTCGGCCGCGCTCTACATGATGCTCCAGGAGGCGTACGGCGACGTGCTCGTCACGGGTCGCTGGATCCTGCGCGAGCAGCCGGCGGAGGGGGCGAGGCGCTTTCCGAAGCTGGTTCCGTACCGGGGCGGCGGTCGTGGGGCGAGCGCCGACGACGGGGCGACGGAGGAGGCCGACGACGAAGCCGAGGGCGAGGTCGAGGGCGCGGACGATGCGCAGGAGCCCGAGGACGTCGTCGAGGGAGAAGCCGCGGCCAACGACGCTCCGAGCGCCGACGCCGCGAAGCCCGCGGAGGAGCCCGCCGCGAAGACGCCCGCGCGCAAGGCGCCGGTGAAGAAGGCGAAGGAGCCCGCCGCGACGCCGCCCGCGAAGAAGGCTGGCGGCGGGGGGCGCTGAACGCGAGGCGGTTGCGGGCCAACGCGTCGCAGTGGTAGCAGCGTCGGCGCATGAGCGACGCCCCCGCGTTCGGCATCCCCTACGAGGCCCTCGGCGGCGAGGCCGCGGTCCGCGCCATCACGCGCGACTTCTACGCCATCATGGCCCGCGACGAGCCCGCCCTCGCCCGCCTCCACGCCCACGACGCCGACGGCCTCGTGCTCCCCGAGAACCAGGAGCGCTTCGCCCTCTTCCTCATCGGCTGGCTCGGCGGCCCGCAGACGTACATGGAGCGCCACGGCCACCCGCGCCTCCGCATGCGTCACGGGAGCGTCCCTGTCGACACGGCGATGCGCGACGCGTGGCTCCGCTGCATGCGCGCGGCCTTCGATCAGAACGGCGTGACGGGCGAGGTGCGGACGTTCCTCGACGCGAAGCTCGCCGACCTCGCCGACTTCCTCCGCAACACGCGGGGGTGACCGAGCGCGCTCTTCGCGCCGAGCTCGCCCACCGACGCGGCACGGAAGGGTTGTGATACGATCCGTTCGCCATGGCACCGCACAGCGCCACGCGACTGGTGATCCCCGTCCCGCCGACGCTCGACCGTTGGGAGCTGGAGGATGCGAACATGCCCGAGAGCGTGCTCCACGAGCGCATCATCACCCTCTTGATCGCCATCTTGAACGCATGGATTGCCCGCACCGCCCGGGACGCGCTCGCCGGTGGCAACCTGGCGCTGCGCTTCGACGCGACGCAGCCGCGACGGGGGGTCGACCCCGACGTGTTCCTGGTGGAGCCGCGGCCGCCGGAGGGCGAGCGGACGACCAGCCTGCGCCTCTGGGAGCCCGAGCATCACGCCCCCCGCGTCGCCGTCGAAGTCGTGAGCGAGAACACCGCGACGAAGGACTATGACCTGGAGGACGGCCCCGCCCGCTACGCCGCCGCGGGCGTGAAGGAACTCTGGGTGTTCGACCCGCTGCTGCTGGGGCCGCGCAGCGCCGGCGGGCCGTGGGTTCTGCAGGTGTGGCGACGGTCGCCGAAGGGGAGCTTCCGTCGCATCTACCAGGGAGCGGGACCGGCGTACTCGCGCGAGCTCCGCGCGTGGCTCGTGGTCACGGACTCCGGGATGCGCCTCCGCCTCGCCGAAGACGCCCTGGGCAAGCGCCTGTGGCCCACCGCCGCGGAGGAAGAGCGCGCCGGGCGTGAGGAGGAGCGCGCCGGGCGTGAAGCCGCCGAGGCGGAGGTCGCTCGACTTCGTGCGCTCCTCGCCGAGCGATCGAACGGCCGCGGCTGACGCGCCTACGCCTCCGGCGGACGCGCCACGGCCTCGACGTGCGCGAGGATGGTCGCCGCCGTGCGGTCGTCGAGCACCTTCTTCGGGTCGCCGTCCGACCACGCCGTCAGCGTCACCGCGTCGCCCGTCACCTGCACGCGCCCGCCGCTCACGATCAGCGGCAGGATTGCGCTCCGCAGCGCGGCGATGTCGAGCCACGACGCGGCCAGCTCCGGCGTGTCGGTGTCGATGAACACCTTCGCGTCGAACTCCTCGTCGCCCGTCTGGATCTCGCCCTTGAAGAGCTTCACCAGCTTCTTCGAGAGCCCTTCGGGAACGAGCGACACCCGCAGCGGCGAGGCCAGCGTCCAGGTGCGCTCGAGGCCCGTACGACCGGCCCCGCCGAGCGTCGCTTCCTTCGGAGCGGAGAGCGTGTCGAGGAAGCCCTCCATGTCGTGCGATTCGAGGAGGAGGAGGGCGGCGCGAGCGATCCGGTCGGCGTCTGCAGGCATCAAGGGCGGCGGTACACCGACGGCCGGGAGGGCGTCAAGCGCCGACGCCCGCAGGTCACTCCACGAAGCCCGCCTCGTGCGCCCGGAGCCGCTGCCCCGCGCACCAGTCCACCAGCAGCAGCCCGTGGGCGAGCGCCACCGCGTGGAGCCTCCCCACCACGTCGGGCAGCATCCCGTACACGCACAACGTCTCCACGAACCCGTCGCGCGCCACGCCGTACACCACCGCCTCCGCGTCGGGGAGCGCGTAGCCCTCCGCCACCATCGGCCCCGCACCCTTCACGGCCCACGGGCGCGACTTCGTCTCCAGCGCGGCCTCCAGCTCGGCCCGCCGCAGCCGCACGCCCCCGAGCGGCTCGGGGATGCGCTTGCGCACGTGAATCGCGTCGAAGCCGCCGCCCTGGCGATGCTCCGACTTGATGCGGGCGATGTCCGCGAGCTCGGCGTCGACCTCCATCGCCTGCGACGCGTGGACGAACTCCACCTGCCGGTAGTCATCCTCGTGCAAGCGGATCGACACCTCCACGCCGGCCGGCGCCGCGACGCTCGCAGGCACGCCGTCCACGATGGTCGGGAGGCTGAACAGCACCGACTTCGGATCGACGGTGACCACCTTGCGCAGCACGAGCTGGACGCGCCCGGCCTTCTTCATCTCCCCGCGGGTGCTCGGGTCGGAGGCCACGACGGTCCAGTCGGCGTCCCCCACCTGGAGGGTCGCCTCCATCCCCTCGAAGCGCTCCGGCAGGCTCTCCAGCGGAACCTCCGACTGCGCGAAGATCTCCCCGGTGGCGTGGTCGATGAGCTCCAGCGTGATGTCCATGGCCGCCGTTATACCCTCAGTCCGAGCGCGTCGATACGCTACGATCGCCGCCGCCCGATGCACCTCCGCGCCCCGCTCGTCGCCGCCCTCGCGCTCGCCTGCACACGCTCTTCCCCAACCCCGCCGCCCGACGCGACGCTCCCCGATCGACCGGCTCCCGACGTCGCAGCACCCGACGGTGCACCCGCCGCTCCGTCGTGCGCGGTGCCTCCGGGAGCGCCCGCCGCGATCGTCCCGCTCCGCCTCGCCGCGGGGGTTGGCTGCGTGCGCTACCCCTTCGCGCTCAGGGGTCCGCGCGACGCGATCGAGCTGCCCGACGGCGCCATCCTCGTGACGGAGATGGGCGCGGGCCGTGTCTCCCGCTTCGCCGACGGCCGGTGGAGCGTGTTCGCGGAGGGGCTCATCACGCCCATCGGCATCCGCGCCCTCGCCGACGGCAGCGTGCTCGTCGCCGAGGAGGACGGCCACCGACTCTCACGCCTGCGCAATGGCGCCCGCGAGTCGATCGCGGAAGACCTCACGCAGGTCACGTACCTCACGCTCGACGCGATGGGGCGGGCGTACGTGTCGGCGTTTACGGCCTTCGCGCCGACGGGGCGGGTGCTTCAGGTCGAGGTCACGCCGGGCGCCACGCCTCGTGCCTTCGCGACGGGTCTCAACGTCCCCGAGGGCATGCTCTTCACGCCCGACGGCGCCCTCCTCGTCGCGGAGTGGAACGGCGCCTCGCGCGTCGTTCGCTTCACCGCGGCGGGCGGCGACGTGGCGACCGCGGAGACGGTGGCGACGGGCTTCAGCGGCATCTACGGCCTCGCGCGGCTGCCCTCGGGCGACCTCCTCGTGGCCGACCACAACCGCGACCGCGAGACCCACGGGCGCGTCGTGAAGGTCGCGCGCGACGGCACGCAGACCGAAGTGGTGAGTGGCGTGCGAACGCCCGGCGGTCTCTCCGTCACAGCGAACGGCGACGTGCTGCTGACCGAGTTCAACGGGTCGAACGCGGTGGGCTACCTCGTGCGGCTGTCGGGACTGTAAAGCTTTCCCAGGGTTCGCAGGAGCTCACGCCTGGGCTAGCTTCGGATCGCCCGCAGAGCCGGGCTCAGGGAGAATCCAGGAGGGTCTGC
>JBILLV010000238.1:0-14145 GCA_044375895.1 Polyangiales bacterium | reverse complement strand
CCTGCGCCGGAGGAAGGGGGAACGCGCGAGCGATAGCGAGCGGGGGATGGAGGCCGAGCCCGTCGATGCGCATCACGGGGGCGGAATCGAGCTCGACCTCCGCGAAGCGACCGGCATCGAGGCTACCGCTCGGCGAGCTCGTAGCGCTCGCCCTCGGCGCCGATGGAGACGGGCATCGCGGGCTTCTCCACCGCGAGCGCGCGGCGGGTCATCGCGTCGAGCGTGTTGTCGTCGTGGGCGGGGTCGTGGTGAAACAGCACGAGGCGCTCGGAGCCCACGAGCGTGGCGAACTCGATCGTGCGGCGGATCGCGCTGTGGCCCCAGCCCTCCCGCGAGAGGTACTCCTCGTCGTCGTACTGGGCGTCGTGGATGAGGAGGCCCGCCCCTTTGGCGAGCGCGTGCCCCGAGGTCCAACCGTCGCGGAGGAGCGGGCCGCGGAGACCGAGCGCGGGCTCGTGGTCGGGCAGGTAGGCCAGGGAGGCCTTGCCCGCGTTGATGCGGTAGCCGACGGTGGGCCCCGGGTGGCAGATCATCGCGGCGTCGATGGTGAAGGGGCCGACGTTGAAGGCGCCGCACGGGACTTCATGGACGGTGAGGTCGCACGGGAGGTCGCGCAGACGCACCGGGAAGAGCGGCGGGGACATGTAGCGCCCGAGGCGCGTGCGCAGGCTCATCGTCGACGACGCCGGGCCCCACAGGTGAACCTCCAGCCCCGGCGTGTAGAACGGGGCGAAGAACCCCAGCCCCTGGATGTGATCCATGTGGAGGTGGGTGATGAGCAGGTCGATGCGCTTGACCCGACCCACGAGCGACGCGCCGAGCCGCCGGGCGCCCGTCCCCGCGTCGAGGACGAGCACGTGGCCGTCGTCGCTCCACACCTCGGCGCTCACCGTGTTGCCGCCGTAGCGGGCGGTGTCTGGCCCCGGCGAAGCGAGCGAGCCGCGCGTGCCCCAGAGGGTGACCTTCACGGCTCGACCCCGCGCTCCCAGAACAGCGCCACGCCCCCGAGGAAGCGCGACGCCTGGCCAAGCAGCGGCATCGCCACCACGTCAAGGTGCCGTCGCCGCCCGTCGAGCCCGACGATCCAGAAGTCCGACTGACACGGCGTGTGGGTCTTGAGCGTCCGGATGAGCGGGAGCTCTTCCTTCGCGACGGGCGTCCCGTCGACGCGCCGCGGCTCGAACAGCGTGGCCCACTCCGCCGCGCTCATCTCCCCGGTCTCCTCGAAGCGCCGACCGAGCAGCGCCTCGGCGGGCTCGTTGTAGAAGATGAGGCTGCCGTCGGGATCCACGATGAAGATGGGCGTCGCAAGATAGCTCGCGAGCTGGCGCGTCAGGATGATCTCGAGTTCCTTCTGCGTCATGGTCGGTCACTCCCTCTCGGCGCGATCGTAGACGATTCCTGCCGCGCGCGACACACCCATCACCGGTGCACGGCGAAGAACGGCGTCCCCGACGACACCGTCTGCCGCGCCAGCGTGACCACCACCCCGCCGCGCGCCCGGGCCGCCTCGGCCAGCGAATTCAGCGGGACTCCCTTCGAGAGCGTCCGCCCGTTGACGATCACCTCCAACGGCCCCGGCGCCACACGATCGACCTCGTCCATCGCCCACAGGATCGCCTCCCAGATGACCTGCGGCGGATTGCCAAACACCCCGCCGCCGATGAGCGTGAGCACGGCGACCCGTCGGCCCAGCGCGACGGCGGCGAGGAGCGTCCCCAGGTAGGCCGCGCGGAGGAGCTGCCGACACACGTCACGCAACGGTCCGGCGGCGATGGGACGGTCGCTGTACCCGCCGCCCGCGAGCGTCGAGGTGAACACCTGCGCGACCCGCCGCTCGCCCTCCACGCCGCCGTCCCAGTTGTACCCCAGCGCCACCGCGACATCGTCGTGGACGCCCACCCGCACGGCGTCGAAGCGCCCGTCGAGGGCCTCGGCGAGCGCCTCGTCATCGTAGATCGACTCGGTGTGGAGGTACCCGTTGTCCACCCGCGCCACGGAGCTCGGGCACACGTCGCCGAGGAGGTCGACCTGCTCGCCCCCCGTCGTCTGCGTGAAGCGCCGACCGTCGGTGGAGGGGGCGGCGTAGTGCCGAACGAGCGTCGCCGGGAAGGCCGACACCGACGCCCGCGGCCCCTGCGTAGGGTCGGAGAGGTAGCGCGACACCGGCACCACCCGCGGCCCCGGCGACTCCAGGCAGTTGAACTGCGACGCCGCTTGAAACAGACACCCGTCGGGCGCCGTCGCCTGGAGCGCGGCGATGTCGGTGGCCACGCCCTCGCCGTCGAGCACCCACAGCCGACACCGCGCGTCGCTCGGGGCCTCCGCGGCCGCCCGCGCCCGCCCCGCCCGATCGCGCAGCGTCCACAGCATCGGGATCTCGAAGCGACCCGCCCGCCACGAGCGACCCGCGGCGGTGACGGTGGCGAGGCTGCGCCCGTCGAACTGAATGCAGCCCGCGGGGTCGGCCGCCACCTCGGCCTCGGCGCGGGCGACGAGCGAGCGATCGCCCTGCCCCGCCGACGCGACCACCGCGGCGGTGTGCGCCGTGAGGGCAGCGAGGAGATCGGCTTCTGCGGCGGGGTCGGCCCCGAGGGTGACGATCGCGTCGATCATGGGGGCGCACCATATCGAGGTCGCCTCCGCGGCGTCCAGCGCTTGACGCAGGGAGCCCGCGTGCCCGATGAGTCACCGTCCCCACCGATGGCCCCACGCGATCGCAGCGGCGCGCTCCTCGCCGCCTTCTACTTCTGCTGGGTCTCGGCCGTCGGCACCTTCGGACCCTTCCTCGCGTCGTACCTCGCGACGCGGGGCTTCTCGGCGCGCGCCACGGCGTGGACGCTGGCGGCGCTCCCGCTCATCCGCGTGCTCGTGACCCCGGCGTGGACGTACCTCGCCGACCTCCTCCGCGCGCCGACGCTCACGCTCCGCGTCGCGTCCCTCGGCTCAGCGCTGACCTTCGTCGCCCTCACCGCCACCGCGACGCCCGTCGCCCTCGCCCTCGCCCTCGTCGCGTACACGGCCTTCCGCGCGCCCGTCGGCGCCCTCGCCGACAGCGTGTGCCTCGACTGGTCGGCGCGCACGGGGGGCTCCTTCGGGCGCGTCCGCGCGTGGGGCAGCGCGGGCTACCTCGTCGCCACCTTCGGCATCGCGAGCTCGCTCGAACGCCACGGCCACGGCCCGGCCCTCGCGCTCACGGCGACGCTCCTCTCGCTCGGCGCGCTCTCCGCGTGGACGCTCCCCGCGGCGCCGGCGCGCCCGGTCGCGTCGCTCTGGCCGTCGTTTCTCCGCCTGCTGCGGATGCCCACGGTGCGGCGCGTCCTCGCGGCGGGCGTGCTCCAGCAGGTGGGCCTCGCCCCCTACGAGGCGCTCTTTCCGACCTGGATGCTCCACCGCGGCGGCGGCGTCTGGACGGGCACCGCCATCGCGTCGGGGGTGGCCTGCGAGATCGTGGTGATGGTGTGGGGGCGGCCGTGGATCACCCGCGTCGGGCCGCGGCGCGCGCTGATGGTGGCCTTCGGCGCGAGCGTGGTGCGGTGGCTGGTGACGGCGCTGGCCCCGTGGACGGCCGTGGTGGTGTTCGCCCAGTCGCTCCACGGGCTCGCCTTCGGGCTGTACTTCGTCGCCGCGGTGCAGGCCATCGATCGGGCCGCGCCGGAGGACGTGCGGGCGTCGGCGCAGGGGGTCCACTACACGGTGGCCTTCGGTCTGGGTGCGGCCCTCTCGCTCGCCCTCGCGGGGGCGCTGGGGGGCGTCGCGTCGATGCGGGTGGTGTTCTTGACGGCGGTGGTCGCGTCGGCGTTGGCGGCGTGGGTGGCGTCGGGCCTCGACGTGCCCCCCGAACGTTGACACCTCCGTCGCCGCGGTGCGACGGTCGGCCATGCGCTTCGCCTCCGCCGCTCGCCGCGCCCTACCCCTCGTGGCCCTCGTCACCGTCGGCGCCGTATGGTTCGGTGCCCAACGATCGGCGCAGGGCGGCGACCCCCTCGACGACGGCGTCCCGCCAGGCACCGTGGCCTTCTTCGCGCCGGGGACGATGTGCCCCAACGGCTGGATGCCCTTCGATCCCGCGGCCGGACGCATGATCGTCGGGGCGTCCGAGGCCGCCGCGGTGGGCCGCACGGTGGGCTCCCCGCTCGGCGACCGCGAGGATCGTACGCACACGCACGAGTTCAGCGGGACGGTGGCGCTCGCGCCGCGCGCCATCGCCGGCGCCAACGGGGGCAACAACCAGGGAGCCGCGGCGCGTACCTACACCGTGGCGGGAAGGACGGCGCCTGCGACCTCGGGCCACGCCTTCATCCAGCTCCGCGCGTGTGTGAGGCAGTGATGCGGCGCGCGGTACTTCTGGCGCTGGCGATGGCCTCGGCCTGCGCGGCAGGCGACGAGGGAGCGTTCGAAGCGGGAGCGCCCGACGTGCTCGACGCCGCCAAGGACGCGCCGGGCGAGCTGGCCGACGACCTCGCCGCCGAGGTCGCCCTCGACGACGTCGTCGCTCAGCCCGATGCGACCGCAGCGCCCGACGCCGACGCGACCGTGGACGCACTCGATGCTCCGGCCGACGCGCCGCCCGACCTCCCCCAGGACGCGCCGTCCGACGTGATGGACGCGAGCATCCCGCCGGACGCTGGTCCGCTCGCCGACGGGCTCCCCCTCGACGCGGTGATGTACTTCAGCGGGATGCAGTGTCCGCGGGGCTGGGCTCCCTACGCGGAGGCCGTCGGGCGCGTGGCTGTCCCCACCGCGAGCGCGACGCTGCTCGGCGTCCAGCGCGGCGCTCCCCTCGCCGACGGAGAAGACCGGAGGCACGGCCACACGATCAGCGGGTCGTTCACGGTGCCGAGTGTGACGTACGCGGGCATCGCGGGGTGCTGCAACGAGGGGGTGGGGCGCGCCGACACGCTCCCCTTCATGGCGCCTGCGCGTGAAGCTTCATCGGGTCTGCCGTACGTGCAGCTCCTCGTGTGCCGCAAGACGGGGCCCTCGCGGACGACGCTCCTGCCCGCGGGGATGATGGTGTACTTCGCCGCGGCCCGCTGCCCGGCGGGCTTCTCGCGCCCCGAGGAGCCGCAGGGTCACCTCCCGGTGGGCGCACCGTCCGGGGGCCTCGCGGGGGCGCGCTTCGGCGTCACGCCGCCGGGCGCTGGCGAGACGCGGCTGCATCGCCACAACGCCACCCCGACGCTCACCACCGCCCCGCAAGGGATCGCGCTCGCGGGCGGTTGCTGCGCGGGCAGCTACGCGGCCAACGGCGAGTACCGCGGGATGTGGAACACGAGCGAGGCGGAGTCCGGGCCGCCGACGATCCAGCTCCTGCTCTGCCAGAAGGACTGACTCACCCCGGGGTGAGCGCTCGGCGAACGCTGGGACGTTGCAATCGGGCCGGGCGGAGCACCGCTTCACGGCGATGGCCCCACGCCCAACGAGGGAGCGGCCCTCTCCCCCGCTGCCGCGCGCCCCTCTCCCGCAAAGCGGGAGCGGCGGCTTCCCACGCCGCCACGCGGGAGTTGGACAGGGAGGTTGGGCATGGGCTGCTCGTTCGCACTCGCACCGCTTGGCTCGTTCGGTTGCTCGCTGGCGTGTCGGCCACGCGTTTTCGGCGCGAAAGGGAGAGCGCCTCGCTCGGCCAGGAGGAGAGCGACCGGTGCGCGTAGCCGGGGCACTTCGGAGGTCGCACGCAACGGGCCGGGAGGTGTTCGACTTCGCACGCTCGAGGCCCGCCGCTTCGATGAGCAGAGCGGTGCGAGTGCGAACGAGCAGCCCATGCCCAACCTCCCTGTCCAACTCCCGCGTGGCGGCGTGGGAAGCCGCCGCTCCCGCTTTGCGGGAGAGGGGCGCGCGGCAGCGGGGGAGAGGGCCGCTCCCTCGTTGGGCGGAGATCGCCACCATGGCCGCAGACCTCCGTGGCGAATCACCCAATCACCCGCGCCAACGCGGCAGGTCGACGCGCAGTGACGCGCCGCGGGGGACGTCTTCGAAGCGCGCGCTCCCGCCGTGCGCCCGCGCGATGTGGGCGATGAGCGCGAGCCCGACGCCGTGGCCCCGCGTCCCCGCCGCCCGCGTCGTCGGCGCACGATAGAACGCTTCGAACACCCGCTCGCGTTCGGCGGCGGCGACGCCGGGGCCCTCGTCGCGCACCGTCGTCACCACCTGCTCCCCGTGCACCGCGACCTGCACCGTCACCCGTCCCTGCGGTGCAAACGTGAGCGCGTTGGTCACCGCGTTGGCCACCACCGAGCGCAGCAGCGCAGCGTCGCCCGCCACCACCGCGTCGTCGTCGAGGGCGACGGCCACCCGCTCCCGCTGCGCCGCGGGGAGACCGGCGACCACCTCGCGCACCACGTCGGCGGGGGCCACGGCTTCGCGCGCCATCCGCGCGGCGTCGAGCGGAGAGGCCAGCACCAGGAGCCTCTCGCACAGCGATCCGAGCGCGACGGCCGTCTCGCGCACGCGCCCGAGGGAGGCGGCGGCGTCGGTGGGGAGCGACTCGGCGAGCAGGTCGAGCTCGGCCCGCATCGTCCCGAGCGGCGTGCGGAGCTCGTGGGCGGCGTCGGCGGCGAAGCGGCGCGTCGTCGCGAGGGCCCGCCCGTGGCGCGCCAGAAGCTCGGCGAGCGCGTCGCGGAGGGCGTCGACCTCGGCGTAGCCCGCCCGCGCCGGGAGCCGCGCAGCGTCCGGAGCGTCCGCGTCCGTGTCGCCCACCGAAGCCGCGAGCCGCGCGAGGGGAGCGAGGCTTCGCGCCGCCAGCCAACGGCTCACCACGAGGGCCAGCGCGGCCGTCACCGCCGCCGCCAGCAGCGAGGCCAGCGCCCCCGCGCGCGTCGCGGCGTCGGTCGCGTCGAGCGATCGAAGCGCCACCACCCGCAGGTCACCACTCGGCACCACACAACGGCGCGCGCGGCCCCCCGCGAGCGAGACGCTCTCGCAGGTGGCGCGTTCGGGGCCGGTGAGCGACGAAGCGCCGCCGAGGAGACGGTCGCCGCGCCAGAGGGAGAGGCGGATCCCTTCGACCGCGACCTCGCCGTTCTCCTCCGCGGTGGCGGCGCGGGCGGCGGTGTCGGTGGGGTTGGGGTCGAGCTCGGCGACGAGCGTGAGGGCCGCGGCGCGCAGGCGGGCGTCCTCGCGGTCGACGACCCAGCGGCGCGTGAGCCCGCCCGCGAGGGTCGCGGTGAGCACGGCGGCGAGGGCGGCGGTGAGCGCGGAGGCGCGGGCGACGCGGGCGGTGATGGTGCGCCCGGAGGTCACCCGGGCCTGCCCATCAACGTTTTGGTCATCGTCTCCAACGTCCCAGGGTTCGCCGAGCGCTCACCCTGGGCTACCTTCGGATCGCCCGCAGAGCCGGGCTCACACATCGCTCACGCCCATTGGGTTCTTCCTGAGCCCGGCTTTGCGGGCGATCCGAAGGTAGCCCAGGGTGAGCGCTCGGCGAACCCTGGGACGTTGCAAGGGCTGGTCATCCGAGCCCCATCGCGTAGCCTTCGCCGCGCACGGTGCGGATGGCGTCGGGGCCGAGCTTGCGCCGCACGCGGGCGACGATGACGTCGAGGCTCGCGCTCGCCTGCTCGCTGGCCTCGCCCCACACGCCGTCGACGATGTCTTCGCGCGACACCACCACACCGCCCCGCGCAATCAAGAGCTCGACCAGCGCCCACTCGCGGGCCGTGAGCGGGAGCGCCTCGCCGCCTCGGGTCGCGCGGCGGGCGGTGACGTCGAGGGTCACGTCCCCCACGCGGCGCGTCAGCGAGCGGGGGAGCGGGCCGCGTCGACCGAGCGCACGGACGCGCGCGCGCAGCTCGGCGACGGCGAAGGGCTTCGAAAGAAAGTCGTCGGCGCCCGCGTCGAGGCAGGCCACGCGGCACGACACCGCCCCCTGCGCCGTGAGCACGAGGATGGGCGCGTCGTGCCCGTCGGCCCGGAGCGAGCGGCAGAGCGAGAGCCCGTCGGCGTCGGGGAGCCCGAGGTCGACGACCACGACGTCCCAGGGGCCGCGGGCGAGCTGCGTGCGGGCGTCGGCGGCCGTCGCGGCGCCCGCGACCACGTGGCCATCACGGCCGATCGCTCGCCCCACGAGGTCGCGCGTCTCGGCGTGGTCTTCGACGACGAGGACTCGCATCGCCAGGGAGGGTGTCACCGACCGTCAGTCGCGGGAAGGGCCCCGTCGACCGAAGCGGAGGTAGAGGGCGGGGAGCACGAAGAGGTTGAGCAGGGTGGAGGTCACCAGGCCCCCGAGGATGACCACCGCCATCGGGTGCTCGATCTCGTGGCCGGGTTGGTTGCCCGCGGCGACCAGCGGGACGAGCGCGAGGGCCGTGGCGAGGGCCGTCATGAGGATGGGCGCGAGACGCTCCAGGGCGCCGCGGAGGACGAGCTCGCGGCCGAAGGGGATGCCCTCCTCGGACTCGAGGTGGCGGTAGTGGGAGACCAGCATGATGCCGTTGCGGGCGGCGATGCCGAGGACGGTGACGAAGCCCACCAGCGAGCCGAGCGAGAGAACCCCGTCGCCGAGCCACGCCGCGGCGACGGCGCCCACCAGCGCGAACGGAAGCGTCGCGAAGGCCAGCAGCGTGAGGCGTGCGGAGGCGAAGTCGGCGTAGAGCACCGCGAGGATTCCGAGGAGCGACAGGAGCCCGAGCGTGAGGAGACGTCGGCTCGCGTCCTGGCGGGCGGCGTACTCGCCGAGCAGCTCCGCGTGGTGCCCGGGCGGGAGGGAGACGCCGCGGAGGGCGCTCTGGATGTCGCGGGCGACGGCGCCGAGGTCGCGGCCGCGGACGTTGCAGGTCACGTCGATGCGGCGGGAGGCCCCCTCGCGCTGGATGACGTTGGGCGTCGGCGTGAGGAGCACGTCGGCCATGTCGCTCAAGGGGACGGGAGCGCCCGACGCGGTCTCGATCGGGAGCGCGCGGAGGGCGGTGAGGTCGGCGCGGACGCGCGCGGTGCCCCAGACCACGACGTCGACCACCTGGGGCGAGCGGTACACTTCGCCGACACGGGTCCCTTGCAAGAGCGTGGTGGCGGCGCGGCGCACCTCGCCCGGCGTGAGACCGAAGCGGCGGGCGGCCTCGGGGCGGAGCCGGATCTCGATCTGCGGGACGAGCACCTGGGCCTCCACCTTGAGGTCGACCACGCCGGGGACGCGCGCGAGGGAGCCCCTCACGTCGCCCGCGGCCCGCCGGAGCGACGCGAGGTCGGGCCCGAAGATGCGGACCACGAGGGCCCCGCTCGACCCGCTGAGCACCTCCTTCACGCGCTCCTGGAGGTAGGTCTGGACGTCGCGGTAGAGGCCCGGGTAGCCGTCGACCGCGGCGCGGATGCGGGCGACCGCGGGGGCGTAGGGCGCGTCGGGGTCGAGGCTGATCCAGAGCTCGGTGAAGTTGGGTCCGACCACCTCGTCGGCGACCTCGGCGCGGCCGATGTGCGAGCCGAACCGAGATGACCGCGGTGCGCAGGTCGAAGAGGAAGAGCCCGAGGATGAGCGCCACGAGGACGCACCCGAGCAGGAGGGAGGTCGGCAGGTTGCCGATGGCCCGCTCGATGAAGCTCGCGGGGCGGAAGATGGTCGGGTCGACGTGGATGCCACGCAGCGCGGGGGCCAGCGCGGTGAGGGCCGCCTCGACGCCGCGGGTGACGGTGACGGTGTTGGCCTCGGGCTGCTTCTCCACGATGAGCAGGAGCCCCGGGCGGTCGTCGATGATGGCGTCGCCGATGGGCGGGGCGTGATCCTCGGCGATGGCGGCGACGTCGCCGAGGCGGAGGGGGTTGCTCCCGCGCCCGACGACCGCCACCTCAGCGAGCTCGTCGGCGGTGGCGACGACCGTGGCGTGGGTGATGGGGAGGCGCTGGTTGGGCGTGTCGACGAAGCCGCCGCCCGCGGGGGTGACGGCGTCCCGCGTGGCGCGGAGGACGTCGTCGAGGCGGACGCCGTGGGCGCGGAGCCGGTCGGGGTCGACGCTCACCTGGAGCTGCCGGTCGCGCTGCCCCCAGATGGCCACGTTGGCGACGCCCGGGACGGACATGAGGCGCGGGCGCACCGTCCAACGGATGACGTCCGTGAGCTCCATCTGCGAGAGGGTGTCGGAGCCGACGCCGATCTTCATCACGCGGCTGAGCGACGAGAGGGGCGCGAGGATGACGGGGGGCCGGGCGGCCGTCGGGAGCTGCGCGGCGGCGCGGGCGAGGCGCTCCTGCACGAGGGCGCGGGCGGCGAGGAGGTCGGCCACGGCGCGGGCGGCGGCCTCGGCGGCGATGCCCGCTTCGAGGCGGGCGGCGGCGACGTCGCTGTCGGCGAGGTCACCCGCGGCGGAGCGACGTCCGGCGAGGGCGGCGATCTCGGCGAGGGTGACCGAGGCCTCGGCGCGGATGCCTTCGCGCGCGACGGCGAGGACGGCGTCGGCGTGGGCGACGCGGGCGTCGCGGGCGAGGTCGAGCCCCGACTGGACGAGCCCCTGGGCGACACGGGCGACGTCGAGCCGGGCGGCCTCGACGCGGTGCGGGCGCTGCCACAACACCTCGATGGGCCACAGGAGCCACGACTCCACCGGGCGGGGGCCGATGGGGAAGAGGATCGAGAGGACGGGGTTGGGGAGCATCCCCGCGTCGGCGAGGTCGGCGCGGGCAAAACCGAGCTGGGCGAGGTCGGCCTGGAAGGAGGGGCTGTTCCAGAGGGCGATGGCGGCGGCTTCGTCTTCCGTGAGGCCGTCGTCGACGGAGGTCGCTGGGGGAAGGCGCGCGGCGGTGCCGGTCCCTTCAGGGCGGGCCGACGCGCCGGTGTGGGAGCGGAGCTCGTCGGCGAGCCAGGCGCGGTCGTACGGAGAGCTCGCGCAGGCGGTGAGGGCGGTGAAGGCGGCGAGGAGGAGAGGGCGCACGAGAGACCTCGTGCGGGAGGGGTACCACCGCGGACCTTAACGCCCGCTGAACGGGCGGAGGGCGGCGCTCAGGCGCTCTTGCGGGTCTCTTCAGGGAGGCGGGCGGGCTCGTCGGCGGAGCCTTCCTTGAGGCCCTTCTTGAAGTTGGAGATGCCCTCGCCGATGCCCTTGCCCAGCTCGGGGATCTTCGCCGCGCCGAAGAGCAGGACGACCAGGACCGCGATGACGATGAGCTCAGGGAGACCGAGTCCGAACATGGGGAAGCTCCGGGGTTGAAGGGGTGTCCGCACCCATAACACATCGGCCCGAAGGGATCGACCGCCGCCGCCGTAGAACGCGCTAGCAACGCGGTGGCGCGTGCGGATATCCTCGCGCAACGTTTGACCTCTGCGTCTATCGCTGGGGCGGCGCGCCATCGGTCACCACAAGGAGCCTTTTATGTCGAAGGATGAGAAGAACACGCCGACCACCACCCTCCGCGACGAGGAGATCGTCACCCAGGCCGACACGGGTCGTCGCTCGGTGATGGCGCTCGTCGGGGCCACCGTGCTCGGCGCGGCCTCCAAGGCGCTCGGCGGCTGCATCGTGCAGCAGCCGACGGCCCAGCCCGCGCAGACGGTGGTGGCGGGCGGCGGCGGCGGCCAGGTGATGGTGCAGCAGGCGCAGACGGGCGTCACGGACAGCGATCAGGGCCAGTGGGCCGACCCGGTGAACAACGGCCGCGGCGGCTACCGCGGCGCCGTGACGGGCCTCACCGACGGCGACTCGGGCACCTACTCCGACCCGGTGAACCAGGGCCGCGGGCACTGGGGTCGCGGCGGGCAGACGGGCCTCACGGACAGCGACCAGGGCCAGTGGGCCGACCCCGTGAGCAACGGCCGCGGCACGGCGCGCCTCAACAACACCGGCCTCACCGATGGTGACTCCGGGAGCTGGGCCGACCCCGTCGGCGGCGGCCGCGGCCACCGCTGATCGCGCGGGCGCTCACCCCGGGCGCCCCTTCCCCTCCCCCTCACCCCCCCTCTGACACCCATCGCATGAACGAGCCCTTCACCCTGGCGCGCCTCCTCGCGCCCTTCGACCGCGCGCGCTTCCTCGCCGAGCACTGGGAGCAGAAGCCCCTCATCATCCGCCGCGAGGAGGCGTCGTACTGGCGCGACCTCATCACGCTGGACGACGTCAACCGCGTGCTCACCACGCGCAACATGCACCACCCCGCCGTCGGGATGACCAACGCGTCGCGCAAGGTCACCGCCGAGGAGTACACCTACGGCAGCGGCCTCGTGGACACCGCGCGGCTCTACCGTCACTTCGCCGAGGGGAGCACCATCACCCTCAACGGCTTCGAAACCGAGCACCCCGCCCTCGCCCTGCTCTGCCGGTCGATGGAGCGCGAGCTGTCGATCCGCTTCCAGACCAACCTGTACTTCACGCCCGCGCAGGCGCAGGGCTTCCGCACGCACTACGACTCGCACGACGTGTTCGTCATCCAGGTGCACGGCAGCAAGCACTGGACGCTCTACAACACCCCCGTGGAGCTCCCGTACCGGCGCCAGGAGTTTCACCCCGACGAGCACCCGGTGGGCGAGGTGACGCAGGAGTTCGTGCTGCGTCAGGGCGACATGGCCTACGTGCCCCGTGGGGTGCTGCACGACGCGCGGACCACGGGCGAGGAGTCGCTCCACGTGACGCTCGGGGTGCTGTTCTCGTCGTACACCGACCTGCTGGTGGAGGCGCTGGCGATGGTGGGCCTGCGCGACGTCGCCTTCCGCCGGAGCCTCCCCACGGGCTTCGCGCGCCCCGACTTCGACCGCACCGCGGTGCGCGAGGAGTTTCGCGCGCTGTGCCGCCGCTTCGCCGAGAGCGCCGACCTCGACGGCGCGCTGGAGCAGTTTGTCGACGACGTCGTCAACACCCGCCAGCCGCTGCTCCCCGACCAGATCGACCAGATCCGCGCGCTCCCGACGCTCACCGAGGAGACCGCGCTCACGACGCGCCCCGCGATGCTCTACCGGCTCCGCGCCGAGGGCGACGAGGTGGTGCTGCAGGTGTACGGGAGCCAGATCCGCTTCCCGGGCCACGTGCGCGAGGCGCTCGCGTGGGCGCTGGAGCAGCCGCGCTTCACCGCCGCGTCGCTCCCCGGCACGCTCGACGCGCCGGGCCGGCTCATTCTCGTGCGCCGCCTCATCCGCGAGGGCGTCGTGATGCTCTGCGCCGACTGAACCTCCCTGCATCCCACGGCCGGTCCGATTCACCGCGCGTCGGCACTCGACAGAGCGCGGCACGGAACCACGTTCTGCGGGATGACCGACCTTGACCTGCGGCCCATCGCCGTCGGGCTTGCGCTCGCGCTGGCGAGCTCGGAGGCGCGCGGGGGAGGCTTGCTCGTGCGATGGGATGGCCCCCACCCGTGCCCCACGTCGGCGCACGTCACCGCCGCGGTCCAATCGCGGCTGCGCGGGGTGCAGCTCCGCGAAGACCTCCGCGTGACCGCCTCCGCCGCGTCGGTCGGCAGCGGTTGGCGCCTGACGCTCGACCTCCGCCGCGGTGCGGTGTCGGTTCGCAGCACGCACGAGGCGAGCGCTTGCCATGAGCTCGCGACGATCGCCATTTCGCTCGCCCTCCGCGAGGCCGCCCTCCTCACCGACGGCCACGTCGACGCAGCCCCTCCGTTTGTGGAAGTGGCTCGCGCGACGCCCCTGCCGCCCCCGTCCCGATTCTACTGCAACGATCTCGACATCTGCACGGGCACGAGCCTCGGCGTGGCGATCGGCACAGTGGGGCTGTGGTCGTTCGCGCGGCGGGCGGAGCTGGCCGACCGGCCGCAGTTTCAGCTCGACGCTTCGCTCTGGTTCAGCGACCGCTGGGCCGTCGGCCTCGTCGGGATCATCGGACGCAACCCGGACTTGGGGCTGGAGGTCCGCGTGGCGTGTCGCCTCGTCGGCGCATCGCCCCTCGACAGCGGCGCCCGGGCGATCGCGCTCCTCGGCGTTGGTTCGTATCCGTACGACCTGCAAGCGACCCGAGAGGGTCAACGCGTCGGCCTTCGCCCGGCCCTTCGCGTGGAGGCCCAGCTCGGCCCGCTGGTCGCGTGGGCCGAGCTGGGCACGGTGGTGACCCCGACCTTTGTGGCGCTCGATGGCTTCGTCGGCATTGGCGGGCGCATCCTCGATGCCCCCGCGACGCCCTCGAACGTCTCACCCCCTCGTTGAAGGCTGGCTCTGCGGCGGGCGGCGTGGCCTCCATCCCCCGCTCGCGGACTCGCGCGTTTGCCCTTCCTCCGCGG
>JBILLV010000594.1:0-3476 GCA_044375895.1 Polyangiales bacterium | reverse complement strand
CCTTCCTTTGCGGCTTCCTGCCGCGGAGGAAGGGGAAACGCGCGAGTCCGCGAGCGGGGGATGGAGGCTCGACGCTGACCGCTGATCGCGGGGCAACTTCCGCCAGCGTGTACTTGCGACCGTCGGGATGCTCCCCGCGGGCGGCGGGCGTCAGGCGTCCACAACGCGGCGGTTGTGGGCCGCGTTGTGGCGTACGCCCACAACGGGGATCGCCCCGAAGCGGCCCTGGAGGTAGCCCCGCTCCAAGCGGTCGGTGAAGCGTTCGAGTTGCTCCGGGGGGTACTCCGCGAGCGAGTAGAGGTGCGTCCCGCCCGCGCGGTCCTTCTCCGTGAACCACACGCTCCCTGCGGGCAGCAGGCTGTCGTTCAGCAGGTTGGTGTCGTGTGTCGTGAAGATCAACTGGCCCGGACGCCCGTCGCCCGCGCCGAGAAACGCCTCCACGAAGTGGCGCGTCAACGCAGCGTGAAGGCTGCGCTCCAGCTCGTCGACGACGAACACCGCGCGGCGAGGGTCGTTCGTCGCGTCCCAGAGCACTGGCAGCAGGTGCATCATGCGCCGCGTGCCATCGGACTCGTCGGCCCAGGCGAAGCCCTCGTGTGCCGCGCTGTGCTGGAAACCGATCATCCACGTACCGCGCCGGCAGCTCGGCTCCCTCGGGGGCGAGCATCGACAGCACCACCTGCTCTCGAATCGACCGGAAATTCTCGACGGCGAACTGCAACAACATCGGGTGCCCGACCACCGCGTTACCTTCGCGCCCGCGCCGCCGTCAAGCGCCTCCCGCACCTTCGTCCTTCCCCCACCCTTCGCGCCTGCACTACCTTCGCGCCGCGATGCCGCTCCCGCCCGATTTCGAGAAGACCCTCTGGGCCGCCGCCGACTCCCTCCGCGCCAACTCCGGCCTCGAACCCTCGGAGTACACCCAGCCCGTCCTCTCGCTCCTCTTCCTCCGCTTCGCCGACGCGCGCTTCGCCGCCCACACCGCCGACCTCGCGCAGAAGGGCCACCCGAAGCCCGAGCGCGACGACTACCTCGCCGCCCGCGTCCCCTACCTCCGCCCCGAAGCCCGCTACGCCTAGCTCCTCGCCGTGCCCGACGCGGGCTTCGCCACCGGACCCCACAAGGGCAAGTCCCACGGCGACCTCCTCGACGCCGCCATGCGCGCCATCGAGCGCGACAACCCCGACCTCCGCGGCGCCCTCCCCGACACCTTCGCCAAGCTCGACGACGCCGTCCTCCGCGACTTCCTCAAGAAGTTCAGCACCATCCCCGACGACGTCGAGGGCGACGTCTTCGGCCGCGTCTACGAGTATTTCCTCGGCGCCTTCGCCCAGCTCACCCTGCAGAAGGGCGGCGAGTTCTACACCCCCGTCTCCGTCGTGCGCCTCATCGTGGAGGTGCTCGAGCCCTACAGCGGCCGCATCTACGACCCCGCCTGCGGCTCCGGCGGGATGTTCATCCAGAGCGCCCGCATGGTCGAGGAGCACCAGCGCGACCTCCACGACCTCTCCCTCTTCGGCACCGAGAAGCGCGCCCAGACCCGCCAGCTCTGCAAGCTCAACCTGGCCGTCTACGGCCTCGCCGGCACCATCGCCGAGGCCAACAGCTACTACGACGACCCCCACAAGAAGTACCACCCCTTCGACTTCGTCATGGCCAACCCGCCGTTCAACGACAGCGGCGTCGACAAGGGGCGGGCCGCGAAGCTGGAGGGCCGCTACCCCTTCGGCGCGCCCTCCGGCGACAACGCCAACTACCTCTGGATCCAGCACTTCTACAGCGCCCTGTCCGACACCGGCCGCGCCGGCTTCGTCATGGCCAACAGCGCCAGCGACGCCCGCGGCAAGGACCAGGAGATCCGTCAGGAGCTGCTCGACACCGGCTGCGTCGACGTCATCATCTCCCTCAGCTCCAACCTCTTCTACACCGTCACCCTCCCCGTCACCCTGTGGTTCTTCGACCGAGGCAAGGAGTCGAAGCCGCGCAAGGACAAGGTGCTCTTCCTCGACGCCCGCGGCCTCTACCGCCAGGTCGACCGCGCCCACCGCGAACTCGAAGCGCACCACATCGAGCTGCTCGCCAACGTCGTCCGCCTCCACCGCGGGCAGAAGCCCGAGGCGCTCCGTAAGGGCTCCGAGGCCCTGCTGAAGGAGCGCTTCCCCGACGGGAAGTACCGCGACGTGCCCGGCTTCTGCAAGGTCGCCACCCGCAAGGAGATCGCCGCCCAGGGCCACAGCCTCAACCCCGGGCGCTACGTCGGCGTCGTCGCGCAGGCGCAGGACGATGGGGAGTTCCGCGCGCGCTTCGGGGCGCTGAGCGAGGAGCTGGCGACGCTCACCGCGGAGGCCCACGCGCTGGAGGAGACCATCGCGCGCAACGCGGCCGCGCTGCTGGGGGAGGGGTGATGGGGGAGGATCTGTATCGACTCGGCGACGGCTGTCAGATCCGGCACGGCTTCGCCTTCAAGGGCGAGCACATGGTGGAGTCGGAGGACGTGTCGCTCCCGATCGTCGTGAACATCGGCAACTTCAAGTACGACGGCGGCTTCCGGTTCGAGAGCACCCGCAACCAACGCTACACGGGCGCATTCCCGGATGAGTACGTCATGTCACCGGGAACGCTGCTCCTCGTCATGACGTGTCAGACTGCTGGGGGCGAGATCCTCGGCGTGCCTGGGCGCGTGCCAGACGATGGTCGGCGGTACCTCCACAACCAACGACTCGGTCGCGTCGTGATCGCGAGACCCGACGAGTTGGACCCTGGCTACCTCTACTACTTGTTCCTTTCGCGCCCGTTCAATGCGCACCTCGCGGGTACGGCGTCGGGCTCGAAGATCCTCCACACCTCGCCCGACCGGATCATGAACTTCCGGTGGCGACGGCCACCCATCGACACCCAGCGCCGCATCGCCGCGGTGCTCTCCGCGTACGACGCGCTCATCGACAACAACACGAAGCGCATTCGCGCGCTGGAGGAGATGGCGCGGGCGGTGTACCGCGAGTGGTTCGTTCACTTCCGCTACCCGGGGCACGAGCAGGTGCCCGTCGAGCAGACGAAGGCGGGACCCGCACCGCGCGGGTGGCGCATCCAGTCGCTCCAGGAGGCTGTCACGGTCAACCCGAGCGTGACGATTCCACGCGGAGGTGAGATCCCTTTCGTCTCGATGGGAGGGCTGAATACGAGTGGTTTTCATGTGGAAGTGACGGAGCGGCGCACGACACCGAGCGGCGCACGGTTCGCAGATGGAGACACGCTGCTCGCGCGGATCACGCCGTGTCTCGAGAACGGGAAGACCGGGCTCGTGACGGGTTTGGGAGAGGGTGTTGCGGCCTGCGGCTCCACGGAGTTCATCGTGCTGCGGCCTACGATTCAGGGACCAGAGTATGTCTACCTGCTCGCCCGGGAGCCGCACTTCCGAGACCACGCGAAGTCCAGCATGAGTGGGGCCACCGGGCGCCAACGGGTGCAGGAGTCCG
>JBILLV010000593.1:0-3477 GCA_044375895.1 Polyangiales bacterium | reverse complement strand
ACCTACGCGCAGACCGTCTACCTCCTCCCGATGGCGCTCCTCGGCACGGGCGAGGCCGCCGCGGCGCTGCCCGAGCTCTCGAAGGGAGGCGCCCTCGACGACGCCCGCAAGGCCTCCCTCCGGGCCTCCCTCGCGGGGTCCTTCGCGCGGGTGATCCCGCTCGCGCTGGGCGCCACCACGGCCTTCCTGGCGACGGGCGCGGAGATCACCACGATCCTGCTCCGCGGCGGGCAGTTCAACCAGACGTCGACCCACGACGTGACGCGCGTGCTGGCGGCCTACGCGCTCGCGCTCCCCGCCAACGCCGCGTCGCGGATGCTCGTCACCACGTGCAATGCCCTCGGCGACACGGCCCGCCCGGCGCGCTACGCCTTCGTCCGCGTGGCGGTGAGCACCCTCTGCGCGCTCGCGCTCTTGCGACCGCTCGGGGCGCCGGGCGTGGTGCTCGGCTCGGTGGCGGGCGCGTGGATCGAGCTCGCGCTGCTCACGTCGCTCGTCCGCCAGCGCATCGGCGGCGTCGGGATGTCCCGCGTCGCCGTGGGTCCGCTGCTCGCGGCCTGCGCGGTGTGCGCGTCGATGGGGGCCATCGCCCGGTACTTCGCCGTCCGCGCGGAGGTCAACGTGTTCGTCGCCGCCGCGGCGGTGCTCGCCTTCGCGGGCGGCGGCTTCGTGGCGGCGTGCGCGGCCCTCGGGGTGGTCGACCTCCGCGCGCTGCTGCGCCGCCGCCGCTGAGCGCGCGTCACCGCGGGAAGCGGAAGAGCACCGCGCGCCGCGCCCGCGCCGGTCGGAGCATCACCCCCACCTCGCGGACGCCCACCACGGCCGTCCCCGCGGCGGTGTCTCCCGCGGTCACGAGCCACTCGCGCCGACCCACCCGCACGATGGCGCCCTGCGAGGCCGTTCCGCGCACGCGTTCGCGCACCACGGGGGCCGTGCCGGGACGCGCGTCGGCGCCCACCGTGGAGTGACCATCACAGCGCGTGGGCCAGGTGTCGCCCGCGAGGTCGGCGACGCCCTGCGCGCGGTCGAGCGGCCACGAGAGGACGGCCTCCACGCCCTGTCCATGGAGCTCTTCGCGCACGAGGATGAGGTCGGACAGGCCCGGCACCACCGTGAGCACCGCGAGGGCGCGACCCACCGCGTCGGCGTCGCGCGCGCGAACGGTGAGGTCGAGGGTGCGCGGCGTCCGCTCGGCGTGGGCGAGGCACAGCCCGTCGCCGAGGCGTGAGAGCGCGCGGAGCGGTTGCGCGAGCGTGAGCGGCGGGCGCTCGACGGGGGCGCGCCACGCGAAGATCACCCGCGCGCGCTCGGCCCCGGCCCAGGTGACGACGTCCGTGACGCAGGCGACCCGTCGCTCCTCACGGGAGGCGGCGTCACAAGCACCCGCGAGGCGCTGCGGCTCGACGGCGACGTCGGCGACGAGCGTCCAGGTCGACACCCCGTCGCGCACCTCCGGCGCCGTGGGAGCGAGCAGCGTCCCGGTGGCGCGTGCGACGGCCCGCAACAGCCGCGACCGCACCCACGCGGACTCATCGACCGTCAGCGGGGCGTGGGTGAGGGCAGTCGCGCGCAGGGCCTCGACCGCGCTCACGGACGCGTCGACGGAGGCATCGCGCGCCGCCGCGTCCGCGGTCTGCGCGGACGCGAAGGAGGGGGTCAGCGCGGTGAGGGAGAGCGCGAGGGCGGCGCGGGCGCAGGGTCGAGGCACGCGCCCAGGATACGGGATGTGATGGAAGGGGACGAGCTTCGCGTGTGACTACGCGAAGTGTGGAATCACTGCGCAGCGCCCGCGGGAGCGCGGGTCACGCGGAACATCACGCGGCGGTTGGCGGCGCGGCCGGCGACGGTGAGGTTGGGGCGGATCGGGCGCGTCTGCCCGAAGCCGCGCGCGGTGAGGCGATCGGCCGACACGCCGAGCTGCACGAGGCGGTCGCGGACGGCCTCCGCGCGCTGCTGCGAGAGCGTCATGTTGCCGTCGGGGGTGCCCTGGTTGTCGGTGTGGCCCTGGATCTCCACCGAGCTGAGGGAGTTGTTGCGACGGATCACGTCGGCGATGTCCTCGAGCAGGGTGTTGGAGTCCGGGAGGATCGTCGCCGAGCCCGTCTGGAAGTGCACCTGGCGGGTGATGATGATGAGGTTGCCCTGGAGCCGAGCGGCCATCGCGCCGCGGCGGCGCGCGGTGATGGTCACGTTGGCGTTGCGGCGGGCCTCGACGGACACGGGCTCGGGGGTCGTCCCCATGTGCGTGGCGGTCGGGGCGACCGAGACGAGGTACGGGCCGGCGAGGATGTCGGCGACGGTGAAGTTGCCGCCCTCGTCGGTGGTGGCCGTCTGCTCGAAGGGAGCCTGCTGACCCTGCGGCACCGAGAAGCCCGGCGCGGGGGCGATGGTGACGGTCGCGTTGGCGACGGCGGCGCCGCCCTGGCTGGAGCCCACGTGGCCCTGGATGCCGCCGCGGCGCGGGAGCGCGCGGAGCTCGCAGTTGGCGGTGACGGGCGCCGGCGGGGTCGGAGCGGCCGCGGGCTCTGCCGGCGCCGCGGGGGCGCCAGGGGTCGCGGGCGCGGGCTCCGCGGGCGGCGGCGGGGCCGCGATGGTGAAGTTGCAGTCGTTGGGCTGATACCCTTCGGCCTCGACGCGCACGCGGTAGTCGCCGGGCGGGATGTGACCCGAGCGGAAGGTGCCGTCGGCCGCGGTGGCGAGCACGTGGAGCTCCGGGTGGCCCGTGAACGTCACGATCGCGCGGTTGACGCCCGTGTGGCTCTCGGCGTCGCGCACGTTGCCGTTGACGGTGCCGCCGGGGGGCGTGCGGTCGACCTCGCGGGTCACGATGCGCTCGGGGCCGGGGACCTCGATGCGCTGGTTCTGCCCGTGGACGTCGTAGGCGAAGGCGGCGCCGAAGAACACCTGCCACGGCGGCGTCGGGGCGAGCTCGCGGACGAAGCTCGACGTGCCCGAGGTGGCGATGTCGAAGGCGAGGACGGCCGAGAAGCCGCGGAGGGGCGGCAGCACGCGCGCGCCGATGGTCAGGTTGGACGGCAGCGAGGCAAAACCGACGTCGGGGTTGCCGAGGCAGAGGTCGTCGTCGGCCGCGCCGCCGGGGGCCGCGCCCGTGGTGCCCGGGTCGTAGCAGGAGTAGCCCTGGCGGTTGACGGGGACACCCACCGCCCACTCCACGAAGGGACGGACGTACGGGAGCTCGGCGTCGGCGCCGATGCGCACGCCGAGCTGGTCGTGGCGGTTGATGCCGAGGGCGAAGCGCTCGACGCGCGAGATCTCGAGGTAGCAGCGCGGGTCGTTGGCGAGGGTGGTCGCGCACATCGTCGAGTCGAAGCCCGGCTGCGCGGCGCGGCGGCGGGACTCGGTGTCGGTGACGACGGCGGCGCTGTTGTCGAGGTGGTACCCGACGTTGAGGTGGAAGCGCAGCGGCACCGAGCGGGTGATCTCGCGGAGGTCGAGGCTGGCCAGGGCGCGGAACTG